>JAQTZQ010000228.1 GCA_028687645.1 Rhodocyclaceae bacterium
TTTGCTGCCACGCTTCAATATGCTGCAGCCATTTTGTTGATAAGGCCATGTGGAACGCTCCTGGGGAAAAACATCAGGATGCAACATGGGGCATAATTTTTACAGGCGGCGCAGATGGAGCCTTACAATGCAGCGCATGCTACCTATGCCCCGTGTAGTTTGGATGAACTGCATGCCAAGGGTTACCACTATTGGGCATTGGGTCATGTACATGAACATCAAATATGGGAAGGTGCTTCGACCGTGATTTTTCCTGGCAATCTTCAAGGGCGTCATATCCGGGAGACCGGACCACGTGGAGCAGTGATGGTGACGGCAGACGAGCAGGGCATTCAGGACATTCAGCGCCTGTTCGTCGATGTTCTGCGCTGGGCTAATCTTGACGTCGATGTTACCGAGTGCAAAACGCTATCGGAAGTAGTATCCAGGATAGGCAAAGCCCTCGACGAACTGGTAGAGAGCAGCCCGTCGACCATCCCCTTAGCAGTTAGGGTCACCGTCACCGGCAAAACAGCCGCGCACGGTGATCTTTTCGGACTGGAGTCGCAACTGCGTGCCGAAGTCTTGGCCTTGGCCGTCGCCATGGGGGCGGAGCGACTTTGGATTGAAAAGGTGAGGGTGGCCACTTCGGCGGCAGATGACGGCGAGGCGCTACGAGCACGTGCCGATGCGCTATCCGATTTACAGGACCTACTGCAGGCAGCTGAATCAGATGCAGACTTTCTTAAAGGCTTGCAAGATGATCTGCTGGGCCTAGTCAACAAAGCGCCCCTGGAATTACAAACCAGCGTCCCTTACTTTAAAGCCATCCGTGCAGGCGAGTTAGTGGACTTGGTTCGCGAAGTCCGTCCGGGGCTGTTGTCTCATTTAGCCAAGGTGGAGTGACAATGCGCTTCCACCGCTTGGACCTGATCAAATATGGCAAATTCTCTGACCGCTCGGTTGAGTTTCCAGTGGCCAAACAGGACTTTCACTTGATTGTGGGGCCCAACGAGGCCGGCAAGTCCACCTTGCGGGCCGCCATTGTTGATTTGTTGTTCGGTATTCCGCCGCGTTCCGTTCATAGCTTTCTGCACCCGCTTAACGAATTGCGCTTAGGGGCTTACATTGGCAATGCAGCAGGCACGCTTGAATTTCAGCGCGCTAAAGCGCAAAAACAAACTCTGCGCTCGCCAGGGGATGCCATCTTGTCGGATACCGCGTTGATACCGTTCCTTGGGACTGCGGATAGAAGTTTCTTTGATCAAATGTTCGGTCTTGACCATACCCGCTTGGTGTCCGGAGGAAATAGCATCCTCAATGCCGAGAACGACGTGGGGCAGATTCTGTTTCAATCGGCAGCCGGCGTTGCCAGCCTCGGCAAAATCCGTGATGCGCTGATTGCCGAGGCGGATAAGCTTTGGGCCCCCCGAAAATCCAATGAGCGGGCCTATTACATCGCTTCAGATCAGCTCGATAAGGCGACTACCGCGTTAAAGGAAGCCACTGTCCGCACTAAAGTCTGGGTGGACGCCCATAGTAAGGTCGAATCTCTGCAAGAAGCGCTCAATAATCAGCGCGAACGACATCAGCAACGCCAAAGCCAGCGTAATAGCCTTGAACGTATTCGCAGGCTAGCCCCGTTTCTGATGACCCTAAGGGAAAACGAACAGAAACTGGCTGAACTGGGCGAGGTGATAGAACTGCCGGCAGAGGCCGCGGCCACTCTCGCAAGCGCAGAACGAGAGCTAGCTATCGCCCTTGAGCGCCTGGAACTGCGCAATGGCGAGGTTGAAAACCTCACGGAAGTGTTATCACACATCGAGGTGGACGTAGCCGTACTTGAACTGGCTGCCGACATCACCAAACTGGATAACCTTCGCCTGCAATACAGCGCCTATGAAGGCGATATCGCCCATCGAAAAAAGGAAATAGCCGTGCTTTGGCAAGCGGTTGTTCAAGCCTGCGCCCAGCTGGGTTGGACCCAAGACTCTGAAAGCGCCATTGCCCAGCGCCTACCCACACTGCTGATACGCCGGGAACTCAGGCAACTGGTCCGCGACCGTGGCGGCATTTTTCAGACATTACGGGCAGCAGAACAGGCCGAAAAGACCAAGGATTCTGAAATCAAATCGCTATCAGCACAACTGGCTGAGTTGCAGATTGGCGAGATCAAACCCGCGCTACGTGCGGCGTTAGCAAACGCCAAATCATTCGGTGACACCGAAATAGCCCTCCAAAAGCAACAAGCCACGCTGACCAGGACGAAGTCGGCGTTGGATGGTTTATTGTTGGATTTGGGGCAATGGCGCAAGCCCTTACCTGAGTTAATAGCACTACAGCCGCCTAGCCAAGAAAAACTAACCCGTTTGATGCAAGAGCGGCAGGCCCTTATTGCAGATCGAAAAGCGGAATTACTGCGACTAAAAAATCAAACCGCCGAGATTGCCCGAATTGAATTGCAAATTGCCCAGTTTAATGCGCTACATCATCCCACGACACTGGGGGCGGTGATTGCAGCGCGGACTGAACGAGATGCGTCGTGGGAGGCGATTAAAACCGGTGAGATTGATCTGAAACGTGAGGGACACACGTTTGAGGAGAAAATGACCCATGCCGACCAAGTGGCGGATAGGCGACTCGACGATGTCGAGGAAGCAACCGAACTGCAAAGCTTGAATCAACTGCTGGAACGGGAGCGGCAGAGCCTAACGCTGATCGAAAGCCAATGTTCACAATGGGCAGAAGATCTTCAGCGGTTTGATGACCGATGGGCACAAGAGGCAGTCGGCATGGATTTAGCCGGCATTAACTTAGAAGACATGGCTGCCTGGATGCTTAGACGGGAGAGGGCGCTGTCTGCTGGCATTGCCTATCAAGAAGCACAGAGTGACGTGGAGTCATTGTGTCAATCAATTGCAGCATCCAGATTATCCCTCGCCAAGGCCTTACAAGAAGCCGGGCTGCCTGTGGTCGAGACTGATAGTTTGTCTGTCCTCTGCGTTCAGGCGGAACAGCATATCCAAGCCATCGACAACGCTAAAATTCGGCATGAAACATTATCGGCACAATGGCTTGCCGCGCAGTCACTGGCCACAACGTTAAAGCAAACCACTGAAGAGGCGAAAGCGGAGGCAAGCCGTTGGTCTAAAGCCTGGGCAACAACGCTCGCCAAGACGGGGTTATCCCCCGACAACGATAGTGGCACGGTGGAAGGGGCTCTTGAGCTCATTGAGCAAATCGCCGAAAAATTAGACAAGATGCGGCAGATTCAAGTCGAGCGTATCGACACCATGAATGCTGACCTGAAGGGGTTTTCTGTTGAAGCACATCGTCTCGCGCAAATCATTGCCGCTGAGCTCAAAGATCAGCCGGCCGAGCAAATTGCGCTAACATTAGCCCATCGTTTAGAGCGAGCCCGCGAGTCTTTTGCGGAAAGCAGTCGACTTAAAGAAGCGCTGCGTATTGCAAACAGCCAGGTATTGGAAGCCAAGGAATCCAGTCAAACAGCAATGGCGAGTTTGAAACCGTTAATGGAAAAAGCGGGTGTTGACACCACGACTTTGTTGAATGAAGCAATTGGTCGATCTGACGAGCAACGTCGCCTACATGCCGAGCTGGCAGAGGCCAAGGCTACTCTTCTCAATGGAGGCGATGGTCTAACGCGGATGCAAATCGAAGCGGAGATTGATGCGGCTAACCTGCTTCAGCTGGCCGCTGAACTCGCACACATCAACGATGAAATTGCTGATGCAGTGCAGCAGCAAACGACGCTTTCGGCTGACCATGCAAACGCCTTCCGGGCTTTGTCCGAAATCGGTGGATCAGACGCGGCTACACAGGCGGAGGCCCAACGCCAAGAAGCGCTTGCGCAAATGTCGGATGCCGCTGAACGCTATGTAAAAGTGTTCACCGCCGGGCGCTTGCTCCGTTGGTCAATTGACCGCTATCGAGAAGAGAAGCAGGGGCCACTGTTACAACGAGCGGGTACGATCTTTTCGACATTAACGTCCGGATCGTTTAGTAAGCTGATTGTGGATTTTGAACGGGAGCCGATGGTATTGGAAGGGCTGCGCTCCGATGGCAAGCCGGTCGGTATTTCTGGCATGAGCGACGGCACACGAGATCAGCTTTATCTGGCACTTCGACTGGCGGCCCTGGAAATGCATCTGGAACAGGCCATGCCGTTGCCATTCGTCGCCGACGATCTATTTATCAACTACGATGATGTCCGATCAAAAGCGGGGTTTGAAGCACTTAAGGCATTGTCAGAACAAACCCAAGTTATCTTCCTGAGCCACCATGACCATTTGATTCCGACGGTGCAAGAGGTGTTTGGCAAGCAAGTGAATGTTGTGTGTTTGTGATGGGATGGCCGCCTCATTAACAATCCCACTGGGCCGATTTGTCGCAATCCGACCCTGAGCCGCCAATATGAATTAATTTGCAATGACAATAAAGGGTAAATAAGCTGTCATTAAAATATGCGATTAACTCGTGTAATCGCACATTTCGAAGCCAACATTCTTCCGATTACGTTATCGCTAATCGGAGAGGGCTAGGATTGTCCAAGTTGAATCCCTTGGTTTATTTAAGGAGTAACAATGTTATTTGAGCCTTTTTATGTGGGCACATGCGAAGATAAAGTCAGCAATGAGCAAGCTCCAGCCTTTAAACCTTTAACAGAGCAAACTCCCTTTGAACCTTTTCTTATCCAAGACCCATTTGGGCTTAGAAAAGCTATAGTTCCAGTATTTAAGCGTAATGTTAATGGAGAAATATATGGAATGGGAACCGCGTTTCATGTCGATGGTTGGGGTACATTCCTAACTGCCGATCACGTCACCGAATTTGCACGAGAGTGCCCGAAATCAGGATCAAATTGGACTGAAATTTCTCAAAGCTTGAATGGAGACCACCCCGTTCTATTTCTAGGTATGGGATTGGTTTTGGGAACAATTAATATTCCTAAAGAAGCATTTGCTTTCGTGGAACATATACTTTCAGCCATGCGAGAAAATAACAATCCATTGGCTAGCCTACAAGGAAAAACGGAGCCAGAAAATGCTGCGGATTTAGCTGTGATGGCTGCGGTAATTCGACCCTCTGAAAAAATGCCTAAACCTCATTTTGTTCCAATTAGAGCTTCTGGTTGGAACCCTGCAATCGGAGAAACTGTTTTGGCAATTGGTTTTCCTGAACTGGAGTGCCAACAACGATTAGATGGGGGGGCACAGGAAGCCTTATTAAGGGGTCCTGTGGAAGAACCCCCAAAAGTGTTCGTTCTGAGCTATGTTGTTTAAATGTCTATAAGCACTGCTTCAGAAGCCATTACGCCTATATCAACGTTTCGATACCGAAGGTACGAATACAACGT
>JAQTZQ010000229.1 GCA_028687645.1 Rhodocyclaceae bacterium
CATCCAGTCCCTCATTGGGAAATAAGGAACTGTGCGTTGACCGTGTGGTTGCGAGTATCACGGTCTGCGTGACCGTGAATTCTTATGGGGCGGCTGGTGCCGTCCAAGTGAAAAAGTGCCGAACTTCCTGGGCAGAGACTCCATATGACCACAGCGGTGTGCTGCAGACCCAAAGCCGAAATTCGATTTGATGATCTGTCAGCCAGATAGCGGGCATTGGGAGCTATGCTTCACCAACGGTCTTGTCTGTCAGATACGAACGGGCGTTATGTTGAAGAACCCCCTCTAGCGGTACTTGTCAGGTGTGTGGGGGGCGACCATCATGCGTTCACAATCGACCTTACTCTTAAAGAATTTCCAGGTCGTTTCGTATCGGCCATCGTCCGCAGAGACCTCAACTGCTGTGAGTTTCCCGCCGGAGTTTGTCTCTTGGATTCGCGGTGTAATACCTGCGGACTTTATTACGTCAATGCGGTCAGCGGGTGACATGGGTGACTCAATGCACTCGTCGCGGCCCTGTGATACCCCATACCAAGCGCTCGCTGCTCGGGCTTCATTTGCTAGTTGCAGACTTGCTGGCACAGGCACACCCTGGGCTTCTGCGCGCGTTCCCAGGCGGTCATTTAGTAACTCCACACGCTCAATTGCCGCATCTCGATTTTTGTTGAGCGATAGCATGATTGGGCGCGTCTCGTAAGTGCCGGGAGCCTTCCTGGCGTAGTGAGCGAGCATATCGGCGGTCTCAAGGTCGTCGGCAACTGTGTACGCAAGCAAAGTACTGCGCAGCGAGTCAGCGCCCACAACATAATATTCGTCTAGGTTGTCGCCTCCTCGCAAGACACCGGCGAATTCATGGGTGTCCGGGTCAACAGCGACGTGGAGGCTACCGGGCTGCCCGTCCTTGACGCGCATGTAATAAACGTTTGAGTAAACGTAAACCATGCGTTGTTTGTCAGCAATCACGTTGTAAAGATTGCCATAGAGCGTTGGCTTCTCTTGTTTGTAGCTGCCGAAGTTCGATGTGACGGTTTTCTCTTCGTCGTCGGGTCCGAGTTTCCCAATCGAATGCAACCGAGGCGGAAGCTGGTCAATCATGGCGACGAATCGATCATGCTCTTTCGGATTCGCCATAAGGTCTGCAAAGCTGTCTGGAAGTATCGGCGCAAAGCCAGGCGGGGGGAGCGAGCTGTCTTTGGGTACTCGATACCACTTGCTGATGCACTCAGCTAGGCAGTTAGACACCTCTGCATAGAGAGGAAGCAGGATCTTCGGCGGAGGCGATGCCGGAGTTTGTGCTGCCGGTACTGCTGCCTTTCGCTGTGCGTCGGGAGAGCATCCCACGAGCACAGTGCCCAAGGCTGCGACTGCAATTAACGTGACCTTCAGCTTCATCGTTTTCTCTCCCGAAAGTGATCGTTATTAAGCGGTCATTGTGTCACCACTAATTCGATGAAGCGGGCAACATTTTTTTATATCTAGCTCGGCGGCAAGGCGTCGTGATGCAAACAATGGATGCTCGATTAACTAAACGAGGCACAAAATGCAACTCGAACAAAAGTCTTTCAACTGCCCCCTGGCAGCAACCATCGTCACTGTTTCAAAGCGACGCACGCCAATCGATGGCGCAATTGGAATCAGCGTCAAGCTACCTGATCAGATAGATTACGGATGCTCGATGGAGGACAACTGCTCGCACCGATACCAGCCAGCATGTCGCATTTATCGCCTAAGTAACAAGTAGCCCTTGATCAACATGGCGTTATGTCAAGTCACGTTGGGACTTTGGAAGAGTCGTCCAGTCCAACGCAGGGAAGCAACATTCAGACTCACGTGGCATACGCTTTGTCGTTTGAAGTGCTTCGATGCCGATAGGTGGTTTGCCAGTTTATTTCGTCGTCAAGCTTGGGTTGGCCAGGATAGGCGATCGGCTACATTACGTTGAGCCAGAAAAGGGGTTTCATGAACGACAGAGTTTTGCAAATAAGAACAGATGCTTTGGTTGCAGAGTACATATATTCCACAAATTTAAAAAATCTTGGGTATATGTCAATAGCCATCACCTGCCTGACAATAATTGTTCCAATTATTTTTTCGGCTGCGATTCTGATCGCAAAAGGCACAGATTACGAGAACGCATTAAATACCACATCCATAGTGCTATCTGCCGTGCTTTTATCTTTGTCAGTTCTGTCCTTAATACTTAAATTGGATCAAAAACGTGAAAGCTTCCTGATCGCTCGGCGATCAAACATCTATGTAAGCAGTGAGGCACTTAAGCTCATTGATAAAGCGGACGCCGAACTGTCATGGTTTTATAACTACCTTGCCGAGATGGATTCACGAGACCAAGAGAACATTGGAGAGGTCTCGGAAAAGCTCAAACAAGAAGCTTATCGCCATTCTTTAAAAAAATTAATGCCGGGTCGGTCTGATACCGTTTGCTCAGTCTGTCATGCCACCCCTTTCAAATTCATAGCGGGTTCCTGCCAAGTTTGCGGAAATACACCAAAGGAGATTTAAAAATGTCTGTGACAAAAACCTTCGACGATTGGTATGAAAAATTAACATCTTCCGAGAGAAGCGAAATCTTGAGGCACGTGTTGAACACAAAGTGCAATGTTGTATGTGAAGGCTTTCATGCAGGCCCAACTGGGTTAATGACAAAGGGGCTGTTTGTAGCCCCATCAGGCTCAACAGCAAAAGCGTGTCCGGTTTGTGGCAAGTAACGCTGGCTCTAACATGACGCTCAACCCCGCTCCCTTCGGTCGCTGGACGCTGCGCGATAAAGTCGGTCAGCCCTACGTTGGGCATTTCTATGATCTCGCTCCAAATTGAAACCCATGACAGACATCTCGGCTTCGACATAGCCGAGAGTTCCAGTCTCAACGCTGATTCACTGATCAACGCCCCCGGCGGCGTGACGCTCAGGTATCAAGGCTCGCTTGTCCGCAAAGCGATGGGTATACCCGAGGTATTGCAGTTTCTCGTTGATACCTCAATCAACATTGACCTTGCACTGTTTTCGGCGTGGCTCTATGACAAGCTAAATAACAAGCCAGTTGAGCGCGTCATTATCAACAGGCGCGTCATTACAGAAATCACTCCTCAAGCTATTCGCCAGGTCCTGGAAGAGGAAATACGGCAGTGACAAAATGCCCAACCCATCATTCCACCGGACCTGCGCGAAGAGCCGCGCAGGCCGTTGAATTCCGACGTTGAATGACTGTGTCTGGGAATTTGGCTGTCGGCTATCAGCCTTTACTAACAGATCCAAACCAACCCCAGAATAAAACTGTTGCCCATAAAACGGACGTTTTCTTGACACCACTCAACCATGCAATGGAACTCCAGTTTTTGGGGGTGGTTCGTGTTAATCAACTAATTCGGAAATCAAAGTGACGTAGAGGTGTGAGTTGGTCAGTCACCAAACTGGACTTACAGTAACCCGCCGCTGGCGGCCGACCGCTCCCGCTGCTGAACAGTCAACAGATCTGGCACGGATTTCCACAATGCTTATCCTGCCACCGTAACCCAAGTAGGGCGGGTGCCCGCTCAGGCGGTTTCCCCCAGCCGCCCGTCGCGAAAGTCGCTCAGGGCCTGGTAAATCTCGTCCTGCGAGTTCATCACAAACGGGCCGTACTGAACAATGGGTTCTTTCAAGGGCTGGCCCGAGATCAGCAGCACTTTGGCGTCCACGCTGGCCTCGATCACCACGCCATCGGCCTGGGCCTCATTGGCCAGAATCGCCATGCGCTGCGCCGGCACGGCTTTGCCGGCAATGCTGACTTCACCGCGGTACACATAGACAAAAGCGTTGTGACCCGCCGGCAGTTTCTGCGCAAAGCGGCTGCCTGCGGGCAGGTGCAGGTCCAGGTAATTGGGCTGCGTGGTGTCGCGCGTCACGGCACCGCCCACGCCATGGCTTGCACCGGCGATCACGGTCACGGCCACGCCGTCGTCGGTCACAAATTTCGGCAGGTCGGTGTTCTTGAAGTCGCGGTACCAGGGTGTGTTCATCTTGTCGCGCTTGGGCAGGTTCAGCCAGAGCTGAAAACCCTCCATCACGCCTTCTTCCTGCTGCGGAATCTCGGAGTGGATCACGCCCTTGCCGGCGGTCATCCACTGCACGCCGCCGTTTTCCAGCAGCCCCTCGTGGCCGGCACTGTCGCGGTGTAGCATGCGCCCGGCAATCATGTAGGTGATGGTCTCGAAGCCGCGGTGCGGGTGGTCGGGAAAACCGGCAATGTAGTCGTCAGGCTGGTCGCTGCCAAAGGCGTCGAGCATCAGGAACGGGTCAAGCCGATGCTGCAGGTTCTGCGTCAGCACGCGGGTCAGCTTGACGCCGGCACCGTCGGACGTGGCCTGGCCGGCAATCAGCCGCTCCACGGTGCGTGAGACTTCAACCGGATGTGCTTCGAGCGTGGTGTTCATGGTGTGTTCCTTCTTGGGAGGCAGGGCGTTGGTGTGCGCCCCGCAAGCTGTGTCAGTGGTCCGAGAATAAATTCAAGCGCGGCGTGAATCAAGACTCCATGCGCCGGCGCCGTTGGCGGCAATTGCCAGCAAGCCACCTACAACCGCAATGTTCTTGAAGAACAGCAGTTGTTGCATGAAAGCCTGGTCAGCCGGCACACCCCAGTAATTGTGGAAGAAAAAGCTGGCCACCAGCGTGAAGGCAGCCAAGACCGCGGCCGCGATGCGGGTACCGAAACCGGCGAGCAGCGCCAGGCTACCGACAATCTCCACGATCGCGGCCACGGCGGCAGCCAAAGTGGGAAAGGGCAAGCCGACCGACGAGATGTAGCCCACGGTGCCGGCAAAGCCGGTGAGCTTGCCGATGCCTGCGGGCAGGAACAAGGCGACCATGAGCAGACGGGCGGCGAAATTGAGGGGGTTTTGAATGGCGTTGGACATGATGGGTTTCCTTTAAAAAATGAGATGCACTCGGTGTGTTGAAGTGGAAGTAGTTTATTTGCCATCAATCAGTTTGAGAATCCCTTGAAATGGATTTGATTGATTCCCTGGTGGAACAATCAGGCGTCAACCATTGACCCCCCATGCGCTGCGCGAGGACGCCGTCACCGTCGTCTTTGTGCACGTTCTGTTGCAGCAGATCGGCCTGTGCAAGCTCTCGGTCATTCCCGGTTTTTTCCACCGTGGCGCCGCCTATCGCAGGTGCCGTGCAAGCAGCCCGCAAGTTGCGTAACGCGGGTTACTCGTCGGTCAAGCCGCTCAAGGGCGGCTTTGAGGCCTGGTTGGCGATCCGGGCCAGATATGAATGAAAAGCCGCTGCGTTGATGCGGAACGCCACTTGACATTCAATCAATACCC
>JAQTZQ010000054.1 GCA_028687645.1 Rhodocyclaceae bacterium
AACAGCCCGAGCGCTCCCAGCCATAGAATTCGAACCGCCGGTATTTGCCAGCCACCAAACCCCAGCGCATGCAAGAGCAGCAGATGGCTGGCCAGTAGCCAGTGTGGGCTGCGCAGTGCGGCACTCAGGGTCAGCGACTTTGCTCGGACGTTCATTTTTTGACGGGTGTCAGATTTTCGACATTCAGTTAGCTATTTTTGTGCGGTTGGCTGGTGAATATGCCTTTTTTCATAGGCATGAAATATGCTGTGAATTGCTGGAAGCTATTTAATCGGAGAATGACATGAAAAACAAACAAGGAGGCTTTACCCTGGTTGAGATTGCCATCGTCTTGGTAATTATCGGCTTGTTACTCGGCGGGGTACTGAAGGGGCAGGAGTTGATTACTCAGGCGAAGATCAAGAATATTGCCAATGATTTGAATGGATTGTCCGCAGCAGTCTATGGTTACCAGGATCGATATAAAAAATTTCCCGGAGATGATGATCAGGCGAAAGCTCGCTGGGGTGCCACAGTTACAAAAGAAGGGGGCGGAGACGGTGTAGTCGGCGCTACAGGAGTTGCAGCACTTTTGGATTGTGTAACTACGGATAAGGATGTAGAGAATTGCCGTTTCTGGCAGCATCTTCGATTATCTGGTTTTATTGGAGGTGACTCTGCCAGTACTTTGCCGCCGCAGAATGCCGCCGGTGGTGTATTGCAGGTACAGGCCGGGGCACTGGGGCTTGCTGGCTTGACAATTTGTACGCCGAATTTGCTGGGCAAGATTGCCAATGCAATCGATGCTCAGTTCGACGACGGCAAGCCAGGAACAGGGCAGGTGCGAGGCACGAATGACCCGACGAAACTGGGCACCAAACTGGGCGATACAGATGCATACGTAGATGATGCGAGCACGGTGTATGTGGTTTGCAAAGCTTTGTAGTCGATTGCTTATTTGAATCAGGAAGCCCGCTTCGGCGGGCTTTTCATTTCTGCAGCAATCTTTCCTCCGCCGCCGCCACCGCTTCAATATCGCCGAGCACCACAATTACATCGCCCTCTTCCAGCAAGGTCTCTGGCGACGGTTCGACCGCACGAATTCCCCGGCGGCGGATGGCGCTCACTTCACAGCCCAGTTGTTCGAGATAAATATCCCCCAGTATTTTTCCGATAGCAGCAGCGCCCGGGGTTAGCCAGATGGAGTGCAAGCGCAACTGGCGCTCTTCGACTTCATCCCAGTCGCGATCAGTGGCTCCTCGGTAGTAGCCACGAAGCAGGCTGTAACGTTGGGCGCGGGTCTGGCGAATGCGCTTCAGAACGCGATTGATCGGGATGCCGACCAGGACGAGCGCGTGCGACGCGAGCATCAAACTGGCCTCCAGGGCTTCCGGCACCACTTCAGCAGCGCCAGCGTGGGCCAGGCGTTCCATGTCGCGCTCGTCTCCGGTTCGCACCACCACCGGCACATCGGGGCGAAGCGCTTGAACGTGATGAAGGATTTTTTCAGCCAGCGGCGTGTCGCTGACAGTGATGATAACCACGCTGGCACGCATTAATCCGGCGGCAACCAAGGATTCTTTACGTGAGGCATCACCAAAAACCACCGTTTCACCTGCCCCGGCGGCCTCCCGAACGCGATCAGGGTCGAGATCAAGCGCAATGTAGTTGATGCTTTCCTGACTCAGAATGCGCGCGAGATATTGGCCGCTACGTCCGAAACCGCAGAGAATCGCGTGTTTTTCAGTACCCATCGCCTGTGCAGCAATTTTTGTTAGCTGCATTGAGCGCATCAGCCATTCATTGGCGACGAAGCGCATGACGATTTTTTCACTGTAATGGACAATGAAAGGCGCGATCAACATCGATAAAACGAGAGCAGTGAGGGCTACCTGTTCAATTCCCTTGGGCAAATGGGCGATCTCGCCCAGCAGTACAAAACCAAATTCGCCGCCGGCGCAGAGCCAGAGCGCAGAACGTACCGCGTTGCCGGGGCTGGCACCAAGTTTCCAGGAGAGCAGGCCAACTACCAGGCCTTTGATGGTCAACAACGCAATAAGCACCAAAAGCACCTGCCACCAGAGGCCAAGCAAAATCTGGAGATCGAGTTTGACGCCGATGGTAACGAAAAAGAGCCCCATCAAAACGTCGCGGAAAGGTTTTATATCCTCTTCCACCTGTAGCCGGTATTCGGTTTCCGAAATCAGCATGCCGGCGACAAACGCCCCCAGCGCCAACGATAATCCGGCAAGTTCGGTGAGGTGAGCAAGGCTCAGGGTGATCAGCAGTACGTTGAGGACAAAAACCTCAGAGGATTTGGCCTTGGCAACGAAATGAAACCACTTGCGCATCAGCTTCTGACCAAAAACCAGGATGATGGCGAGGACGACAATGGCTTTCAGAACGGCGATGCCCATCAGCATGGCGAGTTGTTTCGGTGGCTGGGTCAACGATGGAATCAGCACCAGCAAGGGCACCACGGCCAAATCCTGAAACAGCAGGACGCCCATGATTTCGCGGCCATGCGCCGAGTCGAGTTGCATGCGTTCAGCCAGCAGTTTGGTGAGCACCGCTGTCGATGACATGGCAAAAACACCGCCCAGCGCGATACCAATTTGCCAACTGACGCCAAAGAGCATCACCAGTCCGGTGAACAGAATCATACTGAGCGTGACCTGCAGCAGCCCCAGGCCAAAAACAATGCGCTTCATGGCGTAAAGTTTGGGCAGGGAAAATTCCAGGCCGATCGAGAACATCAGGAAAACTACGCCAAACTCGGCCAGCGCCTGGGCGCGGGTAACGTCTTGCATAAGATTGAGCGCGTGCGGCCCAATCAGGCTGCCAACCAGCAGGTAGCCGAGCACTGGCGGCAGGTTGAAGCGGCGGAAAATAACCACCGCCAGAACCGAGGCGCCGAGCAGCAAGAGGACGAGAGAGAGTGCGCTCAAGGGGCTTTCGTGAAGTCGGGTATACTTCGGCCATCATAACCGCAGCCAGCCCATGAACCCAAGCCTATCTGCTCCTCTATTTTCGCCGGAACGCGCGCTGGCTCTGGGTCGCCAGACGCTGAGCATCGAAGCTGCTGCGGTAGCTGACTTGCTGAATCGCCTGAATGATGACTTTTCCCGTGCGGTGGCGTTGATTTTGTCCAGTCACGGGCGCTTGATCGTTAGCGGCATGGGCAAATCCGGGCATATTGCGCGCAAGATTGCCGCCACGATGGCGAGTACGGGGACGCCGGCCTATTTCGTCCATCCGGCAGAGGCCAGTCATGGCGATCTGGGCATGATCACCCGCAATGACGTCCTGCTGGCGCTATCCAACTCGGGCGAAACCGATGAATTGCTGCGTATCGTGCCGTTGGTTAAACGCTCGGGGGCGCGCCTGATTTCAATGACCGGCAATCCACAGTCGACGCTCGCCAAAGAGGCCGATGTGCATCTCGATGCAGGCGTTGCGCAGGAGGCTTGCCCGCTCAATCTGGCCCCTACCGCCAGCACCACAGCGGCACTGGCTCTGGGCGATGCTTTGGCGGTGGCATTGCTCGATGCGCGCGGTTTCGGAGCAGATGATTTCGCTAGGTCGCATCCCGGCGGTTCGCTAGGCCGGCGCTTGCTGACGCATGTCCGCGATGTGATGCGCCCGACTGAGCAGGTGCCCATGGTGCCCCCGGGAACAGATATCAGTGAGGCGGTTATCGCCATGTCGCGCGGGGGCCTTGGGCTAGTGGTGATTGCCGATGCGGATGCCAGGGTGCTTGGAATTTTTACCGACGGTGACTTGCGCCGCGCTTTCGAGAAACGCGTTAATCTGCAGCAGGGGGTGATCGACTCGATCATGCACCCGCAGCCACACACCATCGACCCCGATCAATTGGCGGTGGTGGCGGTCGAGATGATGGAGCGTTTGCGTATCAACGCGCTATTGGTAGTGGATGCCGAGACTCGTGTCGTTGGTGCACTCAATATGCATGATCTTTTTGCTGCCAAGGTGATTTGATGGACACCCAGTCTCGTGCCAGCCGTATCAAACTCGTTGCCTTCGATATCGACGGTGTGATGACCGATGGCGGATTGCACTATACCGATGATGGCGGCGAGTTGAAAACCTTCAATGTTCAGGACGGTCTCGGGCTGGTTTTGATGCGCCGTGCCGGTTTTGAGCTGGCCATCGTTACCGGCCGAACCTCTGGCGTCGTGGCTGCCCGTGCTGCTGATCTAGGTATTACCCATGTTTATCAAGGCGTTGCCGACAAACGTGCCGCCGTTGCCGGCTTGCTGGAAAATCTCGGGCTGCACTGGGCGGACTGTGCTTTCATGGGTGATGACCTGATCGACCTGTCGGTCATGGCGCATTGCGGATTGGCCATGGCACCTGCCAATGCACGGGCAATCGTCAAGGAGCGCGCGCATTTGATTACTAAAGCCGGTGGTGGTCATGGCGCCGTGCGCGAGGCTATTGAATTCATACTGGCTGCCCAAAATAAATTATCGGCAGCATTTGCGCCGTATCTTGTCGACGCATGAAACACTGGCCAAGCCAAGCCTTTCCCATCATCCTGCTTGCCTTTCTTGCGGGGCTCAGTTTTTGGCTGCAAAAGAGCGTTGACCGCAATGAATTGCCAGCGCCGGCAGAAGTCCGCCATACACCCGATGCGATCGCTGAAAATTTCTCGGCGCGACGCTTTGACGAAAACGGCCAGATTAAATTTCGTCTGGTTGCCCCCTACATGGAGCACTTCCCTGATGATGACTCCTCTGAACTCCGGGCGCCGACGCTCATCGCCTACCGACCTGACACCCCGCCGGTTACCATTTCCGGGCGCAATGCCAAGGTAACCGCCAAGGGTGAGGTGGTCTATCTTTGGGGAGATGTCGTCGTCAACCGCGCAGCCAGCCCCGAGCGCCCCGCGCTGACGGCGATAATGCCGGATCTGGTAGTGCATCCCAACGAAAGCACGGCATTTACCAACAGCGCCGTTGAAATCACCCAAGGAAAATCCTGGATCAAGGGGGTTGGCATGAAAATCGACAACGAGGCCTCCACTTTCGAACTGCAATCACAGGTCACTGGCCTTTATTATTCCAGCAAGGCGCCGCAATGAGTCTTCGTATCCTTACGCTTGTTTTGGTTTCTCTACTTTCTACAACGGCGGTTGCCGAACGTGCTGATCGCGACAAGCCGCTGCAACTTGAAGCCGATCGTATCTCGATTGATGATGCGAAAAAAATCCAGATCCTCGAAGGCGACGTCGTCTTGATCAAGGGCACCATGGTGCTCAAGGCCGATCGAGTGGTCGTTACCGAGGATCAATTTGGCTTCCAGAAAGGTGTGGCTTATGGTGGCAAAGGCGGCTTGGCGCGCATCCGGCAAAAACGCGAAGGTGTTGATGCCTACGTCGAGGGCGAGGCCGAGCGTATCGAGTACAACTCCAGTAATGAAGTAGCTGAGTTATTCCTCCGCGCCTGGGTCAAGAGTGGCGACGATCAGGTTAAGGGTGACTACATCTGGTACGACGGAATCAGTGAAAAGTACCTGGTAACCGCAGGAAAGACTCACGACCCCAATGCGCAACCGGCACGGGTCAGAGCTATTATTCAGCCCAAAAACAAAGCACCAGCGCCAAACAGCGCAGCCAAAACCAGCCCACTTGATTTGCGCGGCGCCAGTACGCTGGCGGTTCCACCAAGTCGCCAGGATCCGTAAAAAATAGCGCTTTTACGGCGCTGCAAAGGCTTCGCGCTGTTCTGAGGGGCGAATTAAGCTGCTGATTTATATCGGCTAAAGCTGTGGTGCGGTGCACAAAAAATACTTGACATCGACTCTGGCGTCGCTATAATCAAAGACATGGTGCAGTGCAGCATTGATTCAAAAGTACTGCAAAGACATATTCAGATTCCGTATTTTTTATTAGGAGACTCACCATGTTCAAGACCCCCGAGCAATTCGCTGCCACCAACAAGGCTACCGTTGATTCCCTGCTGTCCCTAGCTAACACCGCGCTGGCTTCTGCCGAGCGTATCGCTGCCCTGAACCTGAATACCGCCCGTTCAGTCGTCGAAGATTCTGTTTCCGGCGCCAAGGCGTTGATGGGTGCCAAGGATGTTCAGGAAGCCATTGCCATCCAGGCTTCTTTGACCCAGCCGAATGTCGAGAAAGCTGTTGCTTACTCACGTTCCGTCTATGAAATTTCTGCACAAACGCAAGATGAGCTGTCCAAGATGGTTGAAGCCCAGTTTGGTGACTTCCAGAAGACCGTTGCCGGTTTGCTCGACCAGGCGGCCAAATCCGCTCCGGCCGGTTCAGACGTTGCTGTTGCTGCTGTCAAGTCTGCCATCGCTGCTGCCAATTCTGCTTTCGACAACATGAACAAAGCAGCCAAGCAAGTTGCTGAAATCGCTGAAGCCAACGTGGCTGCTGCAACCAATGCCACGGTCAAAGCCGTTGGCGCGTCTGCCGGCAAAAAGAAGTAATTAGTCTGAGGCTGTAAAGGCCCCCCGAGAGACTGGGGGGCTTGTTTCATCCACACCCACCAAACGAGATTGGAGAAGATGATGAGCAATGCAAATATGGATCAACTGGCAGCTGCCCAAAAGGCCAACGCCGAAGTCATGATGGCCCTGCTGCGCACCGCTTTCAACGGCGTTGAGCGTCTGACCGCACTGAACATGGCCGCTTCACGCGAGTTTTTTAACACCACCGTCGCCGGCACCCAGCAACTGCTGTCCGCCAAGGACGCCAGCGAACTGTCCAAGCTGAACGCTAGCCTGGCGCAGCCAGGTACTGAAAAGTGGATGGATTACTCCCGCACCGTGTATGACCTGGTTTCCCAGATGCAGCAGGAAGTCACCTCGGTCATGGAAGCGCAATACAGCTCGTTCCAGCAAAACGCAACCAGCGCTGTTGAGAAGGCTTCTGCCTCCGCTCCGGTCGGTGGTGACGTGTTTGCCGCCACCATGAAATCAATGATGGATGCCTCAACCAAGGCTTTCAGCAACATGTCTGGCATGGCCAAGCAACTGACCGATATTGCCGAAGCCAACATGGCTGCCGCTGGTAAAGCTGCAGCCCCGGCCAAGAGCGCAACTGCCGCTGCTGCCAAAAAAGCTGCCAAGTAAAAAGTAACTTCGTACCAAAGGCCCTCCGCTAAACAGTGGGGGGCTTTTTGCCTTTTAGGTGGTGCTAAAACCACCTATGCTGAAATACCCCTGAAGGCTCGCCCTTGATGACAAACGCTGCTTTCGAGAAACGGGATACGATGCGACGCAGAAAGTTTTTGGGTCTTGCCTCCGTGATTGCCTTGTTGGCTGCCTGCAGCAAGACGCCCAAATTGAAGCGAATTCCAGCGGGAGCGTTGGTGCTGGCCTTCGGCGACAGCGTCACCTTTGGTACCGGTGCAGCGGCCGGCGAAGATTGGCCGAGTCTGCTGGCAGCCCAAACTGGATGGCGTGTGGTTAATGCTGGCATCCCGGGGGATACCGCTGATTCCGGCCAGCGGAGAATCAAGGCTTTGCTCGATGAACACCATCCGGCGCTGGCTATTGTCGAAATGGGCGGCAACGATTTCCTCCGGCGCCGTCCGCAAAGCGTTATCAAGGAAGATTTGCGGTCGATTGTGCAGCAGATCAAGTTAGCCGGTAGCCAGGTGGTGCTGATTGGTGTTCCAGAATTGTCTTTACTGGCCATCGTGGCTGGCAAGCCGAGTGATTCCAAGATTTATGGTGATCTGGCCGACGAGGAAAATATTCCTCTGATTGCCGATGTATTTTCTGACGTGCTGGCAAATCCGGCACTACGCGCCGACACCATTCATCCAAACGCGGCCGGGTATCGGCGAATGACAGATGGCATGCTGGCTCAGCTGAAAAAACTGGGGCTGAGTTGAGTCGCTACTGGCGAACTTCCCGCACATTTTCCGGTGCTGTAAATTCACCGCTGCTACGAAACGGGTTGATATCCAGCCCGCCGCGCCGAGTGTAGCGGGCGTAGACCGATAAAGCCTCCGGCGCGCATTGGCGCGAGATGTCGCAAAAAATACGCTCAACACATTGCTCGTGGAACTCGTTGTGATTGCGGAACGAGACGATGTAACGCAGCAGGCCGGCATGGTCGATGGGCTGGCCACGATAGCGAATGACGACCATCGCCCAGTCTGGTTGGCCGGTGACCAGGCAATTCGATTTGAGCAGATGGGAATACAAAATTTCTTCGACCTTTTCGCCGTTGACCGTAACAAGTTGCTCCGGTACCGGGTGATAGGCGTCGCAGGCAATATCGAGCTCGTCGAGCAAGGTGCCTTCCGGGTAAGCGACGTGCACTTGCGGTCGACCGCTTAAAACCTCGATTTTTGTGCTGACTGGCGCGCCGACTGCGGCTGAAAGATCACGCCTCAGCACGGCCTCAACCGCTGCGGCATCGGCAAATGCAGTCTGGTTATACGAATTGAGGTAAAGCTTGAAGGACTTGGATTCGATCAGGTTGGGGCTTTCCGCCGGCACGCGAAAAGTCGCCAGCGCAACCACCGGCTTGCCCTTGGGGTTGAGCCAGGAAATTTCGTAGGCATTCCAGATGTCCTCGCCGACAAAAGGCAAAGCTGTTGCCGAGATACCCAGTTCATCGCGCTTTAACTGGCGAGGGATAGGGTAAAGCAGTTCAGGGGCGTAGCGGGTGCAGTATTCGGTAGGCTTGCCGAGCGGGGAGAGCTGGCTCATGGTCGCCAGACCCAGGTGATTCCCCGTTTTTCAACTTCGGTACGAATCTCTTCCATGGCTTGCTCGACGAGCTGCGGATCGCCTTCGACACCGAGTTCAAGGTGGCGACGTTCACCGTCCTTGATCGACGGCAGCGAGAATAGACGCAGCGTCGGGTAGCTGGCGACGATGCGTTCCATCAGGTCGAGCAGGGCGCTTTCGTAGGCCGTCGGGCCGGTGAGCAGGAAGGCTTTTTCGATCGTGGCTTCTACCGCCTTAAATTGATCCTGGTAGAAGGTATCAATTGCCCATTCGATCATCGGGTGCGCCATCTGCGGGAAGCCGGGGACGAAATAATGGTCGTTGACCGTGAAGCCGGGAATCCGGTTGAAGGGGTTGGGGATGATTTTGACGCCCGCCGGAAAGGTGACCAGCAGTTTGCGTTTGTCGGTGATTTCATCCTCGCCGGGAAAGCGTGCTTTGAGTTCTTCGTAGCCGTCCGGATGCAGTTCGAGGCCAACGCCCAGGGCTGCGGCTACGGCTTGCCGCGTGTGGTCATCCGGTGTGTTGCCGATACCGCCGCAAGAAAAAACCACGTCGCCGGCGGCCATCGTGCGCCGGTAGGTGGCGGCGAGACGTTCGCGATCATCGCCGAGATATTCTACCCAGCTCAGGCGCAGGCCGCGCTGGCCGAGCATGGCGACGATTCTCTCAAAATGCTTGTCCTGGCGTTTGCCGGAAAGAATTTCGTCGCCGATGATGATGGCGCCAAAAGTGCGAGTCATGATTGACCTCCTAAAATGGTGACAAGTGCGCCATCACGCGTGCGGCGCAGGGCTTCGAGTCCGTAATGAACGAATGAAAGGGCGGTGATGGCAGGCACCAACAGACCGAGTATAGGAATGTGGGCGAGCAGGGCCATGGTCAGGCCGAGCATGAAAAGCGGGGTTTTGTGCCGTTGTTTCAGATCGCGCCATTCGTCTTCGGTGGCGTGCATCGACAGCGCATCGTAGGCGAAGGTACGGCGATTGAGCCAGGCCATGAGCAGCATGGGCAGGATCAGCGAGAGGCCGGGAATTAGCCATAGCGGGAGGGTAACGAGCCAGCCGGCGATAAATAAAATCGAGGCTAAAACGCTGTTGACCGTAGCTGCCGTGAAACTGTCGGCACCCATCGGCGCGATGTCCTGGTATTCCGTGCGCGCCAGATGATTCAGCATCAGTGGCAGGATGATGATTGCGGCGAGCAGCGAGGCGGTCAGGTAGGCAGCGGCGAAAATCGCCATCCAGCCGCCGAGGTAGGCCAGGGCGTAGGCCAGCCAAACCAGGCCCCAGCTGATCAGCAGCGTCATGGGCGGGTAGGCGAGCATTTGCTCGACAAGTTGGCCGAGGCCCCAGATCGCCAAGCCGGCGGTGAGAATGAGAGAAAACAGGGCGGGAATCAGTACGTATAACCAGATTTTGCCTTGCCGCAAACTGGCCAGCGTGCGGCTCAGGGCGAGCATTACATCAGCCATGTTGGATTCCTTCCCATTGTTTTTGCAGGCGCTTGGTCGAGACCGGCGTTGGCGTCTTCAGTTCCTGAGCAAACAGGCTGACACGCAATTCTTCGAGTAGCCAGCGGAACTGATCAATTTGCGGATCAATCGTTCCCAGTTTGGCCAATTGAATCGCCCGTCGTTCATAGTGCGTCCATAGCGGCGTGTATTCAGCGAGCAAACGGGCATCGCGCGCCGGGTCGCTCTTCAATTTATCAAGCCGAACCTGGACTGCTTTGAGATAGCGCGGGAAGTGTTGCAAGCGCTCGAACGGCGTTTCGGCAATGAATTGCTTGCTGATCAGGCGCTTGATTTGGGTTTCAATATCCTGCGTTGCGGCGGCGTGCATTTTGAAAGCCGGCAACTTTTTGACCACGGCTTGCCATTCGCTCAGCACGGTGCCGACCAGCCGGCAGACTTCCTGCATGATTAGCCCTAGGCGCGCCTTGCTGTCGCCGCAACGGCTCTTGAAGGCATTCGGCGTCGTTGGTAGCGGCTCGCTCAGGCAGGCGCGCTCGAAAGTCAGGGCGACGATCTGGTTCTTGAGGTCGTCGGCGCTGCCTAAGGCCATGTACTGCATGGCCATCTGGCTCAGGCCGGGAATGTTCTTGTCGAAATACTTCACCTGATCGCGGAATTGCAGCATGAACAGGCGGAGCAGGCCGGCACGATGGGCCTCTGCGGCTTCTTCGGCGGAGTCAAAAACTTTCAGGCTGACACTTTCTCCATCGTCGGTCAGGCCCGGATAGCCGAGAACCTTTTGCTTGCCGACCGGGACTTCCATTAATTCCGGCAACTCACCGAAAGTCCAGTCGGTTAGTTTGGTGAATTCTGAAGGTGTTTCGTGTAGTTCGGCAAATTCCTGCTTGGCTTCACGGCCCCATTCGCCGCGCAGGGCGACCAGGCTGCGATTCATGTCGAGCTGGCGGCCATGTTCGTCGATCAGCTTGTAATTCATCGAGAAATGCGCCGGCAGGGCTTCCGGTCGGAAGGCATCCGGCGTTACCGCCCAGCCGCGCGCATTCAGGCCGCGCGCTTCGAGAATATGGTCAATCAGCGGCTGGATCAGCCCCTGATTCATCTTCCTTTCGTTATTGGTTACGGTCGACATGAATTCTTCGACAAATTCTGGGACCGGCACCACCTTGGCGCGAATCTTTTGCGGCAAGGTCTTGATCAGCTGGATCAACTTTTCCTTCAACAGCCCGGGCACCAGCCATTCCATACGCAGCGCGGGAATCTGGTTGAGCTGGGCGAGCGGCAAGGTCAGCGTCACGCCGTCTTTCGGCGAACCCGGCTCGAAGTGATAGCTCAGTGGGTAATCAACACCGCCAACCTTGAGATGATGCGGAAAAGCCTCCGTCGTCACGCCAGCCGCCGAGTGGCGCATCAGGTCGTCTTTCGACAGATAGAGCAGCTTGGCGTTGTCGCGCTCGGCTTCCTTGCGCCAGTGGTCGAAGGTGGCGCCATTGTGGATGCCTTCGGGAATAATCGAATCGTAGAAGGCAAAAATCAGCTCGTCATCAACCAGCACATCCTGCCGACGCTGCTTGTGTTCGAGATGCTCAATCTCGCGGATCAGCTTCTGGTTGTGCTGGAAGAAGGGCCAGCGCTTGGCAAAGGCATCCTCGATTTCTTCACCGACCAGGCCTTGCCGAATGAAAATTTCGCGCGATTCAGCCGGCGCCAGCGGGCCGTAGTGGATGCGCCGTTTGGCGTTGATCACCACGCCGTACAAGGTGGTGCGCTCCCAGCCGGCAACTTGCATGGCGCGTTTCTCCCAATGCGCGTCGAAGTAGGTGCGCTTGATCAGGTGAGCACCCACTTTCTCCAGCCAGTCGGGTTCAATGCGGGCAACACAGCGGCCAAAGAGGCGCGTGGTTTCGGTGATTTCGGCGGCCATAATCCACTTGCCGGCTTTTTTCTGTAGCGGCGAGGAGGGATGAATCAGGTAACGGATGCCGCGTGCGCCGAGGTAATAGCCGGATTCGTCCGCCTTGCAGCCGAGGTTGCCGAGCAGGCCGGAAAGCAGGGCTTGGTGGATGGCGTCGTAAGTGGCGGGGGGTGTTTCACCCATCCCCACCCCTGCCCTCCCCTTCAAGGGGAGGGGGTGAGTTTCCCCTCCCCTTTCAAGGGGGAGGCCGGGTGGGGGATGGGTCTCGCCGTGCACCCAGCCCAATTCCGCCACCATCGCATGCAACTGCCCATGCACCTCGCGCCATTCGCGCAGGCGCAAATAAGAAAGGAAGTGCGCGTGGCAGTTGTCGATCAGTTGCTTGTTCGATTTCTTATGGTCGACGGCGTTCTGGAACCAATTCCACAACTTCCACCAACTGAGGAACTCAGATTTTTCATCGGTGAACAGCTTGTGCTTCTCGTCTGCCGCCTGTTGTCTATCCTGTGGCCGCTCGCGCGGGTCTTGGGCCGACAGGCCGGCGGCGATGACCATAACCTCCTTCAGGCAGCCGAGATCGCGTGCCGCGACCAGCATGCGGCCAATGCGCGGGTCGAGCGGCAGCTTGGCGAGCGACTGCCCGATCGGCGTCAGCGCATTCTCGTCGCTCAGCGCGCCCAGTTCCTGCAACAGCGCATAACCATCGGCGATGGCCTTGGCTGGCGGCGGCTCGATGAAAGGGAAGCTCTCGACCTCGGTCAGGCGCAAGGATTTCATGCGCAAAATAACGCCGGCCAGCGATGAACGCAGAATCTCCGGATCGGTGAACGGCGCGCGGGCGTTGAAATCCGCCTCGTCGTATAAACGGATACAAACCCCCGCCGCCACTCGGCCACAACGCCCGGAGCGTTGCCGTGCCGCCGCCTGCGAGATTTTCTCGATCTGTAATTGCTCGACCTTGTTGCGGTAAGAGTAGCGCTTGACCCGCGCCAGCCCGGTATCGATCACATAACGAATGCCCGGCACGGTAAGCGAGGTTTCGGCCACATTGGTCGCCAGCACGATGCGCCGCTGGCCACCGGAAGGTTTGAAAATGCGATCCTGATCGCCCGCCGACAGGCGCGAGAAAAGCGGCAGGATTTCTGGCGCGTGCGCCGACGACAGCCCCGGCCTGGCCAGCGCGTGCTTTCTCAACGCTTCTGCGGCCTCGCGGATTTCCCGCTCGCCGGGCAGAAAGACGAGGATATCGCCGCTGCCCAGCCGCGCGACTTCATCGGCGGCATCCACAATGGCGTCGTACAAATCGCGTTCATCGTCCTTCTTTTCCAGATCCTCGACCGGGCGGTAACGCACCTCGACCGGGTAGAGGCGCCCGGAGACTTCAATAATCGGTGCCTTTTTGCCGTTGACCGTGAAATGCGACGAAAACCGTTCGGCATCGATGGTCGCCGAGGTAATGATGACCTTGAGATCAGGCCGCTTGACCAGCAATTGCTTGAGGTAGCCGAGCAGAAAATCAATGTTGAGGCTGCGCTCGTGCGCCTCGTCGATGATGATCGCTTCATAGGCGTTGAGGTAAGGGTCGGACTGCGACTCGGCCAGCAGAATGCCGTCGGTCATCAGCTTGACCCAGCTATCGGGCGAGCTACGATCCTGAAACCGAATCTTGACGCCGACACCAGCGCCGACCTGCGTTTTTAGCTCCTGCGCCAAACGTGTCGCTACTGAGCGGGCAGCCAGCCGGCGCGGCTGGGTGTGACCGATCAAACCACGGGCGCCCAAGCCGAGATCGAGGCAAATCTTGGGCAACTGCGTCGTCTTGCCGGATCCGGTTTCGCCGCAGACGATGACGACCTGGTTTTTCAGGATCAATTCAGCGATGTCGGCTCGCCGTTCATTGACCGGCAAGTCGCTCTGAAATTCCGGCTTCGGTAGCCGGGCGCGGCGTTCAGCCACCGCCGCCTGCGAGGCAGCCAGCAAGGAAGCCAAATCACGGGTCAATTTTTGCCGCTTTTCGCCGGTTGACCGCAGCAATTCTCGCTGCAGCGCCCGCAAGCGCTTCAGATCGCTGCTCAGGTAAAGCGTGGAAGCCAAATCGTCAGAGCGTGCAGTTTTCTCTTTTTTCATTCATCGCAGCAGCAAATCGGGGCGCCAATTTTACCGCGCCAAGCTAATGTCTCGGCGCCATAAAGAGAAATCGCGATGGATTCGAGGCCTGGCGGTTGACCGCAGCGAATACCCCCGCACTTATTTGAAGCCGGAGAGAATTTTCGGTTACAGCAACAGAAAACCATGTCCCGGACTTATTCGCGACCGCCTTGGTAAAAACAAGCCTCATCGACTAAACTTGTACGATATATTGAACAGGTAAAACCTCATGCGCGTGATTAACTTTTCCGAAGCTCGCAACAATCTCAAATTGGTCATCGATCAAGTAATTGACGATGCCGACTACACGGTAATCGCCAGACGTGATGCGCCAGATGCGGTCGTGATGTCGTTAGACACCTTCAACAGCTTGATGGAGACCGTTCATTTGCTGAAGTCGCCAGCCAATGCTGCCCACCTCGCCAAGTCAATGGCGCAATATCGTCAAGGCAAGCTGACCGAAAAAGTGCTACTTGATGCCTAAGCGCATCACATGGACGCTTGCAGCTTGGGAAGATTACGAATACTGGCAGAGCCAGGATAGAAAAACGCTCAAGCGCATCAACAATCTGCTGAAAGATTGCCTGCGCGAACCATTTTCAGGCATCGGAAAACCAGAGCCGTTAAAAGAAAATCTTTCCGGCCTGTGGTCGCGCCGAATCGATGAGGTCAATCGACTTGTCTATTTGATGGACGGTGGCGACCTTGTGGTGCTTGCTTGCCTAACAAAAGGGGTCAGGGTGAATAAAAACATGCAATGGGCTGGAGTCTAGAATCAAGTGCAACACCACCCTGCGCCGTATCAATATTCAGCACCGCATCGTCTACGAAGTCTTTACCAAAGAGGAAACGGTTCGCGTCCTGCGCATGTGGACGCACTATGAATAAAAAACCCAACCTGGCGGTGGCTGGACGCCGCGCGAAAAAGCCGCATAGCGCCAGTCACGCGCACCACGCTATTTTTTCCACTTCGCCCAGGGGTCATCGTCGCTCACCACGGACGCTCCGGATCGGCGCGAGACTTGCGGTTGCTTTGGCGAACGGTGCGCGGTGGCGCTGTCGTAGAGCGCTGCCTTTTTTGCACGTTTTTCGCGCAGTCGCTCGGCGTCTTCCAGACTCAATTGCGCCGGCTCTCCCGGCTTTTGATCCTGCGGCACAATGCGGTCGCGTGGCGGCAACTCAAACTGTTCCGCCGAGGCACGAGGCAGCGCCTTGAATTGGTACAAATAAAATGCCTCAAGCTTCTCCCGCGCCCAATCCGTTTTTTTGAGAAATTTGACACTGGACTCAATGCTGGGGTTATTCGCAAAACACTGGATGTTCAAGTAGGCAAAAAGAATATTAAACCCATAGTAATCAACGAGTTCTGTGATCAATGTTTTTAAACTGAGGCCGTGTAGCGGATTGTTTTGGTAATCGATATTCTGAGTCATTGCAGCTTCCCGGCGCGACAAATGGGTTTAATGAGTGGGCTAAATTTTACAAATGCAGCCGGACAATCTCCTTGACGGGTTTGCTGTTGGCTGCGGTCAACGCGGAAAATCAGGCGAATTTAAAGGGCGCGCCCTTTTTCTCCAAACCCGAGGCGAATCAAGTTCTGCCGGGCTTTTTACCGTAAGTCTTGAATACTGCTTTTGCATCACGGCCCGCGCGTTCCAGAGTCCAAATTGTCGGGTCGTCGTCATGGCGGGTGAAGAATTCGTCTTCCTGCGCTTGCATCACCATGGCGATGGCTTGCTCGTCAGCCAGCGTATAGCGCTCGGTGAGTTGGGTCGCAATCTCGTCGAGGTGTTCTTCATAGGTCATGTGTTGAGACATGGGAAGGCTGGCTTATTGACTGGCTGTTTTTTCGTTGGCCAGCGCTTTTTCGGTGATTTCACGATAAAGCGAGGTAATCCGGCTGGCCAGTGGCTGAAACTCCGGATGGTGCTCAAGCAGCGGCATGGCCTTCGTGGAATCGGTCAGGACTTCCTTGAGAAATTCGAGATCGAATTCATCAATCAACTCGCCACGGTCAACCTTCTCTTTTAGTGCCAGAGCGCGCGGCAGGCGCTGCGACTCGAATCGTTCCATCAGGGCGGCAATTATGCCTTTTTCGTCTTGGCTGGTGCTCATGTGCTTTCTCCTTGGCGTCGATGCGGGAAGGCAAGTTTATCATCGGGGGATGGCTGTTTTGCGAACCCGCTGCCACCTTGCTTGTCCATAAGTGCACTCATTGAAAAAGAATTGGCATGTATCACGGAGAAAAATTCAATGCCTGGACACACTTGGTGGGCGCTTTGCTGGCGCTTGCCGGCACGCTGTGGCTGCTGGCGGTAGCGGCTGCGAGCGGCGACGGCTGGAAAATATTCAGTGTTGCCGTTTATGGCGCAACGCTGGTTACGCTGTACAGCATTTCAACCATTTATCACAGTGTACGTGGGCGCGCCAAGTTGATCCTGCGCAAGCTCGACCATCTTTCGATTTACCTGCTGATCGCCGGCAGTTACACGCCGTTTTGCCTGATCAGCCTGCGCGGCCCCTGGGGTTGGTCGCTGTTTGGCACCATCTGGGCACTGGCGCTGGTGGGCATGTTGCAGGAGATCAAGCCACGCTCCGAGGCACGGGTGATGTCACTGGTCATTTATGCGGTGATGGGCTGGATCGTGCTGGTGGCAGTCAAGCCGCTGCTTGCCAATCTTGGCCTGGAAGGCTTTGTCTGGCTGGCGGCGGGTGGTGCTTTTTACACGCTGGGTATCGTCTTTTTTGTCTTTGACGAGCGCTTTCGCCACTGGCACGGCATCTGGCACCTGTTCGTAATCGCCGGCAGCTTGATGCATTTCATTGCCATTCTGTTTTACGTGCTTTGAGCCGGGGATGAATCAAGACCAGATGCGGCTTGCCCCGACCGTCATCAGGCCGAGATAGGTAGCCGTTAATGACCCGGCGAGGTGGATGGTTGCCAGGCCGATGGCCAGCAGTGGCTGGCCCGCCAGTAATCGCTCGACGACTTCAGCGGAAAAAGTGGAGAAAGTCGTCAACCCACCGAGAAAACCGGTGATGGCGAAGAGCTTCCAGGCTAGCGGAAAGTGCGTGTTGAGGTGAAACAATCCCACTGCCACACCCACCAGATAACCGCCAATCAGGTTTGCCGCCAGCGTGCCCAGCGGCAGGGCAATCAACAGGGGGTTGAGCGCCAACCCAAGTAACCAGCGAGAGCATGCCCCGAGGGCGGCACCGGCACCGACGGCAATAAAATTGAGCGCAGTGAGATGATGGAGTGCAGACATGGGCTGAATTGTAGCGGTTAGCGTGCCTCTGCCGGTTAAAATGGCGCGATTGAAATCAGAGGTTTTACCGTGAGCAGCCCCAATAAGCCTGAAGTCGCCCCCGCCGCCAATTTCATCCGCAATATTGTTGAAGCCGATCTGGCTGCCGGCAAACATGCTCAGCGCCATTGGGCCGGCCAACCCGGCACGGCAAAGGATCACGCTGCCGGCCCGCTTGATCCGGCCAAGCTGCGCACCCGTTTTCCACCGGAACCGAACGGCTACCTGCATTTTGGTCACGCCAAATCCATTTTGCTCAACTTTGGTTTGGCCGAGCAATTCGCTGGCCGCTGCCACCTGCGTTTCGACGACACCAACCCGGAGAAGGAAGAGCAGGAGTACGTGGATGCCATCGTTGATTCTGTGAAATGGCTGGGTTGTTCGTGGGAGAAGGACGGTGAAACCAATCTCTACCAAGCCTCGAACTATTTCGACTGGATGGCGCAGTTTGCCGAATACCTGATTTCCGCCGGCCATGCTTATGTCGACAGCCAGAGTGCCGACGAAATGCGTGTCAACCGTGGCACGCTGACCCAGCCGGGCAAGAACTCACCGTTTCGCGAGCGCAGCATCGACGAGAACATGGATTTGTTCAAGCGCATGCAGGCGGGCGAGTTTGCTGACGGTCAACACGTTTTACGGGCCAAAATTGATATGTCCGCGCCCAACATCAATCTGCGCGACCCGGCGATCTACCGCATCCGCCACGCCACGCACCACAACACCGGTGACAAGTGGTGCGTCTACCCGATGTACACCTTCGCTCACCCGATTGAGGATGCGCTGGAAAACATCACCCACTCGATCTGCACGCTGGAATTTGAAGACCAGCGCCCGTTTTACGACTGGTTGCTTGAGCGTCTGGCCGAAGGCGGCTTGTTGCAACGCCCGTTGCCGCAGCAAATCGAGTTCTCGCGCCTCAACCTGACTTATGTCGTCTTGAGCAAGCGCAAGCTAATCCAGCTGGTTGAGGAAAAACATGTTGAAGGCTGGGATGACCCGCGCATGCCGACATTGGTGGGCGCCCGCCGTCGCGGTTACAGCGCCGAAGGTTTCCGCCTGTTCGCCGACCGTATCGGTGTTTCCAAGAACGATTCGCTGATCGATTATGTGTTGTTCGAAGAAGCCCAGCGTGAGGTGATGAATCTCTCCGACGAACGCCGTATTGCCGTACTCGACCCGCTCAAATTGATCATCGACAATTATCCCGTCGATCAAGTTGAAGAATGCTTTGCGCCGAATCACCCGCTCAAGCCGGAACTTGGCAAGCGCGCTGTGCCATTTAGCCGTGAATTGTGGATTGAAGCGGAAGACTTCATGGAAGAACCGAGCAAAGGCTACCACCGCCTTTACCCGGGCAATATGGCCCGCCTGCGTTATGGTTACGTCGTTAAATGCACGGGCTGTGACAAGGATGAGAACGGCAAGATTGTTGCGGTCCACGCCGAATATCTGCCAGAAACCAAGTCCGGTACGCCGGGGGCTGATAGCGTCAAGGTCAAGGGTAATCTGCACTGGGTTTCCGTTGCCCAAGCCTACGCCGCCCAAATCCGTCTCTATGATCGTCTGTTCAAAGTGCCAGCCCCCGGCACGCGGCGCGAGGGTGACGCGCCTGATCTTGAGCGGAATTTTCTGGACGACCTCAATCCGGCCTCCAAGCAGAGCATCACCGCTCAGCTTGAAGCGTCACTGAAGGATGCCAAGCCGGAGGGGCGTTTCCAGTTCGAGCGCCACGGCTATTTTGTCGCCGATCGTGTGGATTCACAGCCTGGAGTGCCGATTTTCAATCGGGCGGTCACTTTGAAAGACTCTTGGGGCAAGGTGAGTTAAGACCGTGGCAGATGCTTGTGGTTGTCCGCATGAGCTTAATAAGCTTGCCATCCAGCAGCTACTGCGTGCACGCCTGCCGAGTTTGCAGGCGATCTATGCTTTTGGCAGCCAGATTGATGGCTCGGCGGGGCCGGACAGCGACCTTGATTTGGCGGTGCTGGTCAGCGGCTATGCTGCCCCCGTCATGTTGTGGGAGCTCTCGGGTGAGATCGCTGATCTAGCTGATTGCTCGGTCGATCTGCTTGACTTTCGGGCTGCCTCGACGGTTATGCAATACCGTATTTTGACGACGGGTCAGCGCTGGTGGTCGGCCGACAGTTGGGTAGATATTTACGAGGCAGGCCTACTTAGCGACAAGACCGAACTGGATTGCGGTCGCGCCGATTTGTTGGCTGATGTACAACGCGAAGGGCGCATCTATGGCCGATGATGTACTGATCAACAAAGCGGCGATCATTGAACGTTGCGTTCGTCGCGCCCGAGAGGAGTACGCGGCCGATCCTGGCAGTTTTGCTGCCAACTTTACTCGTCAGGACGCCGCCATTCTCAACATCCAGCGCGCTTGTGAAGCAGCACTCGACATGGGCCAGCACTTGATTCGCCGCGAACGTCTCGGCGTCCCGCAGAGTGCGCGCGACGTCTTTGCTCTGCTCGCCCAAGGCGGCTGGATTTCAACCTCCTTGGCTGACCATCTCAAACGCATGGTTGGTTTCCGCAATATTGCCGTGCATGACTACGCGAGCTTGCAGTTGCCAATTACCATCAGCATCATTCAAACCCATCTCGATGAATTTCTTGATTACTCACAAACCCTGTTGTTGCAGGATGCGAGCCGTGTTTCATGACCACTCGCGACGTTGAGCAGCTTGGCCAGGTTTTTACGCCATCCAAAGTGGTGGCCTTCATGCTCGACCTGTGTAAAAACCAGGGCCGAATGCTTGAGCCGTCAGCGGGTGATGGTGCTTTTCTCCAACCGCTGCTTGAGCAAAAACGCGATTGCCTCGGGCTTGAACTGGATGCTGCGGTAGCGCACCCGGCAGCCAGGGTGCAGGATTTTTTTGATTTCCCGCTGAGCGAGCAGTTCGACACCATCATCGGCAACCCGCCCTATGTTCGCTACCAGGATGTTACGGTCGACACCAAAAAACGCCTGAAATCTGAGTTGTTCGACGGGCGCAGCAACCTGTTTCTGTTCTTCATCGAAAAGTGTATTCGCCACCTCAAGCCGGGTGGCGAACTGGTTTTCATCGTGCCGCGCGAGCTGATCAAGCTGACCGCCGCCAAAAAACTCAATGCCTGGCTCTACGCGCAAGGCAGCATCACGCATTTTTATGAAACCGGCGACACCAAGGTGTTCGACGAGCACACACCCAACTGCGCTATTTTCCGCTTTGAGAAAGGCCGCACCGAGCGCACGATGGCCGATGGCCGGCGCTTTGTCGAAGTCGACGGCCAACTGATGTTTTTGCGCGACAACTACGGTGTGCGCTTTGCCGATGTGTTTACTGTCAAGGTGGGTGCTGTTTCCGGGGCTGACCAGATTTTTACTCATCCCAAAGGCAATATGGAGTTTGTTTACTCCAAAACGGTCGACACCGGCGAAACCCGGCGCATGCTCTACGGCATCAAGCATCCGCATCTGGAAAAGCATAAAACCGAACTGCTCGCCCGTCGCGTGATTCCCTTTGACGAAAGTAACTGGTGGCAGTGGGGGCGACACTTCCCCATCAACCTGCACCCGCGAATTTACGTCAATGGCCGCACGCGCAAAGCGGAGCCATTTTTTCTGCATGACTGCAATAGTTTTGACGGCTCTGTGCTGGCGCTATTCACCAAAAACCAGCGCCTGCCGCGCCGTGATCTGCTTCAGTGCATGATCATGCTGAACAAAGAAGTGAATTGGCAGGAACTGGGTTTTGTTTGCGACGGGCGTTTTCTTTTTACCCAGCGCAGCCTGCAAAATTGCCTGTTGCCCGATAGTTTTTCGCGCTTCTTGCCAAACCCACCCTCTCCCCCGACCCCTCTCCCGCCAGCGGGAGAGGGGAAATATTGAAAGACGCTGCATGACTTTCACCCAAATGCTCGCTGCTGCCTGGCAAACCAACAACTCTCTGCTTTGTGTTGGTCTCGACCCCGATCCGGCCAAATTTCCACCGCACCTGCAAATGCGCGATGACGCGATTTTTGAATTTTGTGCCGATATCGTTGATGCCACCGCCGATCTGGTTTGCTGCTTCAAGCCACAAATTGCCTACTTCGCTGCGCATCGTGCTGAAGATCAGCTTGAGGCGCTGATTGAGCGCATCCACAAAAACCACCCCGGCATCCCGGTCATTCTCGACGCCAAACGTGGCGATATCGGCTCAACCGCCGAGCAATACGCCGTCGAAGCCTTTGAGCGCTACAAAGCTGATGCGGTGACGGTCAACCCGTATATGGGACGCGATTCTGTCGATCCATACTTGGCTTACCGGGACAAGGGCGTGATCCTGCTTTGCCGTACCTCCAATCCCGGTGGCAGCGATTTGCAGTTTCTTGATGTCGGCGGAGAAAAACTCTACGAGCGCGTTGCCCGATTGGCCGCCAGCGAATGGAACAGCAGCGGGCAGATCAGTCTGGTCGTCGGCGCCACCTTTCCGGCAGAAATTGCCCGGGTGCGAGAAATTGTCGGCGACCTCCCGTTGCTGGTGCCAGGGATTGGTGCGCAAGGGGGAGATATTGAAGCTACAGTCAAGGCGGGCAGAATCGCCAATGCCACCGGCTTGATGATCAACTCTTCGCGCGCCATTTTGTATGCAGGCAAGGATGAGCGTTACACCGTCGCGGCCCGCAAAGTGGCGCAACAAACGCGCGATGCCATCAATCTCTACCGATAAAGGCTCAAACCATGCGCATGGATGATCATCGGACCAGCGACAATGTCGAAGACCGTCGTGCTGCGGGTGGCCGTGGCGGTTTTCGCCTCGGCGGTGGGCGGATGGGTCTCGGCACCATCGCCATCGCGCTGGTCGCCAGCTATTTTCTCGGCATCAATCCGCTGACCGTACTCAGCATGCTGAGCGGCGGTGGCGGCATGCCGGCCATCGAACAAAGCGCCCCGCCAGCCAAGGCGCCACCGGCCAATGATCAAACCGCCGCCTTTGTCTCCAAGGTACTGGCCTCGACCGAAGACACCTGGAACGAGGCTTTTCGCGCCAATGGCAAACGCTACCAGGAACCAAAATTGGTCCTCTTTTCCGGGTTGACCGCAACCGCCTGTGGCACCGGCCAGTCGGCCATGGGGCCGTTTTACTGCCCGGGTGATCAGAAGGTTTACATCGACCTGCAGTTTTTCAATGAGCTGAAAACACGCTTCAAGGCCCCCGGCGAATTTGCTCAGGCCTATGTGATTGCCCATGAAGTCGGCCACCATGTGCAAAATTTGCTCGGCATCGCCGATCAGGTGCACAAAGCGCAACAACGCGCCAGCAAGACGGAAGCCAACGCACTGTCAGTACGCATGGAGTTGCAGGCCGATTGCCTGGCGGGCGTCTGGGGGAAACGCACCGACACGATGAAAAACATCCTTGATCCCGGTGATCTGGAGGCCGCACTGAATGCCGCTTCGGCGATCGGCGATGATCGCCTGCAACAGCAGGCTCAAGGTCGCATCGTGCCGGAAAGCTTTACCCATGGCAGCTCGGCACAACGCATGAAGTGGTTTAAAACCGGATTTCAAACCGGTGACATGAACCAGTGCAATACCTTTGATCGCACGGTTACGCTATAACTCCAGCCTCCAGACGGCCCCGTTGTTGTGTCTCGGTCGCCGGGTGAATCAGAGGCTTCATCCGGTTTTTTCGCTTGATGTGTGTCATCGCAACGACCGAAAAAATTACGGCGATAGATCATCAAAGGGTTTTGAACAA
>JAQTZQ010000230.1 GCA_028687645.1 Rhodocyclaceae bacterium
TTTTTTCAGAATGTCAGCATTGTTGATTTTCTGACCGATACCCAATGGACACCGCTGTTCGATGATGCCCACTTCGGCATCATGGTGCTGATTTCCGGTACCTTGGTTTCGTCCGGCGTTGCGCTGCTGGTTGCCATCCCGATGGGTACCATCATCGCCATCTACCTGTCTGAATTTGCCGACTCCCGAGTGCGCGAGGTGGCCAAGCCGATACTTGAACTGCTTGGCGGTATCCCGACCATCGTTTTTGGCTATTTCGCACTACTCGTCGTGACTCCCATCCTGCAATTTTTCATCCCTTCATTGCCCGGGTTTTCGTTGCTCTCGGCGGGTTTGGTGATGGGCATCATGATTGTTCCTTACATTGCTTCGCTGTCCGAGGATGCCATGCGCGCAGTGCCGATGAGCATGCGTGAAGGCGCTTATGCGATGGGCTCGACCAAGCTCTACACGGCGATTCATGTCGTCGTTCCGGCGGCGATTTCCGGCCTGGCGGCTTCTTACATTCTCGGCATTTCCCGCGCGGTTGGCGAAACGATGATTCTGGCAGTCGCTGCCGGCATGCAGCCAAACCTGACCTGGAACCCGATGGAGCCTGCTGCGACCATTACTTCCTACATCGTCCAGGTGGCGCTGGGAGACTTGCCGCACGGTTCAGTTGGATATCAAACCATTTTTGCGGCAGGTTTGACCCTGTTGCTGATCACGCTGGTCTTTAACATCATCGGCCAGTGGCTACGTGCCAAATATCGGGAGGCTTATTAATGAAACCGCTGACTACCGAAGAAATCCGGCTTGTCATTGCCAAAGGCAAATTTCGCGACAACGTCTTCAAAGCTACCGGGATTTTTTGCCTTGCCCTGGCGCTGGTGGTGATCGTCGCGCTGATCGCCGATATGGTTATCAAGGGTTCGGAGCGCTTTACGCTGGACTTCTTCTTCAACTTTGCTTCACGACGCGCCACTCAGGCCGGCATTCTTTCAGCCTGGGTCGGGTCGTTGCTGGTCATGTTCGTGACCGCGATGGCGGCAGTACCGCTGGGTGTTGCGGCGGGCCTGTATCTTGAAGAGTACGCCAAGCGCAACTGGATTACGCATGTGATCGAGATCAACATTACCAATCTCGCAGCGGTGCCTTCCATTGTTTATGGTCTGCTGGCCCTCGGCATTTTTGTGTACCAGTTTGGTTTTGGCCAGAGCATTCTCTCCGCCGGCCTGACACTGGCGCTACTGATCCTGCCGATCATCATCGTTGCTACGCGGGAAGCCATCCGTTCCATTCCGGCCATGATTCGTGAAGGTTCGATGGCAGTGGGTGCAACGCGCTGGCAAACCTGCCGCTATCACATCATTCCGTATGCCATGCCCGGCATTCTGACGGGGGTGATCATCGGCCTGGCGCGCGCGATTGGCGAAACTGCACCAATTATTACGATTGGCGCACTGACCTTTATCGCCTTCCTCCCGCCGGTGCCATTTACTGCGGCTGATGCCGGGACAACAGCCGGCCTCTTTGACTGGATTTTTTCACCCTTTACGGTGATGCCGATTCAGATTTTCAACTGGACCTCACGTCCTGATCCGCAGTTTGAGATCAATGCCGCCGCTGCTGGTTTCGTGCTGATGGCCATGGTGCTCTCGATGAATGCAGTCGCCATCTATCTGCGTTACAAAATGCGTAAAAACATCAAGTGGTAACCCAGAGATAGTTACACCCCAAGCGTGCTTTCTTTTGGGCACGGTCAACGCCAAAAATACGCTGAAAAATGAATACTGATACGGAGTTTCCAATGCAGATCCAAGATACCCCCAGCCTCAAAGCCGAAGCTCGCAATCTCAACTTTTTTTATGGTGAGAACAAGGCGCTCAAAAATATCAACATGCCGGTTTACGACAAGAAGGTCACTGCCTTGATCGGCCCTTCCGGTTGCGGCAAATCCACTTATTTGCGTAGCTTCAACCGCATGCACGACCTTTATCCGGGCAACCGTTATGAAGGCGAAATCCGATTTTTTCCGGACAACACCAACCTGCTTGGTGCCGATGTCGATCCGATTGAAGTGCGGATGCGCATCGGTATGGTCTTTCAGAAGCCGAATCCGTTCCCGAAATCCATTTTCGAGAATGTCGCCTACGGCCTGCGGGTACGTGGTGAAAACAACAAGCGCACGCTGGATGACAAAGTCGAGCACGCGCTGAAAGGCGCCGCTATTTGGGACGAGGTTAAAGATCGCCTTAGTGAGCTGGCCTCCAATTTGTCCGGCGGCCAGCAACAGCGTTTGTGTATTGCTCGCGCACTGGCGACCGATCCTGAATTGCTGCTTTTTGATGAGCCGACCTCGGCACTTGACCCTATCGCCACCGGCGCAATTGAGGAATTGGTGCATGAATTAAAAAAGCGCGTGACGATTTTGATCGTGACGCACAACATGCAGCAGGCAGCGCGCGTTTCCGACTACACCGCTTACATGTTCCTCGGCGAGATGATCGAATTCGGTAAAACCGACGAGATTTTCATCAAGCCCAAGGACAAGCGGACCGAAGATTACATCACTGGCCGTATGGGCTAAAGGACAAGGCAATGAACGAAAAATCCCACCTATCCAGCCAGTTTGATGAAGATCTGAACGGACTGCGCAGCCATGTATTGCAAATGGGCGGCCTGGTTGAAACCCAGATTTCATCGGCTATCGAGGCTTACAGCAAGGGCGAGGTGTCCAGCGTCAAGCATATCGTTGAGACCGATCGCAAGGTCAATGATCTTGAAATCGCCATCGACGATGACTGTGCCCATCTGATCGCCAAGCGTCAGCCGGCAGCCTCCGATCTGCGCCTGGTTTTCGGTATCAGCAAGATCGTCACGGATCTTGAGCGCGCTGGCGACGAGGCCAAGAAAATCGCCAAGGGCGTGCGGCGGATTTATGAAGCCGGTCAGATGCCTTCGCAGTACGGCATTGGCGTGCGCCATATTGCCGAGGCGGCGCTGGCGATGTTGCGTCAGGCGCTCGACGCTTTTGCCCGTCTGGATGCCGAAACGGCGCTCAAGGTGATTCAGGCCGACGTCGATGTCGACACCGAGTTCAAATCCATCATGCGCCAGTTGATTACGCATATGATGGAAGACCCGCGCACCATCACCACCTCGATCGATATCATCTGGATCGCCCGGGCGGTTGAACGGATCGGCGACCACGCCAAAAATGTCGCTGAGCACGTCGTCTTCATCTCCGAAGGGCGCGATATCCGTCATCCGCCGAAGGAGAGTAAAGCGTGACACCAACGATTCTGGTCGTCGAAGACGAACCAGCGATTCAGGAACTGGTGGTTATCAACCTCAAACATGCCGGCTTTTTAGTCATCAGGGCGGGGAGTGCCGAGGAGGCTGAATCAGTCATCCGTACCGCACTGCCCGATTTGCTGGTGCTGGACTGGATGTTGCCGGGGCAATCCGGTGTTGCGCTGGCCAAGAAAATTCGCGCCGACGAACGGACGCGTGAATTGCCGATCATCATGCTGACCGCCCGTGTGCACGAAGAAGACAAGGTGCAGGGTCTGGAGGCGGGGGCTGATGATTATGTGACCAAGCCGTTTTCACCGAAAGAACTGGTGGCCAGGGTGCGTGCCGTGTTACGGCGTCGGGCGCCACACCTGGCCGGTGAGGCCGTTGAAATTGGCTGTTTGGCACTCAATCCGGCAACGCATCGGGTGTTGGCCAACGGCCAGCCGATTGAGCTGGGGCCGACCGAGTTTCGTTTGCTCTTTTTCTTCATGACGCACGCCGAGCGCGTCTATACGCGAACCCAGTTGCTGGATGAGGTCTGGGGCGATCATGTATTTATTGAAGAGCGCACGGTCGATGTTCATATCCGCCGTCTGCGCGCTGCGCTGGAAGCGTCGGGAAATCATGAGCGGGTCGAAACCGTGCGTGGAACGGGGTACCGTTTTCGCGGAGCTTGATCTTAGTGCCATCACAAGTCATTCAGGCTGTGGTGCTGGCCGCGCTCTCATTGTTGATTGCTATACCGTTTGGGGTTTTTGTTGCGGCCTGGGTGGGCTGGGCATTGGTTTGCGCTGGTTTGGTGCTGCAGATGATTTTCCATTTTCGGAATTTCAATCGACTTGATCGCTGGTCAAAGCATCCGATTGTTGATAATTCGCTTGAGGGCGGTGGCGAGTGGGATGGCATTTTTGGCCGTCTGTATCGCCATGAGCGCGACTTGCGGAACGAAATAGCGCGGCGCAGCGATGATTTTGACCGAGCGATTGCCGCCATCCAGGCGCTGACCGATGGTGTGGTGATCCTCGATACACACAACCAGATTATTTTCTGCAATACCACGGCGGAACAGCAACTTGGCATTACCTTGAGGATCGATCAGGGGCAAGCGGTGGTGAATCTGGTTCGTCAGCCGGAGTTTGTCGGCTATTTGATGGCCAGGGATTTTTCACGACCGTTGACCTTGCGCTTTGATCGCGGCGAGGAACGGGTTCTGTCCATTTTCATGGTTCCCTATGCCAAGGGGCGAACCCTGATGCAGATCAAGGATGTGACGCAAAGTGACCGCCTTGACCAGATGCGCCGAGATTTTGTTGCCAATGTGTCGCATGAGTTACGCACCCCGCTGACAGTGCTCGCCGGCTTTCTCGAAACTTTGCAGGAAATCGAGGTGACCCCGGAAGAGCATCGGCATTTTCTGGCCTTGATGGCCGAGCAGTCACAGCGCATGCAATCGATTGTCCAGGATTTGTTGACCCTTTCGTCGATTGAGTCAGCGCCGCCGCCAGTGAATGAGCTGGTTGACATGGTCAATCTGCTCGACAAATTACGACGCGATGCCGAGGCCCTCTCGGGCGGGCGTCACACTATTGTTGTCGAGACGGATGGACAGGGTGATCTACAGGGGTCCGAGCAGGAGCTGGTGAGTGCTTTCGGCAATCTGGTCGCCAATGCGGTGCGCTACACCCCCGCTGGTGGTACGGTGCGCCTGGCTTGGCAGGCCACGGCGCAAGGGGCAGAGTTTGTGGTGCAGGACAGTGGTATCGGTATTGAAGCGCAACATATCCCGCGTTTAACCGAGCGCTTTTACCGGGTTGACCGTGGTCGCTCACGCGATGCCGGGGGGACCGGGCTGGGTCTGGCGATTGTCAAACACTCACTGAGTCGACATCAGGCACAACTTGAAATCTCCAGCAAGCCGGGTTCAGGTAGCCGTTTTTCCGCCCGCTTCCCGGCGGCGCGGGTGGTGGTTGTTTAAGTTTAAATAAA
>JAQTZQ010000231.1 GCA_028687645.1 Rhodocyclaceae bacterium
CGAGGCGTTGCGTGGCGGCGGCGAAGAACATCAGGGGCAGGGCGGTGAGAATGCCGGCGCCGATCAAAAGTGTTACGGTCAACCCGCTTTCCGGGGCAAAAACTTGATGCCCGCTTTGCGCCATCCACAGCGCGTAAATGCCGCACACCGGCAACATGGCCAGCGTTTCCAGCCACAGGCCGGAAATCGCATCGACCGGCACCTGCTTGCGCACCAGGCCATAAGTGCCGAAGGTGGCTGCGAGGAAGAGAGAAACCCAAGGCAGGCTGCCGAGCGAAATCACCTCGTTGAATATGGCGGCGACGGCCAGCCCAACTGAAATCCACTCTAATTTATTCAGCCGCTCTTTGAGCACGACGAGGCCAAGCAGCACATTGACCAGCGGCGTCAAAAAATATCCCAGGCTGGAGGCGACGACCTGCTGATTCGCCACTGCCCACAAAAACATCAACCAGTTGCTGGCGACCAGCAGCGCGGCGAGCGCCAGCATAGCCAGATGGCGCGGTGTTTTGAACACCGCCAGCACCTTGCCCCAGCGCTGGCGCAGAGTGAGCAGCACGGTGACAAAAACGCAGCCCCAGACGGCGCGATTGCTCAATACATCCATCGGTGAAATATGCGAGAGCTGACGAAAATAGAGCGGGAAAAATCCCCAGATGCCATAGGCGAGCAGGCCAAAGCCGATGCCGGCGAGGTGATGGTTGCGGTTCATTGCTTCAGTTTTTGTCGCGCAGGATGGCGAGGGTTGCCGAACTGAAATCGCGCCGGTAAAGAACGACCAAAATGCATAGCGCGAGGGCGGCGAGCAGCAGCGGGTGGAGCAGCCAGCCGGAGGCGGCGAGGCCGAAATAATAGGCGCGGATGCCACGATTGAAATCATCGCCGGCCAGATTGTTGGCGCCGCCGAGGCGTTGGGCAAAGGCATCAATCTCCGGCTCACCCGCTTTACCGAGCGGCGCGGCACCGACCAGAATCGACAGCAGATTGAACTGGCGTAGCGACCAGGTGAATTTGAAATAGGCAAAGACGAAGCTGATCAGCACCAGCATCAGCTTGATCTCCAGCAACTCACGATTGCCGACGCCACCAAATGGCAGATCGGCGGTGACGCTGATCAGCTTGTCCGCCGCACCGAGTGCCGCGATTAGGCCGGCGATGATGTAAATGGTGGTGTTGGCGTAAAACGAAACGCTGGTCATCAGGTTGCCGATCAGCGCCGCATCGGTGACCCGGACTTCGCGCTCCAGCATGCTTTTGGCCCACGCCATGCGAAAGAGCTGGGTGGTGCGAATCAGCCCGTTGTCACTCCAGCGGCTATGCTCGGAAAACCAGGCGTAGCCCGCCCAGGAGGTGAAAAAAATCGCCAGAGAAAGCCAGTCGACCGCAGAAAGGTGAGGGAGTGCGTGCATGAGGGGAGTTTGCCACAAGGCGGGGATTAAGCCTTGGTGATCTGGGCGTTGTTGAAGCTATTTTCGTGCTGCGTACTGCAACCGGAATTCAAGCCTGAATTTTTACGACGTACTCGATTCTAACGACGAACCAGATTGGCGATTAGTTCCAGGCCGTCCATTAGCAGATCGCCGACATCGATATCCTCAATTCGACCGCGTTGTTTTTCACGCTGGTATTTTGATTTTTCCCGCTCGCGCATCACGATCGCATCGCCTAGCGCCTCGACATTGACGGTGGTGCGTTTGACCTCGGCGTGCTGGTAACGCACCAATGCCTGCTCGATGGCTTCCGGGTCGAGGATGGCAATCGGCGCGCGGCAATGGCCGCAGGCGTGATCCTTGCGAATATCGACCGGCGCGCCGCAGCCGTTGCAGCGGATGACGCCGACTTTGGCACTCAAAGCGGTGATTTCTAAGTCATTCAACTGCCGGACAAAGCCCTTTTCAATCATGAATTGGGCAAAGGTCGTGAACCGCCCATGCTTTTGCAAGCAGCGATGGTAGTTGAACTGGCCGCCGTGCTTGGCCACATCCAGTCCTTTGAGCAGCTTGTCCTTGCAGCGCGGACAATGCAGCGGGTCACGCAGGGGTATGCGCTGGTCGTCACGATGGCCGTGAATCAGCTTGAACAGTTCAATGACGCCACCGGGCGTGATCTGCACGCTTTCAAAATCGTCAAACCAGATGCCCTGGCAGGCAAAGCACAGATCGAGCACCACTTCACCATGATGCTGGCGCTCAAAACGATGCTTGGTCATGGCTTGCTGACAGGAGGGGCAAGGCGTGGGTTTCATTGGGAGCAAAGATACAAAGTGGAAGCAGAACTATAGCGCAGCCCAGGCAGAACGGTTGCTATCAGGCACTTGTTACGGTCAACGGCGAAAAATGGGCGAAAATAGGGTGTTAAAAAAACAGGAGGCTGCACCATGAAAATCGCTGATCCCACTCAGAAAACGCTGGTCAATGAAGTCAATCTGATGCTTGCCGAACTCCCGTTCGATGGCGCCCGCGTACTCGAGCTCGGCTGCGGCAAGGCCGAAAAAGCCCGCTTGCTGGCCCAAACAGGTCGGGTCAAGGAAATCGTTGCGCTCGAAGTCGACGACATCCAGCACCAGCGCAACCTGCAAATTACCGATTTGCCGCAAGTCCATTTCCGCCACGGCGGCGCTGAAGCCATCCCGGCTGCCGACAACAGCTTCGACATCGTGCTGATGTTCAAATCCCTGCACCATGTGCCGATGGCATCGATGGACGCTGCCCTGAGTGAAATCGCCCGCGTCCTCAAACCGGGTGGCCTGGCGTGGATTTCCGAGCCGGTTTTTGCCGGTGATCTGAACGAAGTTTTCCGCCTGTTTTATGATGAAAAAGTGGTGCGTGAAGCGGCCTTTGCTGCGATTTGCAAGGCCGTCGACGATGGTCGCCTGAGCCTGCAAAAAGAACTATTTTTCAACACCCGCAGCTTCTTTGAAAATTTTGATCAGTTTGACCAGCGCATGATTCAGGTCACTCACTCCAACCACCAACTCGCCCCGGCGCTGTATCAGCAGGTGAAGGAAAAATTCGAGTCCTACCTGACGCCAGACGGCGCCACCTTTCTCAACCCGCAGCGAGTCGATGTGTTGATGAAGCTGCGTATTCCGATGAATCTGGACAGTGATTCCAAGCCAAACTGGACACGCATTCCGGAGCAAACTGGACAGTCGGAGCGTAGCGACGCGGGGCTTTCAGTTTTTACTCTCTTGATGTCATGAGGGTCAAGTTTTTGTCGCGCCGCGTAGAGTTATCCACGGCCGGCCGGCAGACTGCGCTCCCGCTATAGCAGGCTGGCTGACGGCCGGCGGTGGGTAACTCGGTGAGCATGCACAGTAGGTCATGGGGTGGCCTCGGCGCTTGCCGGTTTGCCCTTTTTGCGCAGCGATTCGCCGTCAAGGTTGAGGCTATGCGCCTGATGCACCAGGCGGTCGAGAATCGCATCCGCCAGCGTCGGATCGCCGATGGCCTCATGCCAATGCTTGACGGCTAACTGGCTGGTAATGATGGTCGACCGCGCACCATGCCGGTCATCAAAGATTTCAAGCAAATCACGCCGACTTTCGTCCGTCAGCGGTGCCAGCCCCCAATCATCAATCACCAGCACGTCCGTCTTGGCCAGTTGCGCCAGCGTCTTGGCGTAACTACCATCCCCCCGACCCATGGCTAACGCCGGCAACAACCGTGGCAAACGCACATAGAAGGCAGAACGCCCCTGCCGACACGCCTGATTGGCCAAAGCACAAGCCAGAAAGGTCTTACCGACACCCGTCGGGCCGCAAATCAGCACATTCTGGTGGTCGCCCACCCAGCGCCCAGTCATCAAGCGCGCAAACAAGGGGCGGTCGAGGCCGCGCGGATGGCGGAAATCGACATCCTCCGGTGTCGCCGCCTGCTTCAACTTGGCCCGTTTCAGGCGGGCGGTGTTCTGTCGGGATTCACGCTCGGCCAGTTCGCTGTCAATCAGCAGGCCGAGGCGCTCCTCGAAGGCGAGTTGGCCGATGTCGGCCTGCTGGGATTGGCTGGCCAGTGCTTTGGCCATGCCGGTCAGGCGAAGCTGGTGTAACTGGTCAACGGTAGGGTGATGGAGCATGGGTATTTCCTTTCAAGTCAGTGGTAGTAATGCGGACCACGCACATTAGCGTGATCCAGCGGGAGAGAGGTCTGGGCCGGCGCCGTCAGGCGCTTGATGTCCAGGCCGTGTTTCAAGATTGATTTCAAACTCCCATACGAGAGCGCATTAATGTTGATGGCCCGCTCGCACGCCGCCTCCAGGCGTGTGTCGCTGTAGGTCTTGGAGAGACGCAGAATGCCCAGGCAACTGCGGTAACCTTGTTGCGGATGGCGGCGTTGATGCAAGATGTGTTCGATGACGGCTTTGGCATGTGGGCCGATGCGCCCGGCCCAGTCCATCAGCCGCGGTGCATTCCAGCCCTGAACCGCTTGATGGGCTGGGGTCATATGGGCATCGATGGTGGTATGTCGACCCTTGAGCGAACTGCGCAGATGGCTGGCGATACGCTGTCCACGGTGAAACAGTTCGATGGTCGTGGTGGTGGCCCGAACATCCACTTTCTGCCGGGCGAAGCGATAGGGCACGGAGTAGTAATGGTGGTCAAACTCAACGTGATAGTCGATGCCGACCGTGGCAAGCTTCCATTCGGCGAATTCGTAACGCATTTCCGGTAATGGGCGCAATGCCGGGCGGTCCATCTCGGCGAAGGCGCTTTCGCGGGAACCTGGTAGTTTCTTGAAAGGGCGGCGGTTCAAGGCGACCATCAGTTCGGCAATGTGATGATTGAGTTCGCTGAGACTGAAGAATCGCTGCTTTCGCAGACGGGCGAGTACCCAGCGTTCAACCAGCAAGACTCCGGCTTCTGCTTTGGCTTTGTCTTTCGGGCGATAGGGCCGTGCCGGCACGACAGCGGTGGTGTAATGGACAGCTAGGTCGCGGTAGCTGGGGTTAAGTTCGGGGTCGTAATAGCAGGCTTTGTTGACACCGCTCTTCAGATTGTCTGGCACCAGCATCGCTGGTACGCCGCCGAAGAATGCCAGCGCACGGACATGGCTGCCTATCCAGTCCGCTAGGCTCTGGCTCCAAGTGGCATCGCAGTAGGTGTAGTTGGAAGCGCCGAGAACGGCAACAAAGATCGCGGCCTGGCGGATTTCGCCGGTGATCGGGTCGGTGACCGGTACGGTCGGGCCGGCGTAATCGACAAACAGCTTCTCGCCCGGCGTGTGGGTCTGGCGCATGCTGAGCGACAAGCGGCCAACCCAGA
>JAQTZQ010000055.1 GCA_028687645.1 Rhodocyclaceae bacterium
GACGCAGATTGCCATTCTTTACCGTTCGAACGCCCAGTCGCGAATTCTGGAGCATGAGTTGTTCGCCAAGGCCGTGCCCTACAAGGTTTATGGCGGTTTGCGCTTTTTCGAGCGCCAGGAAATCAAGCACGCGCTGGCGTATTTGCGTCTGTTGGGCAACCCGGATGACGACACGGCTTTCCTGCGCGTGGTCAATTTCCCAACCCGTGGCATTGGCGCGCGTTCGCTGGAGAGTTTGCAGGCAACGGCGCATCAGACAAATAGCAGTCTCTACAACGCGGCTGCCTCGTTGAGCGGCAAGGCCGGCGTGACGGTGGGCGGCTTCATTCGCCTGATCGAATCCCTGCGTCAGGAAACGGCGAATTTGCCCTTGCCGGAGATTGTTGAGCACATTGTCGAGAAATCGGGCCTGGCCCAGCACTACCGCATGGATAAAGAAGGCCAGGAGCGGCTGGAAAACCTTGATGAACTGATCAACGCCGCTGCCAGCTTTATTGACGATGATGGCGTGGTGATGGGCCATCAGGCCGAAGGCGGTGCGCTGGTTTCTTTCCTGACGCATGCCTCGCTGGAGGCCGGTGAGCATCAGGCGGGTGAGGGGCAGGAGGCGGTTCAATTGATGACGGTCCACTCGGCAAAAGGCCTGGAATTTGATGTGGTGTTCATCAGTGGTCTGGAGCAGGGCTTGTTCCCGCACGAAAACTCGGTGGCGCAAGGCCAGGACGGCCTGGAGGAGGAGCGCCGGCTGATGTATGTGGCGCTGACCCGCGCCCGCCAGCGGCTTTATGTCTCCTGCGCGCAAACCCGCATGCTGCATGGTCAGACACGTTATTGCATACCCTCATCCTTCTTCGACGAAATTCCCGCAAACCTGCTGCTCAAGCTGAATAAAAAAGCCGCAGCAGCGCCCATAACCAGTTCCTTTGGTACTGGTTACACCGCCGAGCCAGTGGCTGGCGGCTTGCGTATCGGCCAGTCCGTTGAACATGCCAAGTTTGGGATCGGCGTCATCGTGTCGACTGAAGGACGCGGCGCCGATGCCCGGGTTCAGGTCAATTTTGGTGGCAGCGGCATGAAATGGTTGGCGCTGGAATACGCCAAGCTGACGCCGATTTAGGTAGCTACGCTCAAAGTGCCACGCTGGAGTTCAATAAAAAGTAGCACTATCTGTCGGCCTTGGGTCGCTGAAGTGCTTGGCTAATTTATTTAACATTAAGTCATCCAGCTTTTTAAGTCCTGCCGGGTCGTTTTGCATGGCACACAAACAAATGTCAGAAATTTCCTCAAGAATTTCCTCGTGAAACCAGCCTATCCGCATGGCGTCTTGTGATGCAATAGCCCCCGTTTTTTGCAAGCACGAGAAATAATTGTTAACGCAAGGGATCAGGTCGTTAATCAGTTCCGAGATAAATTCCGATGAGACCTCGGTTTCTGTCTGACGACGAAAGCGATCAATCAGGGTAAGCAACTTTTTCTGATTCAAGACCATTGTCTATTCTCTGGTGACGGGAAAAGCAGTTGCCATATCACTGCAAACCGAAAATTCAAGTAATTGCAACCTTCATATTCCTATAGTTATAGGACGACATGATCATATCAAATTAGTCAAATTCCTCCAACCGTAGGAGGATAGGTTGGAGCCGAAATTTGCATTTGCCAAGGTCATTCGTCGATTGAGGATTCAGGCTGGGTTGACGCAGGAGCAGCTTGGTTTTGATGCCGATTTAAGGCGCACCTACATCAGTATTTTGGAGCTGGGGCAGCAACAACCATCGCTGGCGACAGTCTTTAAACTAGCGAGTGCTCTCAAGATTAGTGCCAGTGTGCTGATTGCTGAGGTCGAGCAGGAAATGGCGGGTACTGGAATGCCCTATGTAACTCAGGGTTAAGCGCCGCTCAGGCAGGCGTCTCGAGTCAGTTGGCAAGGGTTTCAACCCGGCAGAGATAACTCAAGTTTTGCCAGCGATCGACGCTTGCAGGAAGTAGTTCATGGCCTGCGTGCGTAGTTGTTCGCTGAGTTCGCTTTCGCCGGCGCTGCCGAAACTAGCGTGCATGGCCGGGGCGATGTCAATGAAAGTCCGCACCAGCTTCGGGTCGAAATGCGTGCCGGCATCTTTCTGGATGATGCCCAGCGCGGTATCCAGCGACATCGGTTCCTTGTAAGGGCGGCGTGAGGTCAGTGCATCAAAGACGTCGACAATGGCGAAAATGCGCGCGTTGAGGGGGATTTCTTCGCCTTTGAGGCCACGCAGGTAGCCTTTGCCATCAAATTTTTCGTGATGCCCTTCAATAACCTCGCGGGCGCCCTGTAGCCAGTCCGATTTGGCGATGATGTCGACGCCAAGTGCAACATGGGTACGCATGATGGCGAATTCTTCGTCGCTGAGTTTGCCCGGCTTGAGCAAAATATTGTCGCTGATGCCAATTTTGCCGACATCGTGCAGGAAAGCGCCGTGGATCAGCCGGCGCATGGCGCTGGCGTCCAGCCCGACAGCTTCACCAAGTTTGATGGCGTAAAGCGTAACGCGGAAGTTGTGGTCGCCGGTGTCAGAATCTCTTTTGGCGATGGCGGCGCCAAGCACGGATGCCATTTCCAGGTTGCCCTTGAGCACTTCTTGCGAAAAACGCAGCACGTCGCGGTTAAGCGAAATAATCACCGGGTAAAGCAGAAAACTGGTCGCCAGAACAGCGATCAGCACCGCACCCAGGGTATGCCAGAGTTGGCGGCGAAAATCTTCCAAAGTGTTACGGTCAACGACGAAAACACCCTCAAAAAATCCTGCCTTGCCGCCCAGTTTGCTCGGCAAGGGCACCAGCACCTGAACCACGGTGTCCTCGCCGATAAAATATTTTTCGTAGTGGTGCGAGTTGTCGAGCGGGAATTGGTGTTTGTACTGTTTGAGCTGATTCTCAATGTGCTCGTACTTGGGATTGACCGCTTCGACGATGCGTTTTTTGTCGCGATCATAGAGTTCAATCACGACAAAATTCTTGCGGACGAAGTCTTCTGCCTGGGCGCTCAACCTGGCCAATTGTTCCGGGCTATGTTTGCCGGTATCGAGACCTTCCGGCGCAAAGTCGGTGGCCTGACTGGCGGCCAGGGCGACGATGGCGTCGTCGAGTTTTTTGGTTTCAACGTAATAAGCGATGCCGCCAATCAAAAACGAGACGATCACCCAAGCGGCGATCAGACGGCGGAGCACGATGCGGTGGATTGAAGCCATGCGCTAATGATACGCTCAGGGCTTGGCGATAAATTACGGAAAACTTAAGGAGCGATCATGACCCAAGCGATCAGAATTCATCAAACCGGCGGCCCTGAGGTTTTGTCTTGGGAGACGGTCGATTTGCCAGCGCCGGGCGCCGGTGAAGCGACGGTTCGCCATGCGGCAGTTGGCCTTAATTTTATTGATACCTACCATCGCACCGGCCTCTATCCGCTGCCTTTGCCGTCCGGCATTGGGCTTGAAGGCGCTGGCGTAGTCGAGGCGGTGGGCGAGGGCGTTAGCGAAGTTAAAGTTGGTGACCGCGTGGCTTATGCCGGTGGCCCGCTCGGTGCCTATGCCGAAGCGCGCAATATCCCCGCGCATCGTTTGCTCAAATTGCCGGGCAGCATCACTTTCGAGACCGCTGCGGCGATGATGTTGCAGGGGCTGACGGCGGCTTATTTGCTGCGCAAAACCTACCGCGTGCAGTCAGGCGATGCCGTGCTGATCCATGCCGCTGCCGGCGGTGTCGGGCTGATTGCCTGCCAGTGGGCCAAGGCCTTGGGCGCGACGGTGATTGGTACGGTGGGTTCGGCGGCCAAGGGTGAGCTGGCCAAAGCGCACGGTTGTGATCATGTGATCAATTACAGCACCGAGAATTTTACCCAGCGGGTGCGCGAAATCACCGGCGGCGAAGGCGTGCCGGTGGTTTATGACGGCGTTGGTAAGGATACTTTCATGGGCTCGCTCGACAGCCTGCGCCCGCTCGGCATGCTGGTGACTTACGGCAACGCCTCCGGCCCGGTACCGCCGCTGGATCTTTTGCTGCTCTCGCAAAAAGGCTCGTTGTTTGTCACCCGCCCGACCATCGCCAGTTACACCGCCAAACGCGCCGATCTCGAAGCGCTGGGTGCGGAATTGTTTGACGTGGTAGCTTCCGGCCAGGTACGCATCGAGGTGCAACAACGCTACGCGCTCAAGGATGCAGCGCAGGCGCACGCCGATCTTGAGGCGCGCAAGACCACCGGCTCAACCATCCTGCTGCCTTGATAGGCAAACCATGATGGGCAAGTTCAAGGCGGGGCTGCTTTCGCTACGCGATCTGCTGGCCACCGCCTGGTGGATAGTGCTGGTCGTCGGCATCGGCTTTATGGTGGCTTATCAGTTTGTCGAGCCGGCGCCGCCCAAGCGCATCACCATCACCACCGGCAGCGAAAGCGGGGCTTATTACCGTTTTGCCCAGCGCTACGCCACGGTTCTGGCGCGTAACGGCATCAAGCTGGAGGTCAAAACCTCCGCCGGCTCCCTGCAAAATCTCGAACGCCTCAAAAATGACGAAGCCGAGTTGGCTTTTGTCCAGGGCGGCGTGGTGGCGCCCAAGGAGGATCAGGAACTGCCCAATGAATCCGGGCTGTTGTCCTTGGGCAGCGTATTTTATGAACCGGTCTGGGTCTTCTATCGCGGTGACAAGCGTCTGGATCGCCTGGCTGATTTGCGCGGCAAGCGCGTCGCCATTGGTCAGGAAGGCTCCGGCTTGCGCCAGTTGGCGCAGCAACTGCTTGCCGCCAATGAAATTACCGACAAGGCCAACCTGCTTGAACTAACCGGCTTGAAGGCAGCTGAAGAGTTGCAACAAGGGCGTATTGACGCCGCCTTTATCATTGCCGCCGAAACCGCCGAGGTCGTTCAAGTGCTGGTTCGCTCGCCCGGCGTCAAAGTCATGAGCTTTGCACAAGCCGGGGCCTATCAGCGCCGCTTCCCATTTTTGACCAAACTGACCTTCCCGCAGGGCGTTGCTGATCTGGTCAGGAACTACCCGCCGGAGGACATCAAGCTGCTGGCGCCGACCGCCAATCTGATCGTGCGCGATGATCTCCATCCAGCTTTGCAAAGCCTGCTCTTGCAGGCCGCCAGCGAAGTGCATGGGCAATCCGGTTTCTTTCAGGATGTCGGCGAGTTTCCCGCTTACAAAGACCGCATGTTGCCGCTCTCGCCCGAAGCGGCGCGTTACTTCAAATCCGGCCCGCCCTTCCTCCAGCGCTATCTCCCCTTCTGGCTGGCGGTGCTGATCGACCGCCTCATTGTGCTGCTGATCCCCATCATCGCCCTGTTGATTCCGCTCATGCGCATCGCGCCGGCGATCTACAACTGGCGCGTGCGCTCCAAGGTTTTCCGCAACTACGGCGAGTTGAAATTCCTTGAAGATGATCTCAGTCATCGCTTTGATCCCGCCAAGGTGGCCGAATACCGTACCCGCCTGGATGCGCTGGACAACGACGCCAGCCAGCTCAGCGTGCCGCTGGCCTTTACCGATCTGGTTTATACCCTGCGCGAACACGTCAATCTGGTGCGCCGTATTCTGGATAAAAAAGAGGGCGAGACTGGATGAAGCAGCCCGTGGCTTAACCATTAGCAGCACTCAAAATGACACCCGAAAAATTCATCAGCATCTGGTCGCAAAACGACCTCACCGAGCGCGGTGGCGCTCAAGCGCACTTTGAAGACCTGTGCCGCCTGTTGGACATTGACCCGCCGCGTAGCTCCAAAGACTTCTGTTATGAAAAAGACCTGGAAAAATCCCTCGGCGGCAAAGGTTGGGCAGATGTCTGGAGGCGCGACTATTTTGGTTGGGAAAACAAAAAGCCTGGCCGCAGCCTGATCGATGCGCTGACCCAACTGAGAAATTACGCCCCGTCGCTCGGCCACCCGCCGCTGCTCGTTGTTTGCGACCGTGAACGCATTGAAATACACACCGCGTTTCGCGGCTACCCGGATGAACCAACCACCATCCTGCTCGCCGACATTGGCACGGCACGCAACCTGCAAATTCTCAAATGGGTACTCACCGACCCGGACAAACTCAAGCCCAAAAAATCCAACCACGCCATTACCGCCGAAGCTGCCACCGTCTTTGCCGAGTTGGCCAGCATCATGCGCCAGCGCGGCAATGATGCGCAGCAAGTTGCCCACTTTCTGATTCAGTGTCTGTTTTGCATGTTTGCCGAAGACGAAGGCCTGCTGCACGAAGGCAGCGTCGAAAATCAAGCCATCTTCACGCGCATCCTCAAAAATGTCGGTAGCGACCCACTGCGCGCCGCCGACAAACTGGCCCAGCTATTCACCGCCATGCAAAAGAAAAAGGGGCAATACGGCGACGATTACATCGCCTGGTTCAATGGCGGCCTATTCAAAACCATTGCAATTCCCGCGTTGACCGCAAGTGACATTGCGGTTTTGCACAAAGCCGCTGATGAAACCGACTGGCGCGCCATTGACCCCACCATCTTTGGCACGCTCTTCGAACGCGGCCTCGACCCCAAGGCGCGTGCCCCGCTCGGTGCGCACTACACCGACGCCGCGACTATCGACAAACTCATCAAACCGCTGATTAGTCAGCCCCTGTTGGCGGAATGGGCGATTGCCAAAGCGCGCATTATCGAGTCGCTGGCCAGCGACTCACGGCTCAAAGACGCCAAAACACGCAAGGCCCATCGTGCCGAGGCGGATGCCACTTACCAAAGCTATCTTGAGCGCCTGCGCACCTTCCGCGTGCTTGACCCCGCCTGCGGCTCGGGTAATTTTCTCTATCTCGCGCTGCGGGCGCTCAAAGACATCGAACAGCAAGCGCAAAACGAAGCCGAAATGATCGGCCTGCACCGACAACTGAGTATAGAAACCGGGCCACACAATATCCTCGGGCTGGAGATCAACGAATTCGCCGCCGAATTGGCGCGGGTGACCGTCTGGATTGGCGACATTCAATGGTGCCGTGAGAATGGCCGGGAAATTGCCCGAAACCCGATATTGAAATCACTCGACAGCATTGAACATCGTGACGCGCTACTGACTTTTTTACCCATCCCCCTCCCAACCTCCCCCTTGAAGGGGGAGGAGCCTACTTCGCCACACCAGGGGATGGAGCGCGCTTTGCCCCCTCCCCTTCAAGGGGAGGGCCGGGGTGGGGATGGGTTGCTAGCCATTGAAGCCGAGTGGCCCAGCGCCAACGTTATCGTCGGCAACCCGCCCTTCCTCGGCGGCTCCGTTATGCGCAGCGAACTCGGTGACGATTACGTTGAAGCCCTGCGCAAAACCTACGAAGGCCGCGTGCCCGGCGGGGCTGATCTGGTCACCTACTGGTTCGAGAAAGCACGCGCCCAGATCGCCGCCAGCAAAGCGCAAGCCGCCGGCCTGGTTTCCACTAACTCCATCCGTGGCGGGAGCAATCGAAAAGTGTTGGAGCGCATCGTCGACACCACGCGCATTTTTGAAGCGTGGAGCGATGAGGAATGGATCAATGACGGGGCCGCCGTGCGCGTTTCGCTTTTGGGATTTGGCTCGGTTTTCCCGGTTGACCGTAACAATCGGCTGGATGGGGTTGAGGTGGCGGTGATTCATGCTGATTTGACTGCAGGCGAGGGCGTCAACCTTACTCAAGCTAAGCGGCTTAACGAAAATGCCAACGCCACCGTTCGAGGCTCTGAAAAAGGCGGACCCTTTGATCTTCCGGGAGAAGTGGCCCGACAATGGCTCTCAATACCCAATCCAAATGGCCGTTCAAACTCCGAAATACTTCGGCCATGGTCAAACGGTATGGACATTGTTAAGCGCTCATCCGACACATGGCTTATTGATTTTGGTATTGGTCGTTCAGAACCCGATGCTTCACTGTATGAAGCCCCCTTTGCTTACGCAATTGAGCATGTAAAACCTGCACGCTCAAAGAACAGGGAAGAGCGTACTAGTGGAAATTGGTGGCTGCATCGCCGCTCAGGTGAGGATTTGCGTGCTGCGCTCGCGAGCATCCCCCGCTATATTTGCACGCCGCGCGTTTCAAAACACCGCCTATTCGTTTGGTACAACTCTTCTGTTTATCCGGATAGCGCCACATTTGTAATTGCCCGCTCTGACGACGCCACCTTCGGCATTCTGCATTCCCGCTTCCACGAGCTCTGGTCGCTGCGCACATGCACATGGCTCGGCGTCGGTAACGATCCGCGCTACACCCCAAGCACCTGCTTTGAAACCTTCCCCTTTCCCGCCGGCCTGACGCCGCGTGATACTGCGCCGTCACTCCCTCCCCTTCAAGGGGAGGGCGGGGGTGGGGATGGGTCAAACGGCAAGCAAGCATCTGAAACCCATCCCCCACCCAGCCTCCCCCTTGTCCCAGGGGATACCGTCCCTGCGGGACATAAAGGGGGAGGAGCAAAAGCGGCTATCGCTGCTGCCGCCCGTCGCCTCAACGCATTGCGTGAAGCCTGGCTCAATCCGCCAGAGTGGGTCGATTGGGTCATCACCCCGGAAGAGGAAAAAGCCGGCTTTCCCAAGCGCCCTGTCGCCAAACCCGGCCACGAAACCGAGCTGAAAAAGCGCACCCTGACCAATCTCTACAATGCCCGCCCGGCATGGCTGGTCTTCGCTCATCAAGCCATCGACAGCGCCGTTGCCGCCGCCTACGGTTGGTCAGACTACACGCCCGACATGCCCGACGATGACATCCTGCGCAAACTGCTGGCGCTCAATCTTGAACGCTCTTCGCCTGTGAATCTGCCTGCAAGCTAAAGCCCCACGGTCAACGCCGAAATTAGCTCGATTTTTTCAAGTTCGGCCAAAAACCACGCCAGCGCATTGCCTATTTGACGGCTGCGCCAGGCGATGTGGGAAGGGATGGGTTGGCGTGGTTCGCTGAGCGGCATTTCCACCAGCCGCCCGGCATCAATTTCTGGATCAGCCAGCCAGTGGGGCAGGTGGCCGACGCCCAGGCCGGCGACCTGAGCGCTGGCTTTGTCCACCATGTTTGGCACTCGCAACGTGTCTTGCCCTTCCAGCAGGCCGATGGTGCGGGCGGTGAGTTCGCGCGAGGTGTCGGCAATCACCACGGCACGGTGTTGACGCAATTCGCTGATTGGAATCGGGCCGGCGTATTGGGCCAACGGATGATTCGGGGCGACGGCAAAGATCAATTGGGCGTGGCACAGGTGCCGGCTCATGATGCCGCTGCGCGCCGGCATGTCGCCGGCAGCACCGATGGCCAGATCAGCGCGGCCGGTCGCCAGGGCATCCCAACCGCCGCCGAGGGCTTCACTCGTCAGGCGGATGCGCGTGCTATGGCCGGCGGCGTAAAAGCGTTCCAGCAGCGGGTAAAGCCGTTCAACCGGGATGAGGACGTCGACGGCAATGCGCAGTTCCGCCTCCCAGCCGGTGGCGATGCGCTGCACGCGGCGCTCCAGTTCATCGGCGGCACGCAGCAGGTGGCGGCCATCGTCGAGCAGGGTGCGTCCGGCTTCGTTGAGCGTGGCCCGTCGCCCTTCGCGGACGAATAGCGGCAGATTCAGATCGCTCTCCAGCTTGGCAATGGCGTGTGACAGCGCCGATGGCACCCGATGCAGTGCGAGCGCAGCGGCGCTGAAGCTGCCGTGACGGTCAATAGCGTCAAGCATGGTGAGCAGATCGAGGGTGATTTTCATGTGAATTTAATTGAACGATAGTGTCAGAATAATTCGCTGGATTGCCCAGAACTCTACGCCTACTATAGTGACAAAGCTATACAGAAAATTCACAAGGAGTTCACGATGATTACCGTACGTCACAGCAATGATCGCGGCTTTGCCGACCACGGCTGGCTCAAGGCCAAACACAGTTTTTCATTCGCCGATTATTACGACCCGGCTGAAATGGGCTGGGGTGCGCTGCGTGTGATCAATGAAGATCGCGTCGCGCCGGGTAAAGGCTTCGGCACGCATGGCCATCGCGATATGGAAATTGTCACCTATATTCTGTCCGGTGCGCTGGAGCACAAAGACAACCTGGGTAGCGGTGGCATCATCAAGCGCGGCGAGGTGCAGCGCATGAGCGCTGGTAAAGGTGTCATGCACAGCGAGTTCAATCCGTCGCCAACGGAAGAGACGCATTTGCTGCAAATCTGGATCGAACCGGCGCAGCGCGGGACGGCGGCGAGCTACGAGCAGCAAGTATTGGCGCTTGAACCCGGCACTTGGCGCCTGATCGCTTCGCCTGACGGTGCTCAGGGCAGTACGACTATTGGTCAGGATGCACGAATTCTGGCGACGGTACTTGGCGCGGGCGAGGCAATCAGCCATCGACTGGCCAAGGGTCGTCTGGCTTATGTGCAACTTACTTACGGTCAACTCGATTTAAACGGCAAAAAATTAAGCGCCGGTGATGGCGCCAAGATTGCCGACGAATCCGAACTCCAGTTTTTGGCCGGTGAAGAGACAGAATTCCTGCTCTTCGACCTGCCGCCCCAAGCCTGATTTTTTAATTCAAAGGAAAACACCATGAGCAAAGTTGTCGTTGTATTTCATTCCGGCTACGGCCACACCCAGCGCGTTGCGCAATGCGTTGCCGAAGGCGCTGGCGGCGAACTGCTGGCGATTGATGCCGAAGGCAATCTGCCGGAAGACGGCTGGGAAAAGCTGGCCGCTGCCGACGCCATCATCTTCGGCACGCCCACCTACATGGGAGGCCCGAGCTGGCAATTCAAGAAATTCGCTGATGCCTCCTCCAAGGCCTGGTACGGCCGTGCCTGGCAGGACAAGGTATTTGGCGGTTTCACCAACAGCGCCAGCCCGGTTGGCGACAAGGGCGCGACGCTGATCCAGTTGCAAACGCTGGCCTCGCAACACGGCGGCCTGTGGGTCAGCCTTGGCCTGCTGCCGGCCAACACCAAGGCGGCAACGCATGCCGATATCAATCATCTCGGCGGCTCGGTCGGCCTGCTCGTCCGTTCGCCTTCCGATGCCGGCGTTGATGAAATCCCGGCTGGCGATCTCGATACGGCCAAACGCTACGGCCAGCGTGTTGCAGAAGTGGCGGCCAAGCTGCGCGGCTAAGCGGGCGCTGTTATAGTGCGGTCATTCCCGCGAATTCTGGAGTGACCGCATGGCCCTTACCACTTCCTTGGCCGACCTTTCTGTCATATTGGTCGAACCTTCTCGTACGCAGGCCAATCTGGTCACCCGTATGTTGCAACATCAAGGCGTGCGCCAGGTGCACGCGCTGGAAAGCGGGAAATCTGCGCTGGAGATGATGAAATCCGGTAGTAGCGGCCTGCTGGTAATCAGCAGCCTTTATTTGCCCGATATGGCGGGCACCGATCTGGTCGCCGAGATGCGTGCCGATCAAGATCTGGAGGGCTTGCCTTTCATCCTGATTTCCAGTGAAACCCGGCCCCAAGTACTTGAGCCGGTGCGCCAGTCCGGCGCTTGCAGTATCGTCAGCAAACCGTTCAATGAGCAGCAACTCTCACGCGCGCTGTACGCTGCGGCGGATTACCTCAATCCGCCGGAAGATCTGGACGTGGCAGAAATTGAAAGCCTGCGCGTTTTGCTGGTCGACGATAGCAAAATGTCGCGCCGCCACTTGCGCCGTTTACTTGAAGAACTTGGCATAGAACGTATTACCGAAGCCGAAGATGGTAAACAGGCGGTTGAACTGTTGCAGACGACGATGGTCGATCTGGTCATTACCGACTACAACATGCCGGAAATGGATGGCCGCGAGCTGACCGAATACATCCGCACCCAAAGCTGGCAAAACGCCGTGCCGGTGCTGATGGTGACCAGCGAACAAAATATGGGGCGATTGGCTGCGGTGGAACGGGCTGGCGTTTCGGCAATTTGTGACAAACCGTTTGAGGCCGGCAGTATTCGCAAGCTGATTAGCGAATCTCTGGTGCGCTAGCGTTTTTCCGGGGCAAGCCCGGACAAAAAAAATTCTAAATGGTTTTTGGGTCGATGCCGGGTTGGACTTCAGTTCAACCCGGCATCGGCGCTCTCGTGGCCGGCTGAATACCTCTCCTGGTCAATGATTCCAGCGTTTTGTGGAAAACGAGCGGTGTGCTGGTTATTGATTTTTATCAATTTACGCTAACGACGGAAGTGATAAAATATGAAATAAGCATTGGCTTATATTTTGAATAATAACAATGAGGGGGAGGTTTCATGACAACTCGACACACTTCGGTGGCGTTGAAATTAAGTATGGTGTTGGCCGTGTGTATTACGGCGTTGTTGCTGAGTGCTTCATTTGGTCTGGCACATTACCTGACCGGCAAACTTGAGCAAAAATCGCTGGATGGTCTGCAAGCGAATAATCGCCTGATCATTAATATGATCGATGGCTATAACAGCGCCCTCGAACAAAGTCAGCAGCGATTGGGGCAGGTTTTTGCCGGATACTATCCAGATGCTTTCACGCTGGATGCCGCCAGTGGTGTGCTGATGCATGGCAACGTACCGATCAACTTCAACGAAACAACGATTCCTGATCGATTTACCCAGCTTTCTGGCGTTGTAGCAACGGTATTGACGCGCAAAGGCAATGATTTCGAGCGTACCTCGACCTCGATCAAAAATGAAAAGGGCGAACGTGCCTCTGGCGTCCCGCTTGGGACTGATCACCCTGCGGTGGCCAAATTACTGCTGGGCGAGACTTATACCGGCAAGGCCAAAATGCTGGGCCGTGATTTCATGACGCATTACATACCGATTCGTGATGCCGGCAATCAAGTGATTGGCGGGTTCTTTGTTGGCGTGGACTTTACCGAGGGCTTGGCGGCGCTCAAGAAAAAAGTGCTGGCACTCAAGATTGGGCAAACCGGCTATCCCTACGCCCTTGATCTGGGGCGGGACAAGGGGCAGCTGGTCATCCACCCGGCGAAGGAGGGTGAGACACTGCTCGGCACCAAGGACGCGAAGGGGAATAATTTCGTTGATGAAATGATCGCCAAGCGTGATGGCATCATCAATTATTGGTGGAAAAACCCGGGTGAGGACGAGACTCGTGAGAAGGTGGTTGTCTTCAATCATTATCCGGCGTGGAACTGGCTTATTGCTTCGGGCAGTTATCTGGATGAATTCAATAGCGAAGGCAAAGAGACCGGGCGTGGCTTAATGTTGCTGACACTACTGTTGATCCCGCTCATTCTCGGTATTGTCTGGTTCCTCTCCCGGCGCTGGATTGCCATTCCGCTCAGGAAGGCAGTTGAGCAAGCCAACCGGGTGGCGGAGGGCGACTTTACGATGCCGGTGATGACTTACTCGCGGGATGAGATCGGCGCACTGATGAAAGCCCAGTTCGACATGAGCCAGCGACTGGGTCATACGATTAATGAGGTGCGTGCTGTCGCAGCTTCGGTTGCCAGCGATGCAACACAATTGACGGGTGCCGCCAGCCGGGTCGCCGATGGTTCATCTGAGCAAAGTGATGCCGCCTCAAGTATGGCGGCAGCCGTCGAACAAATGAGCACGAGTATCGACATGATTGCTGACCATGCCCATAACGCTTTGGCCGTATCCAATGATGCGCAAGGGGTTTCTTTGTCGAGCTCGGAGACGATTTCCCAGGCCGTGAGCGCCATGAACAGTATTGCCGATACTGTCCGAAACTCCTCAGAGGCGATTCAGCAACTGGGGCGCGAGTCGCAGGAAATTTCTGCCATTGCCGGGACGATCAAGGAGATTGCCGAACAAACCAATCTGCTCGCGCTTAACGCCGCCATTGAAGCTGCCCGCGCAGGCGAGCAGGGGCGTGGTTTTGCTGTGGTCGCTGATGAAGTGCGTAAATTGGCCGAGCGAACCGCAAAATCAACCTTTGAAATTGCCAGTATGATTTCCAGTATCCAGAGCGGAACGCAAACTGCGGTCAACAACATGAATATTGGGGTCGAGCAGGTCGCCAGCGGTGTAAATCTGGCGGCGGAAGCAAATCAGGCGATTCGCCGGATTCATGACAATGCCGTTAAAGTCTCAAATGCGGTGGCGAGTATTTCTGCTGCCATCCGCGAACAAAGCGTTGCTACCACAAGCGTTGCGCAAGGCTTGGAACAAATCGCCCGCATGACCGAGCGCAACAACGCTGACGCGCAGGACACTGCCGGTTCTGCACAGGCACTGCAGGATGTTGCCGGTCGTTTGCGCGGAACGGTCGAAGCCTTCAAGGTCTGACGAAGTCGCAAAATAGTCCCGCGTAGCAAACCATACGCGGGCGTTAGAGAGGTGCTGATTTATTCGTAACCGTTCGGTCTGAGCCTGTCGAAGCCTTCGATTTACTGATGAATGTGCTTCGACAAGCTCACCGCGAGCGGAATTGTTCAGCGCTTCCCTAGAGCTCGGCGCGATAAAGCAACCAGTCAGCAAAGCCCTCTGGCGGCATTGGTCGGGCATAAAAATAGCCCTGACCATGTCCGCAGCCTAGATCGCTGAGTTCGGCATGCTGATTACTCAGTTCGACGCCTTCAGCAACGACCTTCATGTCGAGGTTGGCGGCGAGCGCAATAATCGCAGACGAAATTGCCCGGTCGTCTGAATCGTTGGCAATGCCATCAATAAAGCTGCGGTCGATCTTGAGCTCGTGGATCGGGAAGCGCTTGAGATAAGAGAGCGAACTGAAGCCAGTACCGAAGTCATCAACGCTGATGTGCACCCCAAAGGCGACCAGTTCTTCGAGCATGCGCTGGGCTCGCTCAGTATCCATCAAGACCCCCTCGGTAATCTCGATACACAGGCGATGCGGTGCAACGCGATGCTCGGTGATGATGCGGATGATGTCCGAGACCATATCGGGTTTGCGGAAATGGCGGGCTGAAAAGTTAACGCTGATCCTCAATTCCGGCAATTGCGCCTCGTTCCAGGCATTGATCTGGCGACATGCCTGAGCCAGAACCCACTCATCGATGGCAATAATCAGGTGGCTTTGTTCGGCAATCGGTATAAAAACATCGGGTGAAACCGCAACCCCTTCATGGCGCCAGCGTACCAGCGCTTCGACGCCAATCACCTGGTTGCTGACGAGATCGACTTGCGGTTGATATTCCAGCGCCAGCGCATTGTTATCAATGGCGTGCCGCAAGCCGGTTTCCATGCTCATGCGCTGGTTTGCCTGATCGGCCAGCTCGGCGGTATAAAACTGGAAGGCATTTTTGCCTTGATCTTTGGCGCGGTACATCGCGGCATCGGCGTTGCGCATCAATCCGTTCGGATCGGTCGCATCCTCGGGGAACATACTGATACCAATACTGGCGCTAACAAAACATTCATGCTCACCGAGCAGGTAGCTGGTGGAAAGTGCCTTGAGCAAACGCTCGGCACTGATCGCCGCCTCATTGCGTTCGTTCGCTTCAAGGAGCAGCACAAACTCGTCGCCCCCGAGGCGGGCGACCGTATCCTCGGCGCGAACACAGTCAAGTAGTCGCGCCGCCGCCTGCTTGAGCAATTGATCACCGGCTTCATGGCCCAACGTATCGTTGACCACCTTGAAGTTGTCGAGATCAAGAAAAATCACCGCCAGGCTTTCACGCGAGCGCCCGGCGCGCGCCAAGGCCAGGCGCAAACGATCATTGAACAAGGTGCGATTGGGTAGTCCGGTCAAGTCGTCATGGGTGGCGAGAAATTCGACACGATGTTGTGATTCGCGGACCAGGGTAATGTCGCTGAACATCGCCACGTAATTTACTACTTTGTTTTCCTGATCCTTGACGGTGTTGATTGACAGCCATTCCAGGTAAAGATCGCCGTTTTTCTTGCGATTCCAGATTTCTCCTTGCCACCAGCCCTGGGCGTCGATTTTTTCCCACATGTCGAGATAAAACTGAGCGTCGTGCTTGCCGGAGTTGAGAATGCGCGGTGTCTGGCCGACGACTTCTTCGCGGCTGAAACCGGTGACGTTGGAGAAGGCATCATTGACGGTGAGAATGCGCTGGTTGATATCGGTAACGACGACCCCTTCTGCCGCCCGATCAAAAACGCGTGCCGCCAGGCGCAGTTGTTCCTCGGCATGTTTGCGTTCGGTGATATCGGTAGCCTGAAAGCAGACACCGGTAATCGCGCCGTCGTCGTCAAAGAGCGGAAAGCGCACGACGAGAAAATGCCGATCAGTGCCGCCCAGGCGGATGGTTTCTTCGCGCTCGATATCCTTGCGCAGGCGCATGGCCTCAAGCTCGGCGTCGCGAAAAAGGTCGGAAATGTTGGGCGGGAATACCTGAAAATCAGTCTTGCCGACAATCTTCCCGGAGGTAAAGCCAAAGCAGCGCTCGAATTTGGGATTGGCAAACTGGTAGCGCCCGGTCGCATCTTTGACGGCCATCATCGATACCGAGTTGTTCATCACCGCCAGCAGGCGCTCCTGGTTTTCCCGGGCGCGGCGTTCGACTTCGTAGAGATTGGTATTATCGGCAAAAAGCAGGATGGCGCCCGCTACATGGTTTTGCTCCCTGAGTAGCGGGGCAATATGCAGGGCGTAATGACGCAGGTTGGCGTTGACGATTTGCCTATCCATTGCCGTCTGGCTTTCAATGACCTTTTGGACATCGCCAACCAGATCCGGCATGCCGGCAGGCAGGGCGAGGTTGCGAATATTGCGCCCAACTTGCGGGATGCCCAGTTTGAACAGATGAATCGCCGCGCGGTTGTAACGCAGTAGCGCCAGATTCTGGTCGAGAACGAGGAGCGGGTAATCGACGCTGTTCTGGATGTTTTCCAGATCGATATTCAGTTCCTGCGTTTCCGCAGTTTTTATCTGTAATTCCTCGTTGACCGTAGCAAGCTCTTCATTGGTCGATTGCAATTCCTCATTTGAGGCTTCCAGCTCTTCATTGGAGGCTTGCATCTCCTCGTTGGAGGCCTGAATCTCCTCATTGAGCGCCTGCATTTCCTCGTTTGAGGTTTCCAGTTCTTCAACCAGTGTTTGCAAGTGCTCGCGCGTGGCGGCGAGTTCATCCTCCAGTTCGCGGTCGCTGATCAATCCCGCGCCATCGCTCTCAAGCCCTTTGCTGCCGACTGGCTGTATCCATTCAATGCAGACCATGAACAGGGAGTCGTGGCCCGAATCCGGCAGCGGGTGCACCGAGATGCGCACCCCGCGCAAGGGGTCGAGCGCCTTGATGTGGCGTGGCCGACCATGGGCCACCGTGTGTTTGACCTGCGCCTGACGCAGCAAAACCTGAATCTCGGTGCGTAATTCGCGGCGAATCAGCGAAATCAGATCAAACGCCGGTTTGCCCGGTGCGATATTGAGAAGGCGGCTCGCGTCACCATGAATATGGCGAATCTCGAATTTGCCATTGATCAGAATGGTGAGCGGAATGAAGTGGCGCCCTGCGGCTTCCAGCAGAATATGCTCAAAGCCGCTGTTGCTTGGCGGCTTGCTGGCTTCTTGACGCTGGTTAAGCCCCGCTGGCAGAGCGTAATTCACGTCGGCACGGAACAGCGGCAGACGTGCCGTCATGCCGCTGCGTTTGAATAAACGCGCTTCCTTGTCGAAAGTTTCGAACAAGCCTTCCTGCTGAAAAACACTTTCCGACTTGCCGAGAAACATGTAGCCGCCGGGATTGAGCGCGTAATGAAAAACCGCGAGCAGGCGTGCCTGCAATTCACTCTGGAAGTAGATCAGCACATTGCGGCAAGTGACCAGATCAAGGCGCAGGAAGGGCGGGTCTTGAACCAGATCCTGACGGGCAAAAATAACCACATCACGGATATTTTTGTTGATCTCGTAACGGTCACCATGCGGGGTGAAATGGGCCCGGATCCGGTCTCTATCCATGTGCGCCAGACTGGTGGCGGCAAACACGCCACGTCGCGCGCGGCCCATGGCTTCGAGATCAATGTCGGTGGCAAAAATCTGGATGCGATATTGGTCAAAGGCGCTGCCCAGGCGCTCGGCAAACAGGATGGCCAGCGAATAGGCTTCTTCGCCAGTGGCGCAACCGGCCACCCAAACGCGGATGTCTTCGCCGAGTTGCTTGCTGGCAATAATTGAACCGACCACTTTTTCCAGCCCGGCAAAGGCTTCGGTATCGCGGAAGAAAGAGGTGACCGAAATCAGGATATCTTTGCACAGCTTGTCCAGTTCGGCAGGCTGTTCATCGGCCAGCGCCAGGTAGTCGGGCAGGGTGCCGACGTGGTTGGCCGCCATACGGCGCTCGATGCGCCGCCACAAGGTGGGTTCCTTGTATTGCGAGAAATCGACCTTGGTGCGGCCACGTACACGGGCGAGCAAAGTTTTAAGCGTAGCCGGGGCATTCGCCGCCTGCGTTGCCATCGGGATGCGACCATGGTTCTGGACAATCAGGGAAATTTCATTACCCATGTTTTCCGGCGGCAAAATCCAATCGACGCTGCCGGTATCGATGGCTGACTGCGGCATGCCGTTATATTTGGCAGTCGTGGGGTCTTGCGAAAAAGTGAAGCCTCCCGCCGCCTTGATGGCGTGAATGCCGTGCGCACCATCCGAGCCGGTGCCCGAGAGAATGATGCCAATGCAGGATTCGGCTGCCTCTTCGGCGAGCGAGGCAAAAAACAGATTGACCGAAGGCTTGGGCAAGGACTCCTTGGCCGGCACTACGAGCCGGAAGCAGCCGCCATTCATGGTGACATTGCGATTGGGCGGGGTGATGTAGACCGTGTTGGGTTCCGGCTTGCTGCCGTCTTCAATATCGCGCACCAGCATGGTGGTTTCACGACTCAACAACTGCGCCATCATGCTGCGGTAAGTTGGTGACAGGTGCTGCACGACAACGTAAGTCAGGCCGAGGTTTTTAGGTAGGTTCGGGAAGAGTTGGCTGAGTGCCTCCAACCCGCCTGCGGAAGCGCCGATGCCGACAATGAAGGGACGTTCATCAGGGCGCAGTATTGGGTTTTTTTGTTCCGGGATTGGCGCTGTGCTTGGTACGGCCTTCTTGGGTGAGGCGCGTCGCTTCTTGATCGGTTCCATTGTTTTCCCAGGGTGTTTCAATTTGTACAAGCAGGCGAAAATTCGCCGCCAAGTATATTAAATAAATCCTTGTTGGGCTTCGGGTTTATCCTCTATTCAAGGGTCTTGCGGCGCTCTTTGGCTGTTCACCCGGCTTCAATCAGTTTCTTGCGCAATAAAGGTGCTGCCCGATCAATAAACGCCCGTACCCGCGATGACAGCAGGCGGGCATGAGGGTAGGCGAAGCTGACAGGGAGCGGCTCGGGTTCGTTGGGGCGGAGCAGGCGGATGAGTTGGCCGGCGGCGATTTGTGCCTGCACCTGATAGGCGAAGAAGCGGCCGCAGCCGATGCCTTTCAGGCAGGCGTCAATGGCGAAATCGATGTGATTGGTGGCGAGGATGTCGGGCATCGGGATGCGCAAAGTCTGGCCGTTTTCCTGAAATGCCCAGTCCGGCTCAAAGCTTTTGCCGACGATACGGATGGCGCGGTGGCCGGGCAGCTCATCGGGATGCCTGGGCTGACCGTGGCTGGCCAGGTATTCCGGGCTGGCGCAAACGACGCGGCGGGTGCTGCCGAGCGGGATGGCGACGAGCGAGGATTCGGGCAGCGTGCCGATACGGATGGCGAGGTCGATGCCTTCGTCGATCAGATCTACGATGCGGTCAACGAGCAGCAGTTCGACGCGCACCTCGGGAAACGCGGCGAGGAAGTCGATGACCAGCGGAGCGACATGCAGGCGCCCGAACATGACCGGGGCGGTGATGACGAGGCGGCCGGCCGGGGTGACCTGACGGGCGAGCAGCGCCGCTTCGGCCTCTTCGACTTCGCTGAGCAGGCGCCGGCAGCGTTCGAAATAGTCCCGCCCTTCGTCGGTCAGCGCCATGCGCCGCGTCGTGCGATTGAGCAGGCGCACGCCGAGCGCCCGCTCAAGTGCCGACAGGCTGCGCACGACGGAGGTCGGCGAAGTGCCGAGGCGCTCGGCGGCGGCAGTCAGGCTGCCGGTCTCGACGATGCGGACGAAGGTGGTCATGGCGCGGAGTTTGTCCATGGCGCTGGATTAAACCGTTATTCGCATAGGTATTTTGTCTTTCAGTCTATTTATCGCGCTTATTGCATCGATGATTATGGCGTCATTGCCACTCAGACTGAAAGCCAAACGTGTCTCGCCACTTTGCCGCCCTTACTTACACCCCCAGCGTCCGGGCCAGCCAGCGCCGTTATGGCGGGCGGGAACTTGGGGAGGCTTCGGGCGGCAACGCCGTCGCCGAGCTCAGCCGCCGCGAGTGCGAGTTCATTGCTGCCCGCGACAGCTTTTTCCTGTCAACGGTCAGCGAAACCGGCTGGCCGCATGTGCAGCACCGCGGCGGTCCGGCTGGTTTCCTCCGCGTGCTGGATGCGACGACGCTGGCCTTTGCCGACTTTTCCGGCAACCGGCAGTACGTCAGCGTCGGCAATCTGGCCGCTAACGACCGGGCGGCGCTGATCCTGATGGATTACCCGAATCAGCGCCGCTTGAAGATTCTCGGCCATGTCGAGGTGATCGACATGGCTGCTTCAACCATAGACCCAACGGCTGGCCCTGCGGTCGACCCGGAATTATTGGCAAAAATGCAACCGCTGGGCCGCGAGGTCGAACGCATCCTGCTTATTCGGGTGGCGGCTTTCGACTGGAACTGTTCCCGCCACATTACGCCGCGCTTTACTGCGAGCGAATGGCAATCCCTTGATTATTCGCCCACTGAAACATCCACTACCAAGGAGTAAGACATGAAACTGTACGATCTGGAACTCTCCGGGAACTGCTACAAGGTTCGCCTGTTTGCGGCGTTGGCAAAGATTCCGCTGGAAATCGTGCCGGTGGACTTCATGGGCGGCGAACACAAGCGCCCGCCCCTCACCGACCTTAACCCGTGGGGCGAGTTGCCGATTCTGGAAGATGACAAAGTCGTCTTGCGCGATTCGCAGGCCATCCTGGTTTACCTCGCGACGCAATACGGCAATGAAAACTGGTTGCCACGCGATGCCGCCGGGCTAGGCGAGGTCATGCAATGGCTGTCAACCGCCGCCAATGAAATCCAGAACGGCCCGGGTGCGGCCCGCCTGGTCGATAAATTCGGCTACGCCATCGACAAGGCCAATACGCTGGAGCGCGCCGCCCGCATTCTGCCGCTGATCGAAGCCCATCTGGCTGCTCATCAATGGCTGGCGCTGGGCCGGCCGACCATCGCCGACTGCGCCGTGATGCCCTACGTAGCGCTGGCTCCGGAAGGCGGTATTTCGCTGGAAGCCTATCCGAACATCCGGCAATGGATAGGGCGGATCAAGGCCTTGCCGGGGTTTGTCGCAATGCCAGGGGTCTAGCGTCAGCGTTGTTCGCAAAGTCACTGGCGCCAGCGATGCGGTGCTTGCGTCAATTTTGCCGATCAGCCCGAGGCTCAAGCTTTTCTGCTTAATTTTGTTGCCCGGCGGGCAACAATAATCAGCGCCAGTAAAATCAGCAGCGGGTCGATCAGCGCATCCCATAAATTGACAAACAGGCCGCCGGCGTAGGCGCCAAGATCGGCGGCCAGAATGATCAGCCAGTGATCAAGGCGGCGCCACCAGAGCAGGGTGGCCACGGGAAGCAGTCCGATGAGCAATGCCGAGGGCTGGTAGCCGAGGGCGTAGAGGTCAAATGAACCCCATCCTGATGACATCAAATAAAGGCCGCCAGCCATGCCGGAAAGCAGCACGGAGGAACGAAAACCTAGCGGTGATGGCGTTTTGTTGCCGAGTTGCAGCAGGGCGAGTAGCAGCAGCGTCAGCGACGGGGTGCCAAAAATTCCGTGCAGCAGCGGTGCAATGCCTACTACCAGCGCCAGGCCAGTGGCCAGCAGGGCGGCGCGGGCACGCAGTTCGCCGAGCGGCAGGAGCGAGATCAGTGCACCAAAAATGAGCCCAAAAGCGAGTAGACCGTAAGCAGCGGTGAGATTCACGGGGGGCCGCCATCTAGCCAGGCTTCGCTGAATACTGCGTGCTTGATGCTTTGGCCGCGCCAGGTGTAAGCGAGGTGAATCAGCCCGTTGCGCGCAAGTAGTAGTACCGGGTCGGAAAATTCAGCGCCGCCATCTGGTGCGCTTTCAATTGGCTTGCTACTGGCCCATGTTTTTCCTTCGTTGGATGAAGTCCACAACTGTAGGGTGTTGCGCTCGCCGGGTGGGTTGCCGGCACACAAAAGGCGGCCACTTTTCAGGCGTAGTTGGGCGAGTGGGGTGTTTGCGGGGGCTGGCACTATCGTTGGTAGCGGGCGGATTTTGTCGATCACCTCGCCGCTCGCCGACAAGCGCAGCCAGGCACTGGCCTGATTGGCGTTGCCGGAGAAAATAGGCAGTGCCAAGCCATCATCAGTCAGTGGTATCGGCGCGCTGCGCAGAGCCGTGTGGCCAATACCTGAAGGTGAAATCGCCAGTTGATTGGGCTTTAGCCAGTTCAGGCCGGCATCAGTCGAAACGCTATGCTGGATCGCCCGGCCACCTAAACCCGCAATACTGGTGCTGATGTACCAGAGATGCAGCCAACTCCCCTCGGCGTAAAGCTGCGGGTACGCCACATCGCGCACATGGGCAAAACTGCCGCTGGCGGTACTCTCGCGGTTGGCAATGATTTGCGCCGGGTTCCACCCCGATGGGCCAAGACGGCTGAACCAGATCGCGCTGCTCTCGCCATCTTCCTGCGCACTGGCTACCCAGGCCGCAAGCAGGCGGCCATCCGGCAATTGCGCCAGGCTGGCAGTGGCCGCACGATCCCCCGTTTTGGGCAAAAATCCGCTGCTGAATTGACTGGGTAATGCGGATGACTTGGCGGGCGAAGGCGGCGAAATTTCTGCCTGTGGCGCTGTCGGCAGGCGCCAGAAAGCCGCAATCAGGGCTGCAACAAAAAGGCCGGCTGAGAGCCAGCGCAGCCCTTGATTACTGGTTTGCATTCAGCGTGCTTGTACAAAAGGCTTTAACAACCCTTGTATTCCGGCTTGCGCTTTTGCATGAAGGCGTCGATGCCTTCGCCGGCATCTTCGCTCATCATGTTGCAGGCCATCACTTCGCCGGCGTAGTTGTAGGCTTCGCTCAGGCCCATTTCCAGTTGTTTGTAGAACATGCCTTTGCCCATGCGCACGGCCACCGCGCTCTTGGCCAGAATGCTGCCGGCCAGACGTTCAATTTC
>JAQTZQ010000056.1 GCA_028687645.1 Rhodocyclaceae bacterium
GAGTACGGGCGCTTGATGCCCTTCCAGCGCGGGTTTTCAGCCCAGTCTTTTTCGAGGGCGGCGATTTGCTGTTCGCGAGTGCTCATTGTGAATTCCTTAAAGTTTGTTGAGGGAAGGCTTTGCATCTCGTCACTTTAATGTTCGGACGATGGACGAAAGTATAGAGTTTTTTTTGCGTAGCAGCAATAGTCTTATATAAGACATAAGACAAAATAATTTTCAATTAAATCAATATGATAAAATTTAAATTTCGCGATACGAAACGACATTTCCGATTTTGAAATGGAATTGCATTGCACCAGCACAAGCGTGGTTTTGCCAGTCGGGTTATCCCGACTTGACGACTTCTGACGATCAGCGTCCAATCCATGAAAAATTAAATATAGCGGAGATAAAAATGAACCTCTTCTGGCGGCTCTATGATTGGAACGAGCGAACCTTCTGGAATTCGCTGACCAAAAAACTGATGAGCTTTTTGCTACTGTTTTGTGTTGATTTGGCTTATCTCGGGATCTATTTTCAGCAAAAGCAGTTTCTGGCCGATGAAATGAAACTGCTCGGCGCCAACGCATCATCACTGCAGCGCATCTCCGATAGTATGGATAACGGCCTCAATCTGATGATTGCGTTGACGGCTTTTGCCTTGTTCTGGAATGTCTTGCAGATCGTTTATATTCGCCATCTGATATTGCGGCCCGTAAGGCTTATTTCAGGAATTTTCGACGAAATCGCGCGTGGGGAAGGTGATTTCTCACGAAATTTGCCAATCATGACCCATGACGAGCTGCGTACGCTGGCAGAGTCCTATAACCGCTTCGCTGACAAAATGCGCGAAATCATCAGCGAGGTGCGCAAAATGAGCGTCAACATCGCGCGCGAAGCCGTTCAGGTTAAACGTGTTGTGGCGGCGACGGCGGTAACGGCTGGCAAGCAGGGCGAAATTGCTGAAGCGGTGTTTGGTGCCAGTACCGAGGCAACGCAGGCAATCACCGAGGTTTCGTCCTCAACCGAGCGGATTGCCAATTCCACGAATGCCAATCTTGGGACGGCGCGGGCCTCGTTGGCTGAAATGCATGCCATCGTCAGCAACGTGCAATTGGTTAGCGAGAAACTGTCACGCTTCAATGATACCGTCGGTCACCTTGCTGAGCGTTCGCAAAGCATTCGCCAGATCGCCGGGTTGATTAAAGAGATTGCCGATCAGACCAACCTGCTGGCGCTAAACGCGGCGATTGAGGCAGCGCGTGCCGGCGAAATGGGCCGTGGCTTCGCCGTCGTGGCGGATGAAGTCCGCAAACTGGCCGAACGGGTCAATGTGGCGACCCAGGAAATTAATAACAATATTGGCGGAATGATTTCCCTGGTTCAGGAGACGCAATCCGAAAACGAGGTGATTAATTCGGATATCAGGCAAACGCGCGATGTGGTCGAACGTTCATCGACCGCCTTTAGCTGCATGGTCAATGATTTTGAGCGAACCGGTGACCAGTTAAACCAGATTGCTTCCTCTATCGAACAGCTAACTGCAACCAATGCCCAGGTTCATGATGCGGTCAAGCAGGTCAACGATCTCTCGAAAGAGGTTTCGAGTACGATGAAATCATCGGAGCAATCGACGGTTAAATTGGGTGTCGCTACAGAAAGTGTCCAGGAATTGGTTTCGCGCTTCAAAATTGGGCGCGGTACCTTCGATCTCAACGTTGAAGTGGTTCGTGCCTTCCGTGATGCCTTGCAAGAAAAGCTGGTCGCCATGCAAGCGCGCGGCATCAATGTTTTTGACCAAAACTATCAACCGGTGGCCGGCACCAATCCGCAGAAATATTCGGTGAGTTACCAGTCGGTGTACATGTCCGAGTGCCAAAGCCTGCTCGATGATGCGCTGACCAAAATGAAGGGGGGGGCGTATGCCGTTGGTGTGGATACAAACGGCTACCTGACGGCCCATAACCGGAAATATTCAAACCCCTTGACCGGTGATTACCAGAGAGATTTGGTCGGTAATCGTACCTGCCGGAAATTTGAGGCACCGACCGAGTTGCGCGCCGCAAAGAATACGCAAGGCATGTTGTTGCAAACCTATATTCGCGATACCGGCGAATTGCTTTGTGATCTGGCTATGCCCATTTATGTTGGTGGCAAGCACTGGGGTAATGTCCGCGCCGGTTGCGACAGCGCGGTTTTCCTCGATACCTGATCAGACTTTGATCAAGGCCTTGGTGCTGACGAGGATGCCATCCTCGTCAGCATAGAGCCAGTCATCCGGATTGAAAGTAACGCCACCAAAGGTGACGGCAATTGCCTTGTCGCCAGCACCCTTTTTAATACTCTTTTGCGGGTGAGTGTTGAGCGCCCGAACACCGATGTCGATCGCGTTAATATCTACCGAGTCACGAATACAGCCGTACACGACGGCACCTTCCCAGCCGTTTTTCTGTGCCAGGATGGCCAGTTGATCGCCAACCAGTGCGCAGCGCAGCGAACCGCCACCGTCAATGACCAGCACTTTACCTTTTCCGTTCTCGGCAAAAGCTTCGCGCACCAGTGAGTTGTCTTCAAATATTTTTAGCGTGACGATCTGGCCGGCAAAGCGTTGACGCCCTCCGTAGTGTTTAAACATGGGGGCGACCACGCGAAGGGTTTTGCCGAGTTCGGCTTCAAATTCATCGCACAGGTCTGGGGTTTTAAAGGTCATACGTGGCTCCGTGGCAAAAAAAAGCCATGCATCGCATGGCTTTGTTGGAAAGCGTCTTAATTCTAAACGACGGCTTCGATTTTTTCTTCCTCAAAATCAAGTTTGATTTTCCCGTCTTTTTCCAGGTCGACCGTAACCCGTCCGCCGTTCGACAGCTTTCCGAACAAGAGTTCGTCGGCCAGTGCCGAGCGGATGGTGTCCTGGATCAAGCGCGCCATCGGACGTGCGCCCATGAGCGGATCGAAGCCTTTTTCTGCCAGCATTCCTTTGACTGCATCCGTAAAGTGAGCCTCAACCTTCTTCTCGTGAAGTTGCTCCTCCAGTTGCATGAGAAACTTGTCCACCACGCGCAAAATAACTTCTCGATCGAGGGCGCCAAAGGAAATGGTGGCATCGATGCGGTTGCGAAACTCAGGAGTGAACAAACGCTTGATTTCGGCCATTTCATCGCCGGCCTGCTTGATGGCCGTAAAGCCCATACTCGATTTTTGCAAATCCGCCGCGCCAGCGTTGGTCGTCATGATAATGACAACATTGCGGAAATCGGCCTTGCGACCATTGTTGTCAGTCAGTGTCCCGTGATCCATGACTTGTAGCAGGATGTTGAAAATATCCGGATGTGCCTTCTCAATTTCATCAAGTAACAGCACACAATACGGCTTTTTGGTCACGGCTTCGGTTAACAGGCCACCCTGGTCGAAACCGACATAGCCGGGCGGTGCGCCGATCAGGCGTGAAACGGCGTGGCGCTCCATGTACTCGCTCATGTCAAAACGTGTCAATTCTATCCCAAGGCAATATGCAAGTTGCTTGGCCACCTCGGTTTTGCCGACACCAGTCGGGCCACTGAACAGGAAGGAGCCAATCGGCTTGCCGGGATTGCCCAGCCCCGAGCGTGCCATTTTGATGGCTTTCGCCAGTGCCTCAATTGCCTTGTCCTGACCAAAAACTACCGCCTTCAGATCACGATCGAGATTTTTCAATGCCCCTCGATCATCCAGCGTGACGTGTTGCGAAGGGATCCGGGCAATTTTGGCGACGATCTCCTCAATATCGGTTTTGTTGATGACTTTTTTCTGTTTCGACTTGGGCAAAATACGCTGCGCTGCACCAGCCTCATCAATCACGTCAATCGCCTTGTCCGGCAAATGACGATCAGTGATGTAACGGGCTGAGAGTTCCGCCGCTGAAGAAATTGCCGTGGCTGAGTATTTGATACCGTGATGGGCCTCAAAACGCGCTTTAAGGCCTTTAAGAATTTCAACAGTTTCTGCTACTGAAGGTTCATTCACGTCGATCTTCTGGAAGCGACGCGAGAGGGCGCTATCCTTCTCGAAAATACCGCGATACTCGGTATATGTCGTAGCGCCGATGCACTTCAAGGCGCCAGAGGACAACGCTGGCTTGAGCAGGTTGGAGGCGTCAAGCGTACCGCCGGAGGCCGAGCCGGCGCCGATCAGGGTGTGGATCTCGTCAATGAAGAGAATGGCATTCGGATTGTCCTGCAAGGCTTTGAGAACACCTTTGAGGCGCTGTTCAAAATCACCGCGATACTTGGTGCCGGCCAGCAAAGATCCCATGTCCAGCGAGTAAATATTGGCCTTGGCCAAAATCTCCGGCACATCACATTCAACCACGCGCCGCGCCAAGCCTTCGGCAATTGCCGTCTTGCCGACGCCAGCCTCGCCGACCAGCAAAGGGTTATTTTTGCGTCGCCGACAGAGGGTCTGGATGACTCGCTCCAACTCCTTGTCACGGCCAATCAGCGGGTCAATCTTCCCCTGCAGTGCCAAGGCGTTAAGGTTGATGGTGTATTGCTCCAGCGGGCCGACTTGTTCCTTGTCGCCTTCCACCTCGGGTTCACCTTCAGTCGGGGCCTTTGGCGTCGGTACCTTGCTGATGCCATGGGAGATGAAATTGACTACATCAAGGCGGGTGACGCCCTGCTTTTGCAGGAAATAAACAGCGTGTGAGTCCTTTTCGCCATACAGCGCGACCAGCACATTGGCGCCATTGACTTCCTTTTTGCCCGATGACTGAACATGCAAAATAGCGCGCTGAATGACGCGCTGGAAGCCCAGTGTCGGTTGGGTATCAATATCATCCTCGCCGCTTACCGTTGGGGTGTGGTCGTTGATGAAATTCCCTAAATCCTTGCGCAGTACATCAGGTTTCGCCCCGCAGGCGCGCAAAGCGTCTGCGGCTGACGGGTTGTCAATCAGCGCGAGCAAAAGGTGTTCGACCGTGATGAACTCATGTCGTTTTTGGCGCGCCTCGACAAAAGCCATATGCAGGCTGACTTCGAGTTCCTGGGCGATCATTATTCTTCCTCCATCATGCAAGCGAGCGGGTGTTGGTGTTGTCGCGCAAAAGCGACGACCTGGCCAACTTTGGTGGCCGCGATGTCTCGTGGGAAAACCCCGCATACACCGCGACCTTCGTGATGAACTTTGAGCATGATTCGCATCGCTTGTTCATTTTCGAGAGAAAAAAAGCGCTGCAAAACGATGATTACAAACTCCATGGGCGTGTAATCGTCGTTCAATAACAACACCTTGAACATTTTTGGCGGCTCCATCTTGGCGCGCTGCGCCTCAAGCAGTCCGTCTTCCTTGTGTTTTGTAGCCATGGCTTCGATTCTATACAGTCCGTTTCATTCTGCAACAGGGAAATGAGTAGCAATATTTTTGGGGCCTGCCCCTTGATTTATCAGCCTTTATGCTGCGCTGCGTCATTTAAAATTGTTGACGGGATAATTCAAGTCGCGTAGAACGCAATTGTGTTTGAATTCATCTGCATCAAGGTTGCCCAAAGCGCCCTGTCACTGATTTCAAGCAGGGAGTCGGGGAAACCCGTAATTTTTAGTTTTTTGTAAGAAAGTAGTAAACATGGCAATCGGTACCGTTAAGTGGTTCAATGATTCTAAAGGTTTTGGCTTTATCACTCCTGACGATGGCAGCGAAGATCTCTTCGCACATTTCTCCGCCATCAACATGAATGGTTTCAAGACTCTCAAAGAAGGTCAAAAAGTTTCCTTCGAAGTCGTGCAAGGCCCCAAGGGTAAGCAGGCTTCCAACATCCAGAGCGCCTAAGCTTCGGGGGTTGTAAATTTAAAAGCCCATCTGGTTTCAGGTGGGCTTTTTTAGTTTGGGTCTTGCTTTAATTTATTCTGCTTGCCAGTGACCGGATTTACCGCCGCGCTTTTCGCGCAAACAGATGCCATCGATGCGCATCCCACGGTCAACGGCTTTTAGCATGTCATAAATGGTCAGCAGGCCAACGCTGGTTGCGGTGAGCGCTTCCATCTCCACCCCGGTGCGCCCATAGCATTCAGCGGTGACTTCGCAATGCACCGCATGTTTGGTCTTGTCGATCACAAATTCAGCCGCAACTCGGGTCAGGGCGATGGGGTGGCAGAGTGGAATCAGTTCTCCGGTTCGCTTCGAGGCCTGAATGGCTGCGATGCGGGCAATAGCGAGGACGTCTCCTTTTTTGGAAGAACCAGCTTCGATTAGTTGAAGGGTGTCGGGCTGCATGTAAATACTGCCAGCGGCGCGGGCGACACGCGCCGTTTCTGCCTTGCTGCCGACATCGACCATGTGCGCCTGGCCGGCGTTATCAAAATGAGTGAGTGGTGATGTGGTCACGATAGCTTGCTTACGGTTACATGTTGTCAGGAAAAAGCGCTGTTTGCCTGAGCTATCATAGCATTCATGACTTTTGTCCATCGTTTTGTTGTCGGGTTTTTGGTGGTCACTCTGACGCTTGTACCGCTGCGCGCCGATGATCTTCCGGAGTTGGGCGATGTCGCGAGCAACGAACTCTCACTGGCGACAGAAAAGAAAATTGGTCAACAGATCATGAACGAGATTCGCTGGCGTGAACCGGCATATCTCGACGATCCGGACGTTGAGGCCTATCTCAACCAGTTGGGTGGGCGCTTGGCTGCCGTCAGCAATGATCCCGGGCTGGGTTACTATTTTTTTCCGATCAATGACCCTAGTATCAATGCTTTCGCCATGCCTGGCGGCTATATTGGCGTGCATACCGGTCTGATTCTGTCGGCGCAAAGTGAATCAGAGCTGGCGGGGGTGCTGGCGCATGAAATATCACATGTCACCCAGCGCCATATTGCGCGGCAGATTTACCAGTCCAAACAGATCAATATGGCATCAATGCTGGCAATGGGGCTGGCTTTGTTGGCTGCGCGTTCCAATGGCCAAGTGGCGGGGGCAGCGATTGCTGGCGCCCAAGCCGGGGCCATGTCGTCTCAATTGGCGTTCTCACGAGATTTTGAGCGTGAGTCGGATCGTATGGGGTTTGATATCTTGCGCAAGGCGGGCTTCGATGTCAGCGGTATGGCCGCATTTTTTGAGCGCCTGCAAAAGTTGGTGCGCCTGTACGAAAACAATGCAATTGCTTATTTGCGAACCCATCCGCTCACCAGTGAGCGTTTGTCAGATATGCAAAATCGCGAGCAGGCGGTGTCTTATCGTCAGGTCGCTGATAGCCTGGATTTTTTGTTGATTCGCGCCAAATTACGTGCCATGCAGGGCACGCCACTGGAGGCAGTCCAAGATTTTCAGGGGGTGTTACGCGACAAAAAATTTGCATCCGAGGGGGCTACGCATTTTGGTTTGGCTATTGCCCTGGGGCGCATGCGTCAGTGGGCGGAGGCTGGGACGGCTTTGCGCCGGGCGCAAAGTTTTGACATGGCGTCGGCGATATTCGAGCGCCAAGTGGCCGAAGTGCACCTGGCGCAGGGCGAAAACGCTCAGGCGATGGTGCGCTATGGCGAGGCGATGGTGCGCTATCCGTTCAACCAGGCCTTGCTCTATGGCTATGCCCGGGCTTTGCTTAAACAACGGCGTTTTGACGAGGCGTTGCGCTTTGTTGAACTGAAGTTACAAAATGCCCCCCAGGATTTGCGTTTGCACAAAATGCTTGCGGAGAGTTATGCCGGCTTGGGGCGGAATGCCCAGCAGCACCTGGCGTTGGCAGAGGTTTTTTCTTTGCAGGGGCAAACCGAAGGGGCCATTGATCAGTTGCAACACGCACGCAATGCGGGCGACGCCAATTTTTACGAATTGTCGGTGATTGATGCCCGCATGCGGGAGTTGCGTAAGCGCCGGCTTGAGGAGCAAAAGGAAAAGCGGAATTAGCGGTAGAATTTGCGCCCCTGTGAGGATGATGGAACTATGGAATTTGACCGCGATCTTGATGTAAAGGGCTATGCTTGCCCACTTCCGATTCTGCGCACCAAGAAGCTCCTGGCTGAAATGGAATCAGGGCAGGTCTTGCGTATTCAGGTCACTGACCCGGGTTCGCTCAAGGATTTCCCGGCTTTTGCCAAACAGTCAGGTAATGAACTGGTGGGGCAGAAGGAGGAAAATCGGGTATTCGAGTATTTAATCAAGCGTAAATAAGCATCGCTATCCACGCTTTTTTTGAAGATCGGCGGGCGCCAGCAGGCGAACCCGCCGCTTGGCTTTTTGAGGGGCTGGTTGATTGCCTGACGGTGGGCGATTTGGCCAGTTATGAAAGCGCGCTGGCCGAGATTGAGCAGGGTAATCTTTGGACGGTAGCTGTCCTCGAATACGAACTCGGCTACCTGCTTGAACCCGCAGCCGCACCGGCAACATGGCAAACGGGGGCAACGCAACATTTGGCAACATTTTGGCGTTTTGAGCGTTGCCTGGTGCTTGATGCAACGGCGGCAGAGGCGTGGCTGACGACCCAAGGCGGACAAGCGCCCGCTGGGGTCGCTGGCTTGCAGTCCGGTATTTCTGAGGCGAATTACGTGGCTGCGGTGGAACGCATTCAGGGCTTTATTGCGGATGGCGATTGCTATCAGGTTAATTTCACCTTCCCGCTGCATTTTGAATGGTTTGGCTCACCCATTGCGCTGTATTCGCGTTTGCGCGAGCGCCAACCGGTGAGTTACGGCGGCTTTATCGGCGATGTAGAAGGAGGCCTTGTGTCGTTGTCGCCTGAGCTTTTCCTTGAGCGTCGCGGTGATCGTTTGCTGACACGCCCCATGAAGGGAACCGCAGCCCGCAGCGTCCCGGCTGAGCAATTGTTACGGTCAACCAAGGATTTGGCCGAAAATTTGATGATCGTCGATCTCTTGCGCAACGATCTCGGGCGGATTGCCGAAAACGGCAGCGTCGTGGTCGACCGCTTATTCGGCATTGAGGATTACCCAACCGTCTGGCAGATGGTTTCCGAGGTCTCGGCCAGCGTGCCGGGGCGGTGCCTCGACGATATCCTGCGCGCCTTGTTTCCGTGTGGCTCGATTACCGGTGCCCCCAAGATTCGCGCCATGCAGATTGCCGCCGCGCTTGAAAGCTCGCCGCGTGCTGCCTATACCGGCGCTTTGGGCTGGATTGCGCCGACGGGAGATTTTCGCTTGAACGTAGCGATCCGGACACTGGCGCTGGCCGATAACGGTAGCGGCCAACTGGGGGTTGGGAGCGGTATTGTTGCTGACTCAGAGCCGGCTGCCGAGTGGCAAGAGTGCTTGCTCAAGGCGAGTTTTCTGCGTGATTGCGATCCTGGCTTACAGTTGATTGAAACCTTGCGCCGGGAGAACGGGGTATATCCGATGTGGGTGGGTCATCTGGCCCGTCTGAAACGTTCAGCGGCATATTTTGGTTTCCCGCTCGACGAGCAATTGCTATTTCGTGAATTAGGGCGCCAGCCGGCTCGGGGAACCTGGCGAGTGCGTCTGACGCTCGACAAGTCTGGTGCTATGGATGTCCGGGCTGCAGTTTTGGATTCAGGAGCGGACAGTTGTTGCGCCGTGCTCGCCACTGCACGAATCGATTCGCACGATGTTCTGCGCCGTCACAAGACCACTTCAAGAGCAATTTATGATGCGGCGCTGGCCTCGATGGCGGATCAGACGAAGGTGTTTGACGTGATTTTTTTGAATCAACGCGGTGAAGTGGCAGAGGGCGCGAGGAGTAATATTTTCATTGAGCGCGATGGACTGCTGCTTACGCCGCCACTTGAGAGCGGTGCTTTACCGGGGGTTTTGCGCGCCAGTTTGCTGGCTAGCGGAGAGGCGAAGGAGGCAGTCCTGTGGCCTGCTGATTTGCAGCATGGCTTTTGGCTGGGTAACGCCTTGCGTGGTTTGCAGCGGGCGTGTTTGTCGCGGTGATTGATAAATTAAAAACTGCCTGAAAGCGGGATAGTCAGGCAGTTGATCGTCACATTTCAACGACGTAATTTGCGCAGATATAGCCCGAGCAAGGAAAACAGGCCGGCAGCAACGCCGTAGTAGAAAGCTCTGGGGACGTCTACGTCTTGGTACTCAACGAGGATGGGCTCCTCGTTTTCCACTTTGTAGCGGATCGTCGTCTGGAAGTGCCAGGATGAGGCCTTGACCTCAATGATGCCTTTTTCAACCTTCCACTTCAGCCAATCATATTCTTCCTGAACATCGCCTGCCGGCTCGATTGGCGTTAGCGAGGTGTATAGGCCTTTGGCCTTGGCATCTGCCAGATCCTTGTAGGCAAAGCCGCAGACCTGTTTGTTGGGGCAAACAGCAATCAGGCGGAATTCCGGCTTCCATTCGTCGCTTTTGTCCCATGGCCAGGAAATCATGAAGGCCACACTCCAGACACCAACCAGCGCCGAGAAGATCATCAGGGCAATAAATATTTGCGCCAAAAAACCGCGTTTGTCTTCCATGACGCTGCCTCAGCCAAGCTTGGCTAGTTGGGGTTTCAGTTGTTCCAGCGTTGCTGAGAAATCCGCCAAACGCTGTTTTTCCTGGTCAATAACCGCTGCCGGGGCACGAGCGACAAAGCTTTCGTTGCCCAACTTGTTTTCGGCAATGGAAATCTGCTTTTCGAGTTTTTCAATTTCCTTGGCTAAACGAACTTTTTCGGCGGCAATATCAATCTCCACCTTCAGCATCAATCGCGTTTCACCAACAACAGCAACTGGTGCAATCGTATCTGCGGGCATGTCAGCCACCAGTTGTACTTCAGAGAGCTTGGCCAGCGCTTGCAGGATGGGCGCGAACTCAGCGATGTCGGCACCACCATTGGCAACCAACAGCGGCATGCGCAGGGCAGGGGAGACGTTCATCTCGCCGCGCAGGTTGCGGCAAGCGTAGGCCAGGGCCTTGAGACGCTCGACCTTGGCTTCAGACGCCGGATCAAGGCGTGATAGATCAGCGCGCGGGTAAGTGGCGAGCATGATGGAGTCGTGCGTCTTGCGGCCAGCGATGGGCGCCACGGTTTGCCATAGTTCTTCAGTAACGAAAGGAATCAGCGGGTGAGCGAGGCGTAGGACGGCTTCCAGTGTGCGGATCAAGGTGCGGCGGGCACCACGTTGCTGGGCGGCCAGATTGGCCGCCAGAGCAGCGCTCTGCTCGCTGCTTCCCTCGTCCTCAGGGAGAGGGAGCGAGGGAGAGGGTGGGTTCATCTCTACTTTGGCGATTTCCAGATACCAGTCGCAGAACTCGTCCCAGACAAATTTGTAGATGGCCTGAGCAATCAGGTCGAAACGGTAGTCGGTGAAATGTTGTTCAACTTCCTGCTCGACACGTTGCAACTGGCTGACGATCCAGCGATCAGCAAAACTAAATTTCAGGCTGTTTTCGCCGTCGACCGTGCAAGCGCCGTCGGCGCCTTGCTGGTGATCCAAGGCCAGATCATGGCCTTCAACATTCATCAGCACGAAGCGGGTGGCGTTCCACAGCTTGTTGCAGAAATTGCGGTAGCCGTCGCAGCGGTTGAGGTCGAACTTGATGTCGCGGCCCGGCGAGGCGAGGCTGGCAAAGGTGAAGCGCAGGGCGTCAGTGCCGAAGGAGGCGATGCCTTCCGGGAATTCCTTCTTCGTCTTTTTGGCGATGCTTTCCGCCTGCTTCGGGTTCATCAGGCCGGTCGTGCGCTTTTCGATCAAAGCGTCGAGGCCGATGCCGTCGATCAGGTCAATCGGATCAAGCACGTTGCCCTTCGATTTCGACATCTTCTGGCCTTCGCCGTCGCGGATCAGGCCGTGCACATAGACGTGCTTGAAGGGGATTTGGCCAGTGATCTGCTTGGTCATCATGACCATGCGGGCGACCCAGAAGAAGATGATGTCGAAGCCAGTGACCAGTACGGTCGACGGCAAATATTGCTGCAAAATCGGGTTGGCTGCGTCGATCGCCTCGTCGCCGGTCCAGTCCAGTGTCGAGAACGGCCACAGGGCGGAAGAGAACCAGGTGTCGAGGACGTCTTCATCACGGCTCAGCACGCCGGTGTAGCCCTGCTTGACAGCTTCGGCTTGAGCTTCGGCTTCGTTATGGGCAACGAAAATCTGGCCGTTATCGCCGTACCAGGCCGGAATCTGGTGGCCCCACCACAGCTGGCGGGAAATACACCAGTCCTGGATGTTGTTCAGCCACTGGTTGTAGGTATTGACCCAGTTTTCCGGATAGAACTTGATCTCGCCGGAATGCACGACGTCCAGCGCTTTTTCGGTGATCGACTTGCCGTCGTCGCCGGGTTTGCTCATGGCGACGAACCACTGGTCAGTCAGCATGGGCTCGATGACGACGCCGGTGCGGTCGCCGCGTGGAACCTTCAGTTTGTGCTTGTCGACTTTGAGAAGGAGGCCTTGTTCTTCAAGGTCGACAACAATTTGTTTCCGAGCGTCAAAGCGGTCAAGGCCTTGGTATTTTTCCGGGATAACTGCTACGACTGCATGATGATCCCAAGCCTGTCCAATGGCTTCTCTCAAGTTGTCAGATCTGACATCGAGGGTTGCATTTGTGCGGCCCTTAATCTTTCCATCCAAGGTAAGGATCGAAATCATCGGCAGGCCGTGGCGCTGGCCAACCGCGTAGTCGTTGAAGTCATGCGCCGGCGTGACTTTGACGCAGCCTGTACCGAATTCGAGATCGACGTAGCTGTCGGCGATGATCGGGATTTCGCGCTCGGTCAGCGGCAGCTTCACCGTCTTGCCGATCATGTGCTTGTAGCGCTCGTCTTCCGGGTGAACCATGACGGCGGTGTCGCCGAGCATGGTTTCCGGACGGGTCGTAGCGACGACCAGGCTATCCGAGCCATCGGCCAGCGGATAGCGGATGTGCCACATGAAGCCGTCTTCTTCCTCCTGCACGACTTCGAGGTCGGACACGGCCGTATGCAGCTTCGGATCCCAGTTCACCAGGCGCTTGCCTCGGTAAATCAGGCCTTCCTTGAACAGGCGGACGAAGGTTTCAGTGACGACCTTGTTGAGGCCGGCATCCATCGTGAAGCGCTCGCGCTTCCAGTCCGGGCTGGTGCCCATGCGGCGCATCTGTTTGGTGATGGTGTTGCCGGAGTATTCCTTCCATTCCCAGACTTTTTCGAGGAACTTCTCGCGGCCGAGGTCGTGGCGCGAAATGCCTTGGGCGTCCAACTGGCGTTCAACGACGATCTGCGTTGCGATGCCGGCATGGTCGGTACCCGGCTGCCACAGCGTGTTGTGGCCGCGCATCCGGTAGTAGCGGGTTAGCGCGTCCATCAAGGTCTGGTTGAAGCCATGGCCCATATGCAGCGTGCCGGTTACGTTCGGCGGCGGCAGCAGGATGCAGAAGTTTTCTTCGGGCAACTTGCTGCGGTCAACGCCGGCAGCGAAGTAATTTTTTGCTTCCCACTCGGGGTACCAGCGGCTTTCGATATCGGCTGGTTCAAAGGCTTTGGCGAGTTCCATGGGCTTCTCGGAAATAGGGGAAACCCGCGATTATACCGGAGCGTTGCCCCGACTTTGAGGTGATCTCAGTCCTCGTTTTGCTGCGCGGCTATCATTTCCTGCTCCGCCAGGTAATCCTTGACGGTGGCTTCGATGAGGCGGGGTAGCTCAGCTAACAGACGCAGCTCAATTTTGCGAGCGAGTTCGAATGCCAAGGTATCGTTCGAGGTCTGCGCCAAATCTATTTTTGGTGCTGTTTGGTCGGGTATTTCCAAAACCTGGGCGGTTGCGGCAATGGTCGGCGCCAAGTCACACAAAACTGGAAAATCCTCGTCTGTTTCAACCCTGTCGGTGAGCAACGGTATATCGTCGGGCTTCTGATGGCTGCCACGTCGGCGTTGTATCAGGGCGTCGGCGCGGGCGAGGATGGGGCTGGGCAAAGGGCGTCCTTTAGCGTTTGCTGAGATCAAAATATTGAACTTCGCAGCCGCAATCCTTGTAGTGCTTGACGCGGGCCCGAGCGGCCTGACGGTCGTCTTCGTCCTGCCCAACGACCTCAATCAAACGCTGGAAGCGTTGAAAATCTGGTGGCGCATTGCGGTCGAGATTCATCAAGCGATCGAATTGAGCTGGCGTATCAAGATGATGGGTAATGAGCACCGGCGTTTCAGCGGCCAAGGGGGAGTCAGCGCTGCAATGCGGCACAAAACTCAGGGCAGGGTGTATCCACAGGTGCCGGTCGAGGGTGCTCGCCAATGCTTTGTCGGGGGCAAATACCAGCATCGGCTTCTTTTGGGCGTACGCGCCACCCAGCAGGGCGCAAGCCGCTGCAACCTTGTCGGCCGCGCCATGATAGAAAAAAACCTCGGTCAATTGAGCTTGCCCGCGCGTTGCAGCAGGAAATGTGTCAGCAACGGAACCGGGCGCCCGGTGGCGCCTTTGTCAGCGCCGGATTTCCAGGCGGTGCCAGCAATATCGAGGTGTGCCCAGTTAAATTTTTTGGTGAAACGTGAGAGAAAGCAAGCCGCCGTAATCGACCCGCCCCAGCGGCCACCAATATTACCCATGTCGGCAAACGGGCTCTTCAGTAAGTCCTGATAATCATCCCATAGTGGCATGTGCCAGGCGCGGTCATGGGCCTCATCCCCGGCATCCAGCAAGTCGCGAGCCAGGCTGTCTTTATTGGAGAACAGCCCCGTCGCGATATGGCCCAAGGCAACGACGCAGGCGCCGGTGAGCGTTGCAACATCGATCACTGTGTCCGGCTCAAAGCGTTCAGCGTAAGTCAGCGCATCACACAAAATCAGCCGGCCTTCGGCATCGGTATTGAGAATTTCAATGGTTTGACCAGACATTGAGGTGACGATGTCGCCAGGCCGGGTTGCAGCACCGCCCGGCATGTTCTCGGTAGCGGGAACGATAACCGTCAGGTTGATGGGCAACGCCATACGGGCGACTGATTGCATGGTGCCAAGCACGCTGGCGGCACCGCACATGTCGTATTTCATCTCATCCATCTCGGCACCCGGCTTGAGCGAGATGCCGCCGGTGTCGAAAGTGACGCCTTTGCCAACCAGCACGATGGGTTTTTCGCTGGCTTTGGTTCCTTTGTAGGTCAGGATGATCAATTTTGGCGGTTGATGCGAGCCACGGGCAACGGATAGCAGGGAGTGCATCCCGAGTTTTTCCATGTCGGCGCGTTCGAGAATCTCGCAATCCAGATTGAACTCCTTGGCCATCGCCTGCGCCTGCTCCGCCAGATAGGTTGGGTGGCAAATATTTGCCGGCAGATTGCCAAGGGTCTTGGTCATCGCCATCCCTTCGGCAATTGCCAAACCTTGAGCTAGCCCCTCCTCCGCTTCGCTGAGCTCGGTTCGGCGGGAAACAGCGAGTGTGAGTTTGCGTAAAGGGCGCCGAACATCCTCTTTTTTGCTTTTGAACCGCTCGAATTTGTATCCGGCATCCAATCCAACCATGACTGACTGACGAATTCGCCAGCCGATATTGCGCTTCTTGACCGCCAGTTCAGTCAAAAAAATCGAGGCATCGAAGGCGCCAGTATCGTTGAGTGCTTTGACCGTGGTTCGGATCGCGTTGCAGAATTCCTTTTCCCGGAAATCTTTTTCCTTGCCCAAACCCACTAGTAGCACGCGTTCGCTCAGCGTGCCGGGGACGTTTTGCAGCAGCAAGGTATTCCCTGCTTTGCCTTCCATGTCACCCCGGCGAACAATCGAGGAAATGTAGCCGTCAGACGCCTTGTCGAGAATTTCTGCTGGCAAGGTCAGCTTTCTCGATTCAAAGACACCTACGACGATACAGGCACTGCGCTGCTTTTCCGGGCTACCGTTTTTTATGCTAAATTCCACTGGCTGCTCCTAATCGGGGAAATTTCAGGTCTCGCGAGATTATCCTCGCATTTTTTTGGTTTCGTCAAAGCATGATATTCGAGCGCGCCATCCGGCGCGAGTTCGCCCAGGCAGCTGCCGGCATTAGTGTTGCGTTGCTGGCCATTCTGATTTCGACTCAGTTGATTCGCCTGCTGAAAGCAGCTGTGGGCGGCAAAATTGCGCCTGAAGCAGTGGTGCCGCTGTTAGGTTTTGCGGCGCTTAATTACATGCCCATCGTTATTTCTCTGACACTGTTTGTCGCGGTTTTGCTTAGTTTGTCTCGGGCTTATCGGGATTCTGAGATGGTTGTGTGGTTTTCCAGCGGTTTGCCTTTAACCGCATGGGTTCGACCGGTGTTGCAGTTTGCCTTGCCGATTGTCCTGGCTATCGCAGTCTTGTCAGCCTTTCTGTCGCCTTGGGCGAATTACAACGCAGCTGACTACCGCCAGCAATTGTCGGCAAGAAGCGATGTGTCGCAAGTTTCGCCAGGCACCTTCCGCGAAGCCAAGCGCGGCGAGCGCGTCTTTTTTGTCGAGGCGCTGGCTGAGGATGGCAGTGAAGTGGGAAATGTTTTTGTCGCCTCGATACAGGATGGAAAACTGGGTGTCGTCATGTCCAATTCAGGGCGCCAGGAAATTGCCGCTAACGGGGATAAATTTGCCGTTCTGGAGAAGGGGCGGCGCTACGAGGTAGAGCCAGGCTCTCCCGAATTCAAAATTATGGAATTTGAGCGTTACAAAGTTCGTACCCAAGATGGCGAATCGCGTCCAGCCGAGCGCTCGCCGAACCGGATGCCGATCTCCGATTTGCTAGCCGAGGATAGCAATCAGGCTCGTGCCGAGTTGCTGTGGCGCATTGGTCTGCCGGTATCAGCCTTTATTCTGGCCTTGCTGGCAATCCCGCTTTCCTACGTCAACCCGCGTGCAGGGCGCTCTGCCAACATGCTGATCGCCATTCTGGTTTATGCCATCTACAGTAACCTGATGTCGGTTAGTCAAGCTTGGGTTGCTCAGGGCAAGCTCTCATTCTGGCTGGGGGTTTGGGTGGTTCATGCCTTCATGTTGTTGCCCCTGGCCTTGCTTTTCTATCACCGGATTGCCTTGCGTATGCCTTGGCAGCAAGGGGTGCGCTGATGTTTCAGCTAAAGCTTTACCAACGTTACTTGATGCGTGAGTGCTTCGCCGCCATTTTCTTGGTACTGGCGGCCTTTCTTGCGCTATTCGCTTTTTTTGACTTGATCAATGAACTGCGCAGTGTTGGCAAGGCCGGCTATCAGTTGGGGCACGCGGTTCTGCATGTGGCGCTCAGTCTCCCGGGGATCGTGTATGAATTGATACCGATTGCCGCCTTGATCGGAACGCTCTATGCACTCTCAACCTTGGCTCGTCATTCTGAACTGACAGTTTTAAGGGCGTCAGGGCTGGCAACCGGCGAGTTGCTGATGACGCTTTTTCGGGTGGCGGTCTTACTGTCCTTGCTGACTTTGCTGGTGGGCGAGGGTTTGGTGCCATTTTCGGAGCGGCTGGCACAGGAGATTCGTGCCAAGGCCTTGAGCAAGGTGATTTCCCAAGGTGGGTTTGATTCGGGGTTGTGGGTCAAGGATGGGCAAAGTTTTATCAATATTCGCAAGGCGATGCCAGACGCCCGTTTGGAAGGGGTTCGTATCTATAAATTCAGTTCGGTCAATGCTTTGGAGTCGGTGACCGATGTTGAGGCGGCGGATTACGAGCCGCCCGGTCATTGGCGCCTGAGAGGTGTTGTGCGAACTATTCTTGAGGGCGATACGGCACGGGTTGAGCGTTTTGAAAGCCAGGTTTGGCGTTCGGCGATCAACCCGGATCTGTTATCGGTTCTGATGGTCTCGCCCGAGAGTATGTCATTGATTGGATTGCTAAGTTATACGCAGCATTTGAATGACAATCACCAAAATTCGGACCGTTACCAAATCGCAATCTGGAAAAAAATAGTCTACCCATTGGCCACGCTGGTGATGGTTGCCTTGGCTTTGCCTTTTGGCTATTCGCACAATCGGGTTGGCGGGGTCAGCTTGAAAATATTTACCGGCGTCATGCTCGGTATTTTGTTTTACATGCTCAACGGCTTGTTCTCAAACCTGGGGGCGATCAATTCCTGGCCGGCGTTTGCCAGTGCCACAGCGCCTTCTGCACTTTTTCTGCTGGTCGCCATGAGTATGTTGTGGTGGACGGAGCGGCGCTGATTCAAGTCTTGGTTGAAACGATCCGGCTGCCAGCAATGCGATCGTGCAAAAACTGTTTGTCCTGATCAAATAATGCCCAAAGAATACCAATGCCACCAAGCAAAATGCTTGGCCATGCCGCGAGATACCGCAAAATAGCTTGTGTTGGCCTCATTGGTCCGCCATCCCGGTTGGCCACACGCATCTTCCAGGTTTTCATCGGTAAGGTTTGTCCACCATTTACCCAGCACCAGACGAAATAGGTCATCAGCAATAGCAGAATATGAAGCAGTAGCAGACGACCGCCCATCACCAGGCCGAACGCATTAAAAACAATCTGAGGCATTAAAAAGCCGATCAGCAAAATCGAAAATACCACCAAGCCTTCGTAAAGCATGCAGAGCAGGCGGCGGGTCAGAGTCGGGAGCTCAATTGACATTGGATTTTGATGCGCTTTCGGTCTGCTTGGGTGGTGGGCTTGGGTTTATTACGGTCAACTCGGTATTTGGGGCAATTTTTGCGTCAGCTTGTTGATGATCATGCTGTGTGTTGGTCACAACTTGATCCCTCTTGCCGACAGCGCAGACGCAAGCGTATGCGTGGCACGCGAACAGTGCGTCTTGACGCTACCTTCTGAGCAGCCCATGGCCGCAGCAGTCTCAGCGACGTCCATGTCTTCCCAGTAGCGCATGATAAAGGCTTCGCGTTGACGGGCCGGTAGTTTTTTTATTTCGTCGTCGATGAGATTCAGTGTTTGCGCTTGCAGCAGCAGGCTTTCCGGCGTTCTGGTACCGCCGGCATCTTCATCGGCAGCCAGAGTTTCCAGCGGGTCGTAGTCCTCATCGTCATCCGGCGTGAAGGCGGAGAGCAAGGTCGTCCACATTGAGCGCACTTTGCTGCGCCGATAAAAATCACGAATGGTGTTTTGCAGAATACGCTGAAAAAGCATGGGAAACTCTTGCGCCGGCCTGTCGCCATATTTTTCTGCGAGCTTGAGCATGCTGTCCTGAACGATGTCCAGGGCCGATTCTTCTTCGCGCACAGCAAAGATGGCTTGCTTGAAAGCGCGGCGTTCGACGGACTCGAGAAACTGCGAAAGTTCACCGGATGAAGCCAGTTTCTTATTCCTGCAAAAAACATTATGGGTAGATGGATGCACCATCATACCTTGACCGAATAAGGGCGGTCGATTAATGTTATGCCCTTTTAAGCAACAACTTTTTTGGGCTCGATAATGATGATTAGCGGTGCGGAAATTGTAATCAGGTGCCTACAGGAAGAAAAGGTCGATTGTGTGTTCGGCTACCCGGGTGGGTCAGTGCTGCACATTTACGATGCACTTTTCAAGCAGGATCAAGTTAAACACATCCTCGTTCGTCATGAGCAGGCAGCAGTGCATGCAGCCGATGCGTTCTCTCGCTCGTCGCAAAAAGTCGGTGTGGCTTTGGTGACCTCTGGCCCAGGGGTTACCAATACCGTGACCGGCATTGCTACCGCCTACATGGACTCGATCCCGATGGTGGTATTGACTGGCCAGGTGCCGTCTTTCTACATCGGTCAGGATGCCTTCCAGGAGTGCGACACGGTGGGTATTACCCGCCCTTGCGTCAAACACAATTTTTTGGTCAAGGATGTCAAGGATCTGGCGCTGACCATCAAAAAAGCCTTCCACATCGCCGCAACCGGTCGCCCCGGTCCGGTTGTTGTCGATATCCCCAAGGATATTACGGCGCAGATGTGCGAGTTTGAGTACCCGAAGTCGATCCAGATGCGTTCGTATAATCCGGTCGTCAAGGGGCACCTCGGGCAGATCAAGAAGGCTGTGCAGATACTCAAGGAAGCCAAACGTCCGATTATTTATACCGGCGGAGGCGTGATTTTGTCAGATGCCGCGCAAAAACTGACCGAACTGGCACACAAGCTTAATTTCCCGGTGACCAACACCCTGATGGGTCTCGGCGGTTATCCGGCGACCGATCGGCAGTTTGTCGGCATGCTGGGCATGCATGGCACCTTTGAAGCCAATAATGCCATGCATTACTCTGATGTGATTCTGGCCATTGGTGCTCGTTTCGATGACCGAGTGATTGGTAATCCAGAACATTTTGGCGAAGAAAAGCGTCGCGTCATCCATATCGATATTGACCCGTCTTCGATTTCAAAGCGCGTCAAGGTTGATGTGCCTATCGTCGGGAACGTCAATGATGTGCTTGATGAAATTCTCAAGCTGATGGATGCCGATTTCAAGACGGACCCGGATGTAGCCAACTGGTGGAAGCAAATTGATGAATGGCGCAGCCGTGATTCGCTACGCTACACGCAGTCTGAGCACATCATGCCGCAGTTCGTCATGGAAAAACTTTATGAAGTAACCAACGGTGAGGCATTCGTTACTTCGGATGTGGGTCAGCACCAGATGTTTGCAGCGCAGTATTACAAGTTCGACAAGCCACGGCGCTGGATCAATTCCGGTGGCCTGGGCACCATGGGCGTCGGCTTGCCCTATGGTATGGGCGTCCTGATGGCGCATCCTGATGCACAGGTCGCCTGTGTGACGGGCGAAGGTTCGATTCAGATGTGTATCCAGGAGCTGTCGACCTGCAAGCAGTACGGTTTTCCGATCAAGATCATCAACTTGAACAACGGCATGCTGGGCATGGTGCGGCAGTGGCAGGAAATGTTCTACTCCAAGCGCTATTCACAGTCTTACGTCACGTCGCTACCTGATTTCGTGAAACTGGCTGAAGCTTATGGCCATGTCGGCATGAAAATCGAGAAGCCGGAAGATGTCGAGCCGGCGCTGCGCAAGGCCTTTACCGAGCACAAAAACGATTTGGTATTCATGGACTTCATTATCGACCCGGGTGCCAACGTTTTCCCAATGGTTGCGGCAGGCAAGGGCCTGACCGAAATGATCCTCGCTGAAGATCTATGAGCGAGGGAGGAAAAATTATGCGTCACATTATTTCCATCCTGATTGAAAACGAATCGGGTGCTCTGTCCCGCGTTGCTGGTTTGTTCTCGGCGCGTGGCTACAATATCGAATCGCTGACTGTGGCACCGACGGAAGATCCCTCGCTGTCGCGGATGACCATCCTGACCTCGGGTTCCGACGAGGTTCTCGAACAGATTACCAAGCAGCTCAACAAGCTGATTGATGTCGTCAAGGTGGTTGATCTCTCCGAAGCTGCGCACGTCGAGCGCGAACTGATGCTGATCAAGGTTCGTGCAACGGGCAAGGATCGTGAAGAGATGAAGCGTATGGCCGATATTTTCCGTGGCCGCATCATTGATGTGACGGAAGCAACCTATGTCATCGAGTTGACCGGAGCCGGCGCCAAACTGGACTCGTTCATTGCCGGCATTGATGCAGGTCTGATTCTCGAAACGGTTCGTACCGGCGTCTGCGGCATTGGTCGCGGTGATCGCATTCTTAAAGTTTAATTATCTGTTTATAAAGAGGATTACATGAAAGTTTATTACGACAAAGACGCAGACCTTTCCCTGATCAAGGGCAAGAAAGTCACCATCGTTGGTTACGGCTCGCAAGGTCACGCTCACGCACAAAACCTCAAGGATTCCGGCGTTGAAGTGACTGTCGGCCTGCGCAAAGATGGCGCTTCCTGGAAGAAGGCTGAAGCCGCTGGTCACAAGGTCAAGGAAGTCGCTGACGCGGTCAAAAAGGCGGATGTCGTTATGATTCTGTTGCCGGATGAGTCTCAGCCGGACGTCTATAACAACGAAATCGCCCCGAATATGAAGAAGGGCGCCACCTTGGCGTTTGCCCATGGTTTCAACATTCATTACAACCAGATCATTCCGCGTGACGATATCGATGTCATCATGGTCGCCCCGAAAGGCCCTGGTCACACGGTTCGTTCAGAATACCTGAAGGGTGGCGGCGTGCCCTCACTGATCGCGATTTATCAAGACCAGTCCGGCAAGGCCAAGGATATCGCCCTCTCTTATGCCGCAGCCAATGGCGGAACCAAAGGTGGTGTGATTGAAACCAACTTCCGTGAAGAAACTGAAACCGATCTGTTTGGTGAGCAGGCTGTTCTTTGTGGCGGCGCCGTCGAACTGGTCAAAATGGGTTTTGAAACCCTGACCGAAGCGGGTTACGCACCGGAAATGGCTTATTTCGAGTGCCTGCACGAACTGAAGCTGATTGTCGACCTGATGTACGAAGGCGGCATCGCCAACATGAACTATTCGATCTCCAACAATGCGGAATTCGGCGAGTATGTGACCGGCACCGAAGTCATCAACGAGCAGTCACGCGCGGCGATGCGCAACGCGCTCAAGCGTATTCAGAACGGTGATTACGCCAAGATGTTCATTCAGGAAGGCAAGACCAACTATCCTTCAATGACGGCTCGTCGTCGTTTGAACGCCGTACATCCGATCGAGACGGTTGGCGGTCAACTGCGTGACATGATGCCGTGGATCAAGAAGAACAAGCTGGTTGATCAATCCAAGAACTGATCTGGGTTCTGATTTTGCAGGGCGTTAGCGCTCTGCACTCGCTTTAGGGCGGTGTGGTGATCCGCACCGCCCTTGTTATTTCCGGAAAATGTGCTGAGTGATTGGGTGTATTCTTCGCCCACCTCATCAGCGGAATTGTCGCCATCAATGACTGAACTTAAACCCCGCAAAACGCTGTTCAACCCGGAACTCAAGCGGCGCGGCATTTATGTGCTGCCGAATCTTTTTACAACGGCTGCGCTATTTGCCGGTTTTTTTGCCATCGTGCAGGCGATGCAGGGTGATTTCGAGCGTGCAGCGATGGCCATTTTTGTTGCCATGGTGCTTGATGGCCTGGATGGTCGCGTGGCGCG
>JAQTZQ010000232.1 GCA_028687645.1 Rhodocyclaceae bacterium
CTGCTGATTGGACGCCGCCCGATGCAAAAGGTAGAATCCAAGGCTCTTCGCGCCCGTAGCTCAGCTGGATAGAGTACTGCCCTCCGAAGGCAGGGGTCACTGATTCGAATTCAGTCGGGCGCACCAAATAACCTTTATTTATCAATTAATTAGACCGTCAGCTTTGGCGGTCTTTTTGTTTGTACGTAAACCATACGTAAACCAGCATTTCCCTACACGGTGATTCAGAGGTTGATTATATGGCGCTTGGTTGGTGAAAATTGCCAACTTTTATCAAGGTGCAATCTTGCACTCTGATTTTTGCGTAGCAGGCCTCTTGCGCTTACACATCGCACGCTCTCAAACTGATTCAGTCCATGATGCGATTGCCGTCGAAAATCAGGGCAGCATCGTTTGAATGGGGGTATTTTTGGGGGTATATCCTGAATTCAGGAAAGTTAGACCTTTGCGCCACAAGGGTTTAAGCGTTTAGTTCGATTCCTCACTGAGGAACAGAACAGCCATTTAGCGGCTCTCTCGCTTCAATGGCAGACCTTTTTCTATTGACCGATAAATCGTTTATATCGTTTCCTTGCTATTTCCTTGCTATTTCCGTTTGTACGGTAAAAGGGTCAATTTATAGCGGTCACACGATGTTACCGCCGGTAAATAACCACAATCGGACGGGTCGCACTGCTCACCCGGTCTCTGTCGCAACCATCGCCAGCAGCACCACAAATAATCATTTATACGATTTCACGCGCTCTTTTCTCTCGCAATCGTCATTGTGCGTCGCACCACAAACTATCATCTAGCAAGCTCTGTTCCTGATAAGTTTATCGCCATGGCTGGCATGCGATGCGGCGATTATTGCTTATGCTTGTTCATGTCATTGTGCGGTGCGGTATTTCGTACGAACGGAATTGATTGTCGGCTTCATACGTTGCGCAATCCGCGCATTAATTCGGCTTTACGCCACCTTCGCCAGATGCGTGAATGCCTCCAAAACCTTCACAATGCGCCGTTATTCGATTTAGACGGCTCAGGCGGTGCGTGTCTATTCGGTGGAAATTGTTGCGCTAACAGGCGGCGATTGTGGCAACCTCCCCGTAATCCCCCCGTCAAACCTTGCCGTGATATTGCCGTTATAGCTCTGCCAGCATGTCATCAAGGGTTTGCGGCTTGCCGTTGCGCTGGTCGGCAGTCTCAAATCTCACAATCTCAATGGCAGCGCCGGGTTTGCCAACAGCGCGGTCAAGTAGTTGCGTCGCAGCTTGCAGTCGGACTTGCTCATTCCCGGCTTCATTCATCAACGTAACCAGCGCGGCCAGTGCGTCGCCTGTATGCGCCATCGCAGCTTGACGAACTTCACGGCTCACCTTGTTCGGCGTTCCGGCAGCGCGGCCTCCGGTCTTTGGTCGCTTGATGTTGCTCACGGTCATTTCTATTCCCCTCTGTTTTAGAGATTCAGCTTCGACTACACGCGGCGCTTGAGTAGCCGATCAACTTCACGCTTGGCGCCATCACGAACTGACGGCTTGGATGGTTCCGGCTTCGATACAAATTCGCCACGGTCGCTGTCCCATTGCTGCGCTGATTGCTCGCCATCTCTGACGCGTTGGTAGTCATTGAACGGAACCACGTTCGATGCGGTGTCGATAGCAGGAACTGGACTTGCGGCGGCTTCGATTGGCGGTGATTCTTGATGTAACCCTACACAGGATAGGGTTAGCTCTTTTTCCACCGGCTCAGGATCAATCCCTATAGGTTTTGAATGACGATGAATCCCTATATGCTTCGCTCTTTTATCCAACTTTGCCACGGTTTCTGCAAATGACTTCCCCGGCTTAGTCGGACTAGGAACAGCGAGATTTAAAGCATTCAGCAATGGCTCAGGGTGTCGAGCAAGCGTATCAAGTAACGCCTGTTCTACTTCCTTTCTGTCCAATAAATCCGGGTTTTCCTGTAACGCGTTGAAAATCAGCGATGCGGCCTTTGATCTGGTTGCTGCGCTGAGCCTCGGCTGAGCCTTCGGACGGGTCAGGCCATGCCTCGCCCCCACTTGCTCATAAAAGTTCGTTTGAAGGGCTTGCAAGCGACCTCTACCGCCCATTAGGTCACTGCCAACCATGCGACCGTTTATCAGCGGCAACAGGACGACATGGCAATGCGGCGCGGCTTCGTCGTTGTGGATTGCCGCCGATAGAACTGGCACGTTGAAATATTGAATTGACCACGCCAGCGCGTCATCAAAGAATTCGCCGTGATTGATGGTCGATACCGGCGGCAAACTGAAAATAATCTCGATAGCCCGAACAGCATCCTTTCGTAAATTGGGAACCTTTGCTTCGAGCATCAGGCGGTCGGCTAATTCCTTCACTGCGACCGCCGTATCAAGCCCGGCGATGGTTTTGTTTAGGTGCGTGCGACTGGCATCAATGTGACTGCCAGCGCCCAATTCCTTTTGCAACTCTCTCAAGTTGTGCTTCATCGCAACCTGAACAATCTCCTTCCCAGTGAGTTTTTTCAGGCGCAAGAATTGGCCGTTGTTAGTTGCCATTAGATCAAACCCACCAAGAGCACAGCACAAACGAGAGCGAAGGAGAGCCAACTAGCCAGCGTCAAGTCGATGCTCCCTTTTTGCGATGATCCATTCCAGCGAATCACCTTGCGGCGGTCGCCTTCCGTCAGGCTGAAAATCCCCGGCCGGCATTTGAATCCATCGCGGTCGATTACATCAATTCTGGTACAGGGGGCTTCAAATCCTTTTTGACGCAAACGAAAAATTACATCCGGCGAATTTGAACAGCCGATTGCTTTGTCCAGTTGCTCGCGAGGCATCGGGCGCAGCATTAGCGCGTGCAGTGCTCTCAACTCGCGAGGATTTGAAATGAGTATGTGTTTTGAATTGTCAGGTGCGGTGCTTGCCGGTGCTGTTAGGGTAAAATCCGCAATGCTCAGTGCGGAATCAGCGGCGCTCGGCTTGTCCTTGGGGGAGAAGTCGGGCGTCATTTATTTGACCTCGCTAACGGTCGATACCTGAGCATCGCGCCATGCCTTCAACGCGTCAGCATCAAAGACAACGCAACGAGCACTCAGGTGGTGTGGCTTCGGGAAATCTGCACGCTGCTTAGACCAACGAAACAGCGTTACGCGATTGATTCCGAGAAATTGGGCGGCGAACTTAGGACGTAATGATTGCTTCATAATGGCTCCAGTTAGGCCGCGTTGTTGCGGCTTGTGGTGCCATTTCACAACCTCCGAAAATTCCCGAAAAACTGCGGTAAAAATCCGGTATTTGCCCGAAATACCGACTACAGGACTACAGACTGAAGGATTGCTTCAACAGTAAAGCCCATGGGCTATCTGGTTCGGTTGCGATGGATTGAACAGCTTTCTGCTTTGTGATTTTGTCCCTCTCAACAGCCCACTCAATGGCCTTGTTCATATCCCAGAATCCATGCTCTAGCTTTGCGATTTTCAGCCCGTTTGGACGTGACGCTTCCCGGAGGTCTCCCGCTATCGACGGCCAAATACCGACAAGCTGACTCACAAGAGCGGCCTTTTTTCTGCGCACCACGCTATTCGAGTTCTTATGGTCAACGTCGGTTTCTTGGGTTGGCGGCGGCGCTTGCTGAATCCGGCGCAACGCTTCGGCATGGCGTAACTCGGCATCCATCTGGGCTCCCCGGTCAATTCTTTCCACTGCCAACTCAAACGGAATTCCGTCCTCAACAGATAGTTGATAGGCCTTCGCGTATCGTGCAATCGTTCCCATACTCAAAACATCGCCACTGCATCAAGTTTCGCCGTCACGACTGAATGCTTGAGGTGTCCATAATTCGCTTCAATCATCGCCACGCTGGTTCCGGCTAGCTTGGCAACAATGAATGAGTCCATGCCTGCCAGAATCATTTCACTGATTGCGGTATGGCGCAGCGCGTAGAGCACAACGCCGTGAGGCAACTCTGCGGCATCAACAGCGGCCTTGAATACTTTCTTCCAGCTATCTTTGTTCCAGCGTTGGCTGAATGAAGTTGTCAGCATGGGGGCGGCTGGCAGTTTGTCCTTGCAGCACTCACTGAAAAACCTTGATGCGGCGGTTGATATAGCGACGGTTCTCCGCCCTGTCTTGCCGGTCAAGGTCAGGCAACCGAGTGATTTATTGAAGTCGCCAGCGTTCAATGAGGCAAGTTCGCCAGGTCTTGATCCGATCAATAACATGGCCTTGACCAACAACTTCAAATCATCCGGGCAGGCGTTGAGTAGGGCGGTGCGCTGATCCATGCTCAAAAAAGCGTCTTGGCGGCGCTGGGCAACTTTGGGAAATGCTAAGACTGTTTTCCATCCGGCGTCAGTGGCAACAAGACGATTGCGAAGCGCCATATTCAGCGCGGCCTTGAAGGTTGCTAGATTGCGATTTGCTGAATCCTTGGAGCGGCGCATGTCCTCGTCGTCTGATTCGTCATCATCGTCTATCTGGTCATTCATCCATTTCTGAATCGAGGTAGTTTTCAGCTTGTCGATTGCCAGCTTGCCAATGGACTCGTTGAATATCAGGCGGCTGAATCTGCCCTCGGCATCTTTGGCGGTCGCTGCTCTGCCAGACGCTATCAGCGCGGCAATATAGGCTTCACATACCTGTTTGACGGTCGTTACTTTTGGGGATGCGCCTTGCTCGCAACTCTCGACCCATGCGCGCGCGGCTTTTGCAGCGACGTCAAAATCCTTGAAGTTGCCAAGAGCCCGATATTTTTGCTTCCCGTCATCATCACGCCAGCGAGCTACCCACGTCCCCTCGCCATCGCCGTCAAGTCTGCGATAACCTACGGCAGCGCCTTTTTTTAGCGGCTCCCAGTAAGGGTCACGACGTGGCGTTAGCTTGTCACGTTTGGTCTTGCTATCGATTGCATTTGGCATGGTAAGTTTTCCGTACGTAAACCATACGTAAACTATACCTGAAACAACCCAGTACAACAAACAACATTAACCAACTGATTTTATTGAATTCATGGGTCTATCTGATACAACAAATCACCCTAAATCCGGCCCTCCGAAGGCAGGGGTCACTGATTCGAATTCAGTCGGGCGCACCAATATTACAATGGGTTAGATCGCAAGGTCTAACCCATTTTGTTTATTGCCCCCAAGCCTGCTTCGATTCATTCAACAAAT
>JAQTZQ010000233.1 GCA_028687645.1 Rhodocyclaceae bacterium
CTGCACAGCACCGTTTGGCGTCGGTCATAGCGGCGAAAGCGCTCAATTAGCTGGGTGTGTCGTCCGTTGAGGAGTTGGATACAAACGTTGGAGTCGAGCAGGTAAATCATTCCAACTGCAACCTTTCCTCAAATTCGCCTTGCGGTGCTCGTTCGATTTCTGCGCCCTCAATTGGTACGAAGAGATCGAAATAGCCTTCCGGCCAGCCACTAGACTGTTCAACGTTTTGCTTGAGTAGGTCAGCCAAATACCGGGAGACACTTTGACCCGCCTGGTCGGCGCGATGCTGGACTTGTTGCGCAAGATCGTCAGAGACGTAGCAATGGAGTTGGGGCATGGGGCACCTCCTTGTGTATGTGCTATATGTGGATTGTACTGGATCAGGCAACGAGTGCGTCGTTTAGTTCATCCAGCAACGGATCCATACCCTCGCCGAACAGTTGCCACATTTTCCCCAGCCCGCCCTGGGCATCGACGGGGCTGTAGTCGAGGTCGCTGCGGTCGACGTGGCAGGAGTGGGCGATATGGTCGCGGAGCATGCGTAGCCAGTTCATCTGTTCTTCGTTGAATTTCTCGGTGGTGCCGGCGTGCTGCTGCATGATCCAGGTCTGGAAGTTCTTGCGCACGGTGTCGGCGAACGGGGTGATCTTTTCGTCCAGGCCGCAAACGCGGCGGATCAGGGCGACCAGCGCGGTCAGTTCCTGTTCCGGGGCACGACTGTTAACGCCGTCGAGCTGGCCGTAGGCTTGCCAGATCCGCAGCGGGGCGAGTTTGGGTTTGTCGGCTTTGAGTTTGTCGAGGACTTGGCGCACGAGTTTCAGCGTGACTTCGCGGCGGCGCCAGGGTTGGGCGAAGAAGATGGTGAGCGCCTCGATTTCGTCGCGATTTGCCGCCAGCCAGTCGGCGAATTCGCCGGTCAGTGCTTCGGCCTGGGCGGCGCTGTCCTTGCTCCAGCCGGCGTAGGTGACGCCATCCAGGTTGTCGTGGTCGATGGTCTGTTCTTTTTCGCGGCGGATGGTGTCGATCAGTTCGATGAATTCGCCGTTCATCAGCGCCGCTGCCTCGCCGACCAGTTGTTGCTGGGCTTTATCGCGCAGCGTGTCGCCGGGGTCGTTGCCGATGGGCAAACCCGCCAGTTCGAGGGCGCGGGCTTCGATGAGGTCGCCGTCGATGGCGTTGAACAGTTTGCTGACCAGGTGACTCAGTTCGACGCCGCCGGCCGCGTCACGCAGGCGGCGCTGGTCGTCGGTGTCGAGTTGTTTGTTGAGGCGGGCGAGACGGCCGGCCAGCGATGAAACACTGTCGGAGTCGGTGGCGCCCATCAGGATGCCCATCGCCAAGTCTTTCAGCGGCACGCCGGGTTTGGTGATCAGCGGCTGGCTGGCGGTTTTCAGCGATTTGGTGACGCCGATGGCGTCGACGATGACGTAGTGGGTCTTGGCGGTTTTGGCGCTGGGCGTGACCTTTTTGAGGTCGTCCATGTCCAGCGTGCGGGTGCCGCGGCCTTTCATCTGCTCGAAGTAGTTGCGGCTTTTGACGTCGCGCATGAAGAGCAGGCATTCGAGCGGTTTGACGTCGGTGCCGGTGGCAATCATGTCCACAGTGACGGCGATGCGCGGGTGGTATTCGTTGCGGAACTGGGCGAGGATGGATTTGGGGTCTTCGCCTTGCTGGACGCTGCCGTCGGCGAGCTTTTTGTCCTGCCCGGCGCGGCAGGTGACTTTCTTGCAGAAGGCGTTGCCTTCGCCGAATTCCTCGCGCACGGTCTGGATGATGTCGTCGGCGTGGCTGTCGGTCTTGGCGAAGATCAGCGTCTTCGGCACTTCATCGCGGCCGGGGAAGATGGCCGGCAGGTTGTCGCGGAAGGCGCGGACGACGGTGCGGATCTGGTCCGGGTTGACGATGTCGCGGTCGAGTTGGGTGGCGGTGTAGGCGGCGTCTTCGTCCTGCTGTTCCCAACGTTTTTTGCGGGTCAGGCGCTCGCGCTTTTCGACCTGCTGCTCGGCGGCGATGACGGCGCCTTGCTGGCTGATGCGGGTGTCGATCAGGTAAATCTCGTTGCCGACATTGACGCCGTCGGCGACGGCTTTTTCATGGCTGTAGTCGCTGACGACGTTCTTCTTGAAGAAGCCGTAGGTGCGGTTGTCGGGCGTCGCGGTGAGGCCGATCAGGCTGGCGTCGAAGTAGTCGAGCACCTGCTGCCAGAGGTTGTAGATGCTGCGGTGGCATTCGTCGATGAAGATGAAATCGAAGAATTCTGGCGGGATTTTGTCGTTGTAGGCGACAGGGGCCGGGGCCTTGGGCTGGATGAGCTCGGCCGGGTTGATTTCTTCGGCGGCTTCGTCGAGTTCCTTGTCTTGCAGCAGCGAATAGAGGCGCTGGATGGTGGAGATACAGACATCGGCGCCCTTGTCGACGAAGCTCGATTTGAGCCGCTGCACCGTGTAAAGCTCGGTGAATTTGCGGTTATCGTCGATCGGCACGTAGGCCATCATTTCCTGCTCGGCCTGCTCGCCGAGGTTCCTGGTGTCGACGAGGAAGAGCACGCGCTTGGCGTCGGCGTGTTTGAGCAGGCGGTAGATGCTGGTGATCGCAGTGTAGGTCTTGCCGGCGCCGGTGGCCATCTGGATCAGCGCGCGCGGGCGGGCTTCGCGGAAGGATTGTTCGAGCTTGGTGATCGCCGTTTCCTGGCAGTCGCGCAGGCGGAGTTCTTTTGCGGGCTGATGCTCGGGGTTGAGCGGCGGCAGGCCGGCGAGGCGGGCGCACAGGCTGTTTCCCTCGGCCAGCCAGTCGCGCAGGGTTTCCGGGCGGTGGAAGCTGAAAATTTCGCGCGAACGCGGCTTGGGGTCGCGGGCATCGGTAAAGCGGGTGACGATGCCGGTGGCTTCGTAGAGGAAGGGCAGCGGCTCCTTGTTATTGACCCACTTGAGTTTGGCGGCGGCGTAGCCTTCGGTCTGGGTTTCGTGCACGGTCAGGTGCTGGCCTTCTTCCGGGCGCTTGGCTTCGATGACGCCGACGGCCTTGCGATCAACAAACAGCACATAGTCGGCCGGGCCGGCATCGGTGTGCCATTCGCGCACGGCTTGCCCAATGCCGGCGCTGAAATCGATTTTCTTCTGCACCGTCCAGCCGGCGGCGCGCAGTTGTGCATCGATGCGGTCGCGGGCTTGTTGTTCCGGGTTCTGGTTGGCCGTCATCGAATAATCATACAACATCTAACCAGCAGGCTTTATTTGATACCAATAGTAAAAGATGAAATGATTTTAACCGGGTTTTTATTGAATCAGAATCGCAATACAATTTGCGGCGTCGCACCAATTTCCCCTCACTTCAGGAGTTGCCATGAGCCTCAATCTACCCCAAGGCGTACAAATTACCGGCCCGATTCTGCCGGGTTTCGAATCCGTTCTGACCCACGATGCGCTGGCCCTGGTCGCCAAGCTGCATCGCGCCTTTGAAGCACGTCGCCAGGAATTGCTCAAGGCTCGCGTAGATCGTCAGGCGCGCATTGATGCCGGCGAAATGCCCGACTTCCTGCCGGAAACCGCACACATCCGCGCTGGCGACTGGAAAATTGCTCCGCTGCCCAAGGCACTGGAGCGCCGCCGCACCGAAATCACTGGCCCGGTTGAAGCCAAAATGATCATCAATGCCTACAACTCCGGCGCTGATTCCTACATGACCGACTTCGAGGATTCCAACTCGCCCAAGTGGGAAAACCAGATTCAAGGCCAGATCAACCTGTACCAAGCCATTCGCCGCGAACTGTCGTTCAAGAACGAAAACGGCAAAGAGTACAAATTGAACGACCAGATCGCCACCCTGCAAATTCGTCCGCGCGGCTGGCATCTGGATGAAAAACATGTCCTGGTTGACGGTCAACGTGTTTCTGGTGGCATTTTTGACTTCGCCGTCGTGCTCTTCCACAACGCCAAGGAACAAATCGCCCGTGGTGCCGGCCCCTTCTTCTATCTGCCCAAGATGGAAAGTCACCTCGAAGCCCGCCTGTGGAATGACATTTTTGTCATGGCTCAGGACGAAATCGGTCTGCCGCAAGGGACGATCAAGGCCACCGTACTGATCGAAACCATTCTCGCCACCTTCGAGATGGAAGAAATCCTCTACGAACTGCGCAACCACTCCGCCGGCCTGAATGCTGGCCGTTGGGATTACATCTTCTCCTGCATCAAGAAATTCAAGAAGAACCAGAATTTCTGTCTCGCCCAACGCAGCGCCATCACCATGGAAGTGCCCTTCATGCGCGGCTATGCCCTGGCGCTGGTGCAGGCTTGCCACAAACGCGGCGCCCCGGCCATGGGCGGCATGTCAGCCCTGATCCCGATCAAGAACGACCCAGTCGCCAACGAAAAGGCGCTGGCCGGTATCCGCCACGACAAAACCCGTGACGCCAAGGATGGATTCGACGGCGGCTGGGTGGCTCACCCTGGCTTGGTGGCGATTGCCCACGAAGAATTCGTCAAAGTGCTGGGCGACAAGCCGAACCAATGGGAAAAGCAGGTTGAAGGCAACTTCGGCCCAGCCCAATGGCTTGATTTCCAGCCGGAAACCCCGATTACCGAAGCCGGTCTGCGCAACAACATCAACGTCGGTATTCACTACCTCGGTAGCTGGCTGGCAGGCAACGGCTGCGTGCCCATCCACAACCTGATGGAAGATGCGGCGACCGCCGAAATTTCCCGCTCGCAGGTATGGCAGTGGGTGGTTTCGCCCAAGGGTATCCTCGACGACGGCCGCAAGGTCACGGTTGAAATGGTGCGCCCGATGATCGCCGAAGAACTGGCCAAGGTGAAGGCATTCGTTTCCGCGCAAGGCGAGGACACCGCCAGCTACGATCAGGCCGCCGTCATCTTCGACGAAATGTCGCTGACCCCGGAATACCCGGAGTTCCTGACCCTGCCGCTGTATGAGGCGATGGAATAAGCAGCACCCGGAAAAAGGCGCAAAGACACCTGACTCCGACAGAGACGCAACAAGGAACGCCCCGCTTGGCCGGGGCGTTTTCCTTTTGCGGAAAGGGAGAGGAACTGACCGCCCATCCAGCCCGAACGCACGCTTTGACGGTCAACCGGAAAAAGCGGTCAATAAAAAATACTGGGGCAATCC
>JAQTZQ010000057.1 GCA_028687645.1 Rhodocyclaceae bacterium
ATGGTGAGGGTGATCGACATGACGGCAGTTTCCTTCCGGTTGGCATAAGCGTGGCGTTATCTTACCTCAGCGCTTGAGCAAAGGCTTGAGGAAGCGCCCGGTGTGGCTGGCCTTGCATTTGGCCACCGCTTCCGGTGTGCCGGCAACGAGGATACGCCCGCCGCCATCGCCGCCTTCCGGCCCGAGATCAACCACCCAGTCTGCCGTTTTGATCACGTCTAGATTGTGCTCAATAACGACGACGGTATTTCCATGCGCCGCCAAGCGTTGCAGTACGGTGAGCAGCATTTCAATGTCCTGAAAATGCAGGCCGGTGGTCGGCTCGTCGAGGATGTAAAGCGTGCGGCCAGTGTCGCGTTTCGAGAGTTCGAGCGCCAGTTTGACGCGCTGCGCCTCACCACCAGAGAGCGTCGTCGCGCTTTGGCCCAAGGTGATGTAGCTGAGGCCGACATCGACCAGCGTTTGCAGCTTGCGCGCCACCACCGGCACGGCGTCGAAAAACTCGCGCGCCTGCTCGACCGTCATGCCCAGCAGGTCGTGGATGGTCTTGCCCTTGTACTGAATCTCCAGTGTTTCGCGGTTGTAGCGCTTGCCATGGCAGACGTCGCAGGGCACGTAAATGTCGGGCAAAAAGTGCATTTCAACCTTGATCATCCCATCGCCCTGGCAGGCCTCGCAGCGCCCGCCCTTGACGTTGAAGCTGAAACGCCCCGGGCCGTAGCCACGCACGCGGGATTCCGGCACTTGGGCGAAGAGTTCGCGGATCGGCGTCAGCAGCCCGGTGTAGGTCGCCGGGTTGGAGCGCGGCGTGCGGCCAATCGGCGCCTGATCGACATTGATTACCTTGTCGAACAAATCTAGGCCGATGATTTCCTTGTACGGCGCTGGCTCAGCCGTTGCGCCGTAGAGGTGTTTGGCGGCGGCTGCGTACAGCGTGTCGTTGATCAGCGTCGATTTGCCCGAGCCGGAAACGCCGGTAATGCAGGTTAGCAGCCCGCCGGGGATTTCCAGCGTGACATCCTTCAAATTGTTGCCGTAGGCGCCGATGACTTTGAGCTGTTTGTCAAAGTCGTACGGTCGACGCGCTTTTGGCATCGAAATTTTCTTGCGCCCGGAGAGGTAATCGCCGGTCATTGAAGCGGGATTGGCGGTGACCTGCTCTGGCGTTCCTTCGGCAACAATCGCACCGCCATGCACCCCGGCGCCGGGGCCGATGTCGACGACGTAATCGGCCGAACGAATCGCGTCTTCGTCATGCTCAACCACAATCACCGTGTTGCCCATATCGCGCAGGTTTTTCAGGGTTTGCAGCAGGCGGTCGTTGTCGCGCTGGTGCAGGCCAATCGACGGTTCGTCCAGCACATACATGACGCCCGTCAGCCCGGAACCGATTTGCGAGGCCAGCCGGATGCGTTGCGACTCGCCGCCAGAGAGCGTTTCGGCGCTGCGTTCGAGGCACAGGTAATCGAGGCCGACATTGATCAGGAAGGAAATCCGCGAGGTGATTTCCTTCAAAATTTTGTCCGCTACCTGCGCCTTGTTGCCACTCAACGTCAGGCAATTAAAGTAATTACGCGCTTCGCCAAGCGGCAGGCGGCTGATTTCGTGCAGGGTCAATGCACCCAAACCCGCACCCACCCGCACATGCCGCGCTTCAAGGCGTAGCCGGGTGCCGGCGCAAGTCGGGCAGCTTTGATTACTGATGTATTTGGCCAACTCTTCGCGCACCGCTTGCGAGTCGCTGCCGCGATAGCGCCGCTCAAGGTTGGGGATGATGCCCTCAAAGGTATGGCTGCGATCAAAGCGCGTGCCCTTTTCATTGGCGTAGCGGAAGTTGATCTCGGTGCGGCCCGAGCCGTAAAGCACCAACTCGCGGATATTGTCTGGCAACTCGGCCCACGGCGTATCGACCGAGAAAGCGTAGTGGTCGGCGATGGATTCGATAATCTGGAAATAGAACTGATTTTTCTTGTCCCAGCCACGAATCGCGCCGTTGGCCAGCGAGGCCGCCGGATTGGTGACAACGCGCTTGGGGTCGAAAAACTGGATGACGCCCAGGCCGTCGCACTTCGGGCAAGCGCCCATCGGGTTATTGAAGGAAAAAAGACGCGGCTCGAGCTCCTGCAAGGCGTAAGAGCACACCGGGCAGGCAAATTTGGCGGAGAACATGTGCTCCTTGCCGCCCTCCATCTCCAGCGCAATCGCCCGCCCCTCGGCGTGGCGCAGCGCGGTTTCAAAGGATTCAGCAAGACGCTGGCGCATGTCATCGCGCACCTTGAGGCGATCAACCACGACGTCAACATTGTGCTTCTGCGTCTTGGCCAGCTTGGGCACATCATCAATTTCATACACCGTGCCATCGACCCGCACCCGGGCAAAACCCTGAGCGCGCAACTCGGCAAACAGATCCATCTGCTCGCCCTTGCGATTGGCGACGACCGGGGCGAGGATCATCAACTTGGTTTCAGCCGGCAAAGCCAGCACGCTATCGACCATCTGCGAAACGGTTTGCGCCTCCAGCGGCAGATTGTGCTCCGGGCAATACGGCGTGCCAGCGCGAGCGAAGAGCAGGCGCAGGTAATCGTGGATTTCGGTGACGGTACCGACCGTCGAGCGCGGGTTGTGCGAGGTGGCTTTTTGCTCGATGGAAATCGCCGGGCTCAAACCTTCGATCAAGTCGACGTCCGGCTTCTCCATCAACTGCAAAAACTGCCGGGCGTAGGCTGAAAGCGACTCCACATAACGCCGCTGACCCTCGGCGTACAAGGTGTCAAACGCCAGTGAGGACTTGCCTGATCCGGACAAGCCGGTGATGACGATGAGCTGATCGCGCGGCAGATCGATATTGATGTTTTTTAAATTGTGAGTGCGCGCACCACGGATGCGGATTTGTTCCATTGCTGATTTTTCTTTGCGGGGTTTGGGGGTTCTGGCCGTACTGAAAAGCTTGCAGTCAACTGTGAAAACAAGGCAAATTACGTTGCGTGTAACTCTTCGCGAATGATCAAGCGCAAGTCAGTCTTTGTCATGATGCTGCTCACCTGTCTTGGCGCGAAGCGCTGTTTGCCATTCAGCTTTGCTGGCATCTTGGCCCGTAATCTTGAATTGAGCCTGGTTAAACTCAGCTTGCGTCAAGCGCGGTGCGTCGTCAGAAGTGGCCGGTATTGCAGTATAAGGAGGCAGTTTCATCGCATTCAACCTTTCGTTTGGAGGTATTGCGGAGCGAGTTTCAGATCAAACTTTGGCGGTTTGTGCTTGATCTGCCATTCGTGACCACAATGCAGGCACTTACGCTCTGGATCGTTGATGTCGATACAGCATCCACCCAAAGCCAGCAGCCCCTGCGATTCAAGTTCAAAGGCCTCATGGCTCGGCATGCCATAGAGAATCTTGACGCCTGTTTTTTGTTTGCAGACGGGACAAAGATATTTGCGATAGGTCACCACTTGTGACAATTACCAGATTCAAGCGGCTGCGTAGCGACGCCTTTCCCGCTAAGACTGGACTGAAAGATTACTGAATCGGAATCGACGAAACTCACGCAGCCTGCTTCAGTGGCACATGGTCGTGTTTGCTGGCGGCAAGGACTTCGATGCCAACTACATTACCCGTCTCATCGTAGTCAAGAACGAAACCGGGCTTGATTTGCTCGGACTCGATGATGCGTTGTTCGTTCAGGCGAACGTAAAGGGCGTCGACTACTGGGTCATATTCTATTTTCATAGTTTTCCTTTCATCCCTCGGTCAAAAAATGCTGTCACGACATGCGGGGGTTGCTTTGTTTGATTGTAGATTACCCGCAACACACGCTCGCCAAATTCGGGAATGACGCGTAGCGCGTGGATAGGCGTTGGATCATCCGGATCAGATTCGGTTGCCGCTATCCATTCAGCGCGAATATTTCGCTCCCGAATGGTTGCTGCGGCATGGGTGTTGAGTGTGTATTCCATGTGATGATTTTAAGACCTTTGGCACCTCAACATGCCGAGCGTTCCAGATTCAGCGCCAACAGACGGCGGAGGATTTCGTCGTCGGGCATATCGGATGAATAGTCAGCCCAACCGTAGGCGGCGGCGACGGCCTGATCGAGAGCCTTGTGGGCAAGATCCAGCCAGGCGGGGCGGGCGTTGTAGAGGTTAGTCAGGGTGCGTTTCTTAAGGTCGGCTTCATGGCCGGGTTTGGCGACCGGGCGTTGGGGGAAGCCGGCTTTTTCCTCCTCCGGGGTGATGACCCAATCGACCCACTCAGCGGGGTTGAGCCAGGCTTCGCGTAGTTCGTTGAGGCGGCGGGCGGCAGCGGCGATGGCCGCTTTTACTCCTCCCCCTTCAAGGGGGAGGTTGGGAGGGGGATGGGTTTCGGATGCTTGATTGCTGTTTGACCCATCCCCTCCCCGGCCCTCCCCTTGAAGGGGAGGGAGTGACGGCGCGGTGTCACGCGGCGTCAGGCCGGCGGGGAAGGGGAAGGTTTCGAAGCATGTGGTTGGGGTGTAGCGCGGTCGGTCTTCGAGCGAAGTACCGAGGCGCAACGACCAGCTAATGTGCATTCGAGAATGTAGCAAGCCGAACGTAACGTCGTCATCGCGTGCAATCACGACGCATAGGTTTTCTGGAATTTGAGAAATCGGCAGCCACACGAAAAAGCGATGTTTTGCGACCATCGATGTCGCAACAAATCTGGCAAGTTTTGAAACGGCCGACTTTAGTTCTGGTCGAGATCGATGGAGGAGCCACCATTTCACAGTGGCGTCTTTGGAGGTTCGTAAAAGTTTTACTCGCTCAAGGATGTATTCAAATGGGGCCTCAAACAACGCGCAGTCTGATTCTGGGCGATCTGGGCCAAAATCAACAATCCATGTGTCGCTCGCACGGCGAGTTAAATCCATCCCGTTTGCCCATGGCCGAACGACATCGCGATTTGGCAGGCCATTTGGGTTCGGGCGTGAGAGCCACTCACGGGCCAAATTGCCCGGTACGTCAAAAGGTCCGTTTTTCTGCGTGCCGATGAACGAAACACCAGAGTTATCCGGCAAGACTCTCGCTTTTGTTAGGTCGACGCCAACGGCTGCAGTCAAATCTGCATGTATGGAGACTACTTCAAGCCCGTCCAGCCTACTATTACGGTCAACCGGAAAAATCGGCCCAAATCCCAAAAGCGAAACGCGCACGGCGGCACCGTCATTGACCCATTCTTCATCACTCCAAGCTTCAAAAATGCGTGTCGTCTGAACTATTCGTTCGAGCACCTTACGGTTAGCACCGCCACGGATGGAATTCGTTGAAACGAGGCCGGCGGCTTGCAGTTTTCCGGCTTCGATCTGGGTGCGGGCTTTTTCGAACCAGTAAGTGACGAGGTCGGCGCCACCGGGAACACGGCCTTCGTAGGTTTTGCGTAGCACTTCGACGTAGTCGGAACCGAGTTCGCTGCGCATGACTTTATCGCCGAGGAAGGGCGGGTTTCCGACGACGACGTTGGCGGTGGGCCATTCGGCTTCGGAGATCATCAACCCATCCCCACCCCGGCCCTCCCCTTGAAGGGGAGGGGGCGAGGCGGGCTCCTCCCCTTTTATGTCCCGCAGGGACGGTATCCCTTGGGACAAGGGGGAGGTTGGGTGGGGGATGGGTGAGAAAGTCAGCAGCGCGTCGCGATGTTCGATACCGTCGAGCGGTTTGAGAATGGGGTTGATGGCGTGCGGGTAGCCGTTGCGGCGGCACCATTGGATGTCGCCGATCCAGACAGTAACGCGGGCGAGTTCGGCGGCGAATTCGTTGATTTCCAGCCCGAGGATGTTGTGCGGGCCGGTTTCCATGTTCATCGGCGGTTGCAGGCCGAATTCTTGGGCTTCAACATGGGCGCGTTTTTCAATATCGCGCAGGGCAATGAGGGCGAGATAGAGAAAATTTCCGCTGCCACAGGCGGGGTCAAGCACGCGGAAGCGGTTGAGGCGCAGCAGGAAGGTTTGGTAGATGGCTTTGGCTTTTTTGGGCTTGGCAATGATCTCCGCTTTGGTTTTTGCCCATTCAGCGGCGAGCGGTTCGCTGACCAGCGGGTCAATCAGTTTGGCGATGGTGCCGGTGTCGGTGTAGTGCGCGCCAAGCGGGGCGCGGGCTGCTGGGTCGAGGCCACGTTCAAATAGCGTGCCAAAAATAGTGGGGTCGATGGCGCGCCAGTCCATGTCGGCGGCGGCGCGGTGCAGGGCTTGCAGGTCTGTTACGGTCAACGGCGGAATGTCGATGTTTTTGAAGAGACCGCCGTTGAACCAGGCGATGTCGTGGTCGCCGTATTCACCATCACGCTTTTGCATGGCGGTGAACAGCTTTTCAATGCGCCGGGCGGCTTTGTCGGCGTCATTACCGGCGTTTTTGAGCAGGTCGGTGAAGATGCCGGCGGGGAGCAGTTGTTCGTCTTCGGCGAACATGCAGAACAGGCATTGGACGAGAAAGTGGGCGACTTTTTGGCCATCTTCGCCGCGCGAGCGCATGGCGGCGGCGAGTTGGGCGAAGTGGCCGGCGGCCTCAGCGGTAATCGCAGCGGTCGATTTTTCTGGGCGCAGTTTTTCCGGGTCGGTGAATACCCAACGCAGGATTTGCCGGGTTTCGGGTTCAATGAGTTGTTCGATGCGAATTTCGCGCGGTTCATCCGGGTAGCCGGTGAAGGCGGTGTGGATGATGATGCGCTCGCGGTCGGAGACGACGAGTAGCGGCGGGTTGTCGAGTTGCAGGGCGTAGTCGGTGAGTTGCTTGAGGGCGGCACCCAAGTCGCGGCCGGGCTTTTTGTTTTCCCAGCCGAAGCGGTGGCGCATCCAGACGTCGGCCCAGCCGTCGCCGCCGCCGGATTTTTTGGCGCCGCGCTCGAAGCAGTAGTTCTCCGGGTCACGCGGTTTGGGAACGCCGAGCAAATCGCAGAGATCGTCAAAGTGCGCCTGCGCCCCACCGCGTTCGGTGAGCTTGTTGTCTTTCCATAGGGCGATGAAGTGTTCGGGGGTCATGGGGTCTGGGCGAGAGGAGAAAGGTGCAGTATAGAGATGCCGGGTGAATTGCGAAATCCGCCCTAGAATTTCTCTCTCGATTCCTCGTGGAATGGCCATAAATCAATCTTTTGCCGCTCAATGAAAGTCAACTTGCAATCTGGCTTTCTTGTCTACAACAACGATGAGGTGGTCAACGTACTTGGTCAGCGTTTTGTCGGGGCAATGTGTTCTCAATCAAGCCAAAGCCCCAAAAGAAAAGCCGCCCGCAGGCGGCTGTTACGGTCAACCGGATAAATCGGGCTTATTTTACGATCTGGTTCAGTTCGCCTTTGGCGTAACGTTCGGCCATTTTTTCCATGGTCATGGCTTTGATCTGGCTGGCGCGACCGGCGCAGCCGAAGGCTTCAAAGCGCGCCAGGCAAATCTTCATGGCGGCTTCACGGGCTGGCTTGAGGTAGTCACGCGGATCAAATTTGCCCGGGTTTTCAACCATGTAACGACGAATCGCGCCGGTCATGGCGAGGCGGATGTCGGTGTCGATATTGACCTTGCGCACGCCGTGCTTGATGCCCTTGACGATTTCCTCGACGGGCACGCCGTAGGTTTCCTTCATGTCGCCGCCGAATTCGCGGATTTCGGCGAGCAGTTCTTGCGGCACGCTGGAGGAGCCGTGCATGACGAGGTGGGTGTTCGGGATGCGGGCGTGGATTTCGGCGATGCGGTCGATGGCGAGGATGTCGCCGGTCGGCTTTTTGGTGAACTTGTAGGCGCCGTGACTGGTGCCGATGGCGATGGCCAGCGCGTCGCAGTTGGTTTGCTTGACGAAGTCGGCCGCTTGGTCGGGGTCGGTCAGCAGTTGCTCGCGGGTCATGTGGCCTTCTGCGCCGTGGCCGTCTTCTTTGTCACCTTTCATGGTTTCCAGGGAACCCAAAACACCGAGTTCGGCTTCAACGGAAACGCCGATAGCGTGTGAGAACTTGACGACTTCACGCGAGACGGCGACGTTGTAGTCATAGGATGAGGTGGTCTTGCCGTCGGCTTCCAGCGAGCCGTCCATCATCACCGAGGTGAAGCCGGAGCGGATGGCGCCCATACAGACTGCCGGGCTCTGGCCGTGGTCCTGATGCATGACGATGGGCAGGTGCGGGTAGGCTTCGAGGGCGGCGAGAATCTGGTGACGCAGGAAAGGCTCGCCGGCATATTTGCGGGCGCCGGCCGAGGCTTGCATGATCACCGGGGCGTCGGCCTTGCTGGCAGCTTCGCAGATGGCCCAGACTTGTTCCATGTTATTGACGTTGAAAGCCGGCAGACCGTAGTCATTTTCGGCAGCGTGATCAAGCAGTTGGCGCAGGGATACGAGTGGCATATTGACTCCTGGTGAGGCGTGATAGGGAAGGGCGGTAATTGGTGATGGATGATTCTACCAATCACCAATTCCCAATTGCCATTTACTGTTCATGCTGTTCTCCGACACGGACGATTTTGAGCGTATTGGTGCCGCCTGTCGAGCCAATGGGTTCGCCGATGGTGAGGGCGATGAGGTCGCCGATTTCAACGACGCCACGATCAATCAGGAGTTGCTCGGCTTCGGCCAGTAACAGGTCGCGGTCGATGTGTTGCTGGCTCATTGAGAGTGGGCAAACGCCGCGATAGAGGGCCATGCGACCGATTGAGTCGGCATCGGGGGTCAGTGCATAAATGGGTACGCCACAATTCAGGCGACTCATCCACAGGGCGGTTGAGCCGGTTTGTGTCAGTGCGGCGATGGCTTTGACCTTGAGATGGTGCGCCGTCCAGATGGCTGCCATCGATATTGACTGATCGATGCGGGTGAACACACGGTCGAGGAATTCGCGCTCCAGGGTGATTTCTGCCGAGCGCTCGGCTTCAACACAGATGCGGGCCATGGATTCAACGACTTCGACCGGGTAGTTACCAGCGGCGGTTTCGGCGGAGAGCATGACGGCATCGGTGCCGTCGAGCACGGCGTTGGCAACGTCGGAAACTTCGGCGCGGGTCGGGACTGGCGAGGTGATCATCGACTCCATCATCTGGGTGGCGGTGATGGTCAGCTTGTTCATGTCGCGTGCCATGCGGATCATTTTTTTCTGCAATGCCGGTACGGCGGCGTCGCCGACTTCAACGGCAAGATCACCCCGGGCGACCATGACGCCGTCTGACGCATCGAGAATTTCTTTAAGATTTTCAACGGCTTCAACGCGTTCAATTTTGGCAATTAATACTGCACTGCTGCCGGCCGCCCGTAGCAGCTGGCGCGCCATGTACATGTCGGCGGCACTTTTGGGGAAGGAGACGGCAACAAAGTCGACGCCGATTTCTGCCGCTGTCTTGATGTCATCCATGTCTTTGGCGGTTAGCGCCGGCGCGGTCAGGCCGCCGCCTTGGCGGTTGATGCCTTTATTGTTCGACAGGGCGCCTCCGACCAGTACTTGCGTATGAATCTCGTGACCGCGAACGCTTTTGACCACCAGTTTCAAACGGCCATCGTCAAGCAGCAGAATATCGCCGTTAACCACATCTTTGGGCAGATCCTTGTAATCGAGCCCGACGCGTTCCTGATTGCCGAGGGAACAGGCGGCATCGAGAATGAAGGCTTCGCCAGCGACCAGGGTGATGGGGCTTTCAGCAAATTTGCCGACGCGAATCTTGGGCCCTTGCAGATCGCCAAGAATGCCGACAGTGCGCCCGAACTTGGCGGCTGCCGCGCGAATACCGGCAGCTCTGGCTTTGTGGTCGTCGACACTGCCGTGCGAGAAATTCATGCGTACTACATCAATCCCGGCCTTGACCATGCTGTCGAGAATTTCCGGGGAGGATGAGGCGGGGCCGAGTGTGGCGACGATTTTGGTGTGACGCAGCATGGTAGTCCTTGGGTGATTGTCGAATTTTTAGTCGCATTTTCGGCGTTGACCGTAACAATCACGGTCAGCGCCAGGGCGGCTTATTTTGCGGCGCGCGATTCGAGTACTTCGATTGCCGGCAGGGTTTTGCCTTCGAGGAATTCAAGGAAAGCCCCGCCGCCGGTAGAGATGTAGCCGACGCTGTCAGCGATGTCGAACTTGGCAATGGCGGCCAGGGTGTCGCCGCCACCGGCAATCGAAAATGCCTCGGAGTGGGCGATGGCCGAGGCCATCATCTTGGTGCCGCCGGAGAATTGCGGTAGCTCGAAGACGCCGACCGGGCCGTTCCAGACGATGGTGCCGGCATTGGCAATGATTTCGGAGAGCTTGGCAGCGGTCTTGGGGCCGACGTCGAGGATGCGGTCATTGGCGTGCACGTTTTCGACGGGAATTTTGTTGGCGCGTGCCAGGGCCGAGACTTCGTCGGCAACGACGACATCAGTCGGCAACGGGACTTCGGCGCCGCGTGCCTTCATGATGTCCATGATGGCGTGGGCTTCCTTGACCAGGTCAGGTTCGGCCAAGGATTGGCCGATCCGCTTGCCATCGGCGAGCAGGAAGGTGTTGGCGATGCCGCCACCGACGATCAATTGGTCAACCTTGTCGGCCAGTGACTTGAGAATGGTCAGTTTGGACGATACCTTGGAGCCGCCGACGATGGCGACCAGTGGGCGCTTGGGATTGTGCAGCGCCTTGCCGAGGGCGTCGATTTCGGCCCCCATCAGCATGCCGGCGCAAGCGACCGGGGCGAATTTGGCGATACCGTGGGTGGTTGCCTCGGCGCGATGCGCGGTGCCGAAAGCATCATTGACGTAAATGTCACAGAGCTTGGCCATTTTTTGCGCCAGCTCGTCATTGTTCTTTTTTTCGCCCTTGTTGACGCGGCAGTTTTCAAGCAAGACCACTTCGCCGGCCTTGACGTCAAAGCCGCCATCAACCCAGTCGGAGATCAGGCGCACTGGCTTGCCGAGGAGTTCGCCAAGACGCACGGCGACCGGTTGCAGGCTGTCCTCCGGCTTGAGTTCGCCTTCGGTCGGGCGACCGAGGTGGGAGGTGACCATCACGGCAGCGCCTTGCTCCAGACAGTAACGAATCGACGCAAGCGAGGCCCGAATACGGGTGTCTTCGGTGATCTTGCCGGTATCGTCCTGCGGCACGTTGAGGTCGGCGCGGATAAAAACGCGCTTGCCGGAAACATTCAAATCATTGAGTTTGGTGACATTCATTGCCTTCTCCTGTGGTTGTTAATTATCTTGATTGGCCCAGCGGTGCGACCAGTGATGGGCGACTTCCAGCATACGGTTAGCGAATCCCCACTCATTATCAAACCAGACAAAGAGGTTGACCAGATGGCTGCCACCACAGCGGGTTTGGCTGCCGTCAACAATGGCGGAATGCGGGTCGTGGTTGAAATCAATGGAGGCGTGCGCAGCCTTTGAATAGGCCAGCAGGTTGGCCAGCGGGCCTTGTGCCGCAGTGGCCAGCAACTGGTTGACCGCAGCGGCTGAAATTGCGCGCCGGGTGCTGATGGTGAGGTCGATGGCCGAGACATTGAGCGTCGGCACACGGATTGCCTTGGCTTGTACCCGACCGGCCAATTGTGGCAACAAGCGCTCGACGCCGCGCGCCAGGCCCGTCGAAATCGGGATGATGGATTGCATTGCCGAGCGCGTGCGGCGCAGGTCGTCGTGGTGATAGCCATCAATCAGCGGCTGGTCGTTCATTACCGAATGCAGGGTGCTGAGCAAAACCTGGTCAATGCCGATTTCGCGGTCGAGCAGGCAAAGAATCGGGACGATGGCGTTGGTGGTGCACGATGCTGCCGAGACCAGCTTTTCGCTACCGTTCAGGGTCTGCTGATTGACGCCGTTGACGATGGTTGCGTCGACATCTGCGGCGCTGTTGGCCGGGTGGGAGAGCAAAAGACGAGGGCAGCCGGCGGCTAAAAATCGGGCCAGTTCCTGGCGTTGACCGTAACAACCCGAGGCTTCAACCACCAGATCAATACCCTGCGCCCGCCAGTCGACTTGTTCTGGTTGGCGTTGATGGCTGACGGCAATGGTTTTGCCATCAATCACCAATGCGGAATCGCCCAGTTCAACCTGACCAAAAAAGCGGCCATGGGTTGAATCGAAGCGAGTCAGATAAGCCATGCTCTCCAGGTTGGCCGGCTCATTGATGGCCACCACCTGAAAATTGTGGGCAACCGGCGACTCCTGCAGCGCCCGCAGAAAGCAGCGTCCGATACGACCATAACCGTTAATGGCAAGACGAAGTGACATGAATCTGCGAAGCTTCCTTAATAAGGAAACGCTGATTATGCCACGTTAAATCCATCGGTTTGGATGGTCTCGGGGCTCAGGGCTTCCGGCAACTAATATTCAGATGGTTCCCGGAGGTACGCAGCAAAATTTTGCCTTTTGGAATGTTAAGCCGGGAATGCAAAAGGGGCCTTGCGGCCCCTGTCATGATAACAACGAATTACTTGGCCTTCATCCAGGCGCGTGCTGCATCGAGCATCCGGCAGGAGTAACCCCACTCGTTGTCGTACCAGGCCAGCACTTTGACCAGCGTACTGCCGTCATCCGCTTGAATGACGCGGGTCTGCGTTGCATCAAAGGTGGAGGAGACGGTGGTGTGATTGAAGTCGGAAGAGACCAGCGGATCATTATTGACCTCAAGCACGCCTTTCAGTGGGCCATTGGCGGCGGCTGTCATCAGGGCGTTGATTTCGTCCTTGGTGGTATTGCGTGCAGCGGTGAAGGTGAGGTCGACCAGCGAGACATTGATGGTCGGTACGCGCAGGGCGAAACCATCCACTTTGCCCTTCAGTTCCGGCAGCACCAGCCCGACAGCAGCGGCTGCACCGGTTTTGGTCGGGATGATGTTGGCAGCAGCAGCACGGGCGCGGCGCAGATCTTTGTGACGTACATCAACGGTGACTTGATCGTTGGTGTAAGCGTGGATCGTGGTCATCAACCCCTGTTTGATACCAACGTTGTCGGACAGGATCTTGGCGACCGGGGCCAGGCAGTTGGTGGTGCACGAGGCGTTGGAGACAACGGTCATGTCGGACTTGAGCAGGCCTTCATTGACGCCATAAACGATGGTGGCATCGACGTCGTCGCCGCCGGGGGCGGAAATCAACACGCGCTTGGCGCCTTGCTCCAGCAGGGCCAGCGCCTTGGCTTTGGTGGTGTAGGCGCCGGTGCACTCAAGCAGCATTTCAACGCCGTGGTCGGCCCAGTTGATATCGCGCGGGTTTTTGGTTGAGTAGAAGGCAATACGTTTGCCGCCAACGATGATGCAGTTGTCACCCTCGGTTTCAACCGAGGTGCCGAAGCGACCATGGGTGGTGTCGTATTTGAGCAAGTGGCTGTTGGTTTTCAGGTCGCCGGCCGCGTTGATGGCAACAACATCGAATTCATTTTGCAGGCCTTGTTCCCAGATTGCTCGCAGCGTACAGCGACCAATTCGACCAAAACCATTAATAGCAACCTTGATAGCCATGTTAAGTTTTCCTCTAAATTGAAATCAAATCGGTAGGGCAGCAGTATGGCTGCCGAGGCGCACGAAACGAGCGCATGCAAACGGCGTTAGCCAATTCATGAATTGACGAGCGGCGGGAGCGGTGGGGAAGTGCGGTACTGCAGGGCAGGAGACAATCTTGGCGTAAGACGGCAGAAGCAAAGTGCGCACTGACCCATGCAAAAAAGGCAGTATGGGTGGGCTACACAAGGACATTTTGCAAAAATTCCGGCTGCAGAGAGGCCGTAATTATGCGTGAAAACCGTGGTTTTGGCTAGGCTTGGAGGAGGCTTCCGGTCGCTTTTGTAATTGCCGGAAGCCCTGTTGCTTAAATGTTCGGGTCGTAATTGATCATCATCAAAACACCTCGCCCTGCGCCCCAGTGGCCACCGCTGGTGTACGAAACACTGCCTTGTCCACGATAGACGTGTTCATTGCGGTAGCGATCAGTACCGTAATAAAAGGGGATGAAGGCCTTGCCTGTTGGCGTATGCCGAACCTCGTGGGTGACCCCCAGAATGCGCTCAACCTGGCTTTGATCCATGCCGATTTGTAATTTTGCCCACTTGCTGCCCGGTGGAATGTTGCCGTACACCTCGCCCTCAAAGGTGCCATCTGTCGATTTCATGATGCGCGGCTTGCCGGGCTCGCCTTTGCCGGCGGATGCCGCCGGCGCTGCTGCGGGAGGGGCTGCTGCGACTGGTGGCGCTGCTGGAGCGGGCGCCGCTTTTGCTGCCGGCGGGCACTCAGGCGGGCTGGGCTTTTCGCCTTTTTTGGGCTTTTTCTTCTTTTTGCTCTTGGTGGCCGGCACACAATCGGGGGGTGGTGCACTGGTCACCACCGGTTCGGTGGGGGCGCTGGTTGTTGGCGCGGGCACGGGTGCTGGGGTGGGGGCGGCAACTTCTGGTCGGGTTTCCTTGTTGGCGCAAGCGGTAATGCTGGCGGTTACAGCAAGGATGAGGGCGAGACGGGATAGTTTCATTCGTGGCCTTTCCTGTTTTTTCCTATTGGGCGGTGTGAGCAGCAGTGATACGGTCAACTTCGTTTTTTGACCCCATTATGACGGCGCAGCGTTGATGAATTGTCGCGGGAACAATCTCCATAATGCGTTCGTAACCGGTACTGGCGGCGCCACCGGCTTGTTCAACAATCATTGCCATCGGGTTGGCTTCATACATCAAGCGCAGTTTGCCGCCTTTGCTACGCATTTTGCCGTCCATTGGGTACATGAAAATGCCACCGCGTGTGACGATGCGATGCACATCGGCAACCATCGACCCCACCCAGCGCATGTTGTAGTCCTTGCCCAGCGGCCCTTCCTTGCCTTGCTGCAAGTCGTTGACGTAGCGTTGTATCGGGGCTTCCCAAAAGCGCTGGTTGGCCATGTTGATGGAAAATTCGCTCGTCTCGGCGGGGATGCGCAACTGGTCAGAGGTTTGCACAAAGCTGCCCTGCTCACGATCGAGGGTAAAGCTGACGACACCATCGCCGACGCTCAGAACCAGTAGGGTGCTGGGGCCGTAGACCGCATAGCCGGCCGCGACTTGTTGGGTGCCCGGCTGCAAAAAGGCGGCCTCGGCAGCTTTCGGTGTCGTTAAGTCAGCGCCCTCGGGGCATTTGAGTACCGAGAAAATGGTGCCAATCGAGACGTTGACGTCAATGTTTGATGAGCCGTCGAGCGGATCAAAGAGTAGTAGATATTCACCTTGTGGATAGCGGTGCGGGATGGTGTGCGGCAAATCCATTTCTTCAGACGCCATGGCGGCCAGATGACCACCCCACTCATTGGCTTCGAGCAGAATATCGTTGGATAATACGTCCAGTTTTTTTTGGGCTTCGCCCTGAATGTTGTCGCTTCCTGCTTCGCCGAGAATGCCGCCGAGTCCGCCTTTGCTTATTGCCACCGAAATGGCCCGGCAGGCCCGAGAAACCACTTCGATCAGCAAGCGCAGATCGGCATTGATGACCCCCTTATTACGCTGTTCTTCGATTAAATAATGAGCCAAGGTGCGTCGCGCCATGAATTTCCTCGAATGGATGATTAGTGTTTGTCTACTTTGCTCGCGTGCAGGAATGCGAAGGCTGCGGCACTGGTGAGCGGTTTGCTGAGTAAATAACCTTGAACTTCGTCGCAGTCGTTGCTGCGCAGCAGTTCCAGTTGATCCTGGGTTTCAACGCCTTCGGCAATGACATTCAGACCGAGCGAATGGGCTAGGGCGATGGTGCCAAAGGCAATGGCGCGGTCGTTGAGGTCAAATTCGATATCGGCGACAAATGAGCGGTCGATTTTGAGATGATCAATCGGGAACAACTTGAGGTAAGCCAGTGACGAATAGCCGGTGCCGAAATCGTCAATCGCCAGGCTGATGCCCATGCGATTGATGCTTTGCAGAATTTCGATTGCTTCTTCCGGATTTTCCATCACCGCACTTTCGGTAATTTCAAGTTCCAGCAATTCGGGCGGCAGCCCGGATTCTGCCAGCACGCCGGCTACGGTTTCAGCAAAGTCGCGGCGCCGGAGTTGTCGTGCCGAGACGTTGACCGCCACGCGCAGCGGGCGCAGGCCGGCATCGAGCCAGTTTTTGACCTCCAGGCAGGCGGTGCGCATGACCCACTCACCGATTTCGACGATGAGCCCGGTTTCTTCGGCAATGGGAATGAAGCGGTCAGGCGAAATCAATCCGTCCGTCGGGTGGTGCCAGCGAACCAGCGCTTCAACGCCGGTCGGGTGAGACTGATCGGCACTGAATTGTGGCTGGTAACACAGCGATAACTCATTGCGTGAGATGGCGTGGCGTAACTTGCGCTCAATATCGAGACGCTCGGTAGCCGTCGTGTTCATTTCGTCGGCGTAGAACTGGTAGTTGTTACGCCCGGCCGACTTGGCGTGATACATCGCGGTGTCGGCATTTTTGAGGATGGTGTCGCCATCGGATCCGTCGTCCGGGAAAATGCTGATGCCGATTGACGGACTGGTGTGTAGCTCATGGCCATCAGTGATGATCGGCGCCGAGAGGGTGCCAATGATTTTGTTGGCAACAATCGCCGCATCGGCCGGGCTATTGATTGCGGGGAGCAAAATCACAAATTCATCACCACCCAGGCGGGCCACAAAATCAGTTTCACGTACAACATGGCTCAGGCGACAGGAGACTTCGCGCAACATCTCATCGCCCACCGGGTGACCTAGCGTATCGTTAATGATTTTGAAGCGATCCAGGTCGATGAACATGATCGCCAATTGCCACTCATGGCGACGGGCTTCCGGCAGGGTCTGCGCCAAACGAATTTGCAATGCCAGACGGTTAGGGAGGCCGGTCAGTGAGTCGGACTGCGCGATATGGCGCATCCGTTCTTCGGCGACCTTGCGCTCGGTAATGTCGGCCAGAATCCAGATGAAATGATGAGAGTGGCTGACCTTGGTGTCTTCAACCCGGGTGGCGCGTATGCCCACCGGTATCGATTCGCCGGTTTTGCACGAAATTTTAAGCTCGCCACTCCAATTACCTTGGTGGTTGATTTCCTTCTGCAAGCGCTCTAAATCCTGAGAAGAATCAAATTCGAGCAAGGCAAAAATCGTCTGGCCAATAATTTCGAAAGACTCGTAGCCACTCATCGCCAGCGTTGCCGGGTTGGCCGAGATAATGCGTTGGCCGTCGTCCGTAACAATGATGCCGGTCGGGGTGTTGTCAAACACCTTCTGGGCCAGATGGTCGCGCTCTTCACTGGCACGCCGTTCCGTTACGTCGGTATAGGTGGTGACAAAGCCGCCATTGGCCAGGGGGGCGCCACGGATATCCAAGGATTTTCCGTTCGGGCGGGTACGCTCAAAGTGGTGTGCGTGGGGCGAATCGGCGCGAGCCAGCAAAGCCTGTACCTGACTTTCCGGGTCGCCGGGCCCGTATTCTCCGCGTGCGGCATTGAAGCGAAAAAGCATCTCCAGCGTGACCGGGGTTTGCTCCATCAAGGAGGGCGGCAAATCAAGCAGGCGGCAGAATTCCTGGTTATGTAGTTCAAGCACGCGATCTTGATTGAAGAAGCTGACCGCGCTCGGAATGCTTTCAATCACTGTTTCAAGTAGATCATGTTGATGCTGAAGTCTCTCTTCAGCCTGTTTACGCTCAGTAATGTCAGTGTAGGTCGTAATAAAGCCAGCCAATTGACCATCCATGGTGAGTGGCTCGCCTTGCACCAGATGTGTGTGCCCCCCAGGGCGGGTGCGCTCGAAGCAGTGAGCCTCAAATTTGAGCGCCAGATTATTTATCCGCTGAACATGCTCTTCCGGGTCTCCCGGGCCGTATTCACCCCGCTGTGCGGGGATGCGAATCAGGTCGGCAAAGCTGACTCCATCATGAACTGACTCGGCGGGTAGCTTGAGTACGTCGAGAAATCCCTGATTCCAGACACGCAGGCGAAGATGCTCGTCAAATACGCTGATGCCTTGCGGCATGCTTTCGAGCACCGCCAGCAAATAGGCGTGGCGCCGGCGAAACTCGGTGGTTTCGGTTGAAGGCGCGGGGGCCGGCATCATGCTTGGGCGGCGATTATCATCATCTCTCTATGATAGCGCAGGGCTGGTGGGATATTCAATTTCAAATGGCATAATTCGAGGCTTTATTCCTGCTTCCATTTGATCGAGCAGCCGATTGAGGCGTGTTGTTCACTCGGGCCTTGGCTGGTCTGGGTAATCTGTTGCATGGCGGCAAACAGCTCCCGCCGGGCATCTGGCGCCGCCGGATTGCGCCCCGAGGCATCAAGGCGGCCGCGATATTGAAGTTCCAGTTGGGCGTTGTAGCCAAAATAATCGGGGGTACAAACGGCGCCGAATGCGCGCGCTACGGATTGCGTTTCATCGTAAAGATACGGAAAGGGGAGGTTCAATTCCTGAGCCCAGGCCTGCATGTTTTTGGGGCTGTCTTCCGGGTAGACCGTAACATCGTTGCTCATGATCGCTACGCTGCCGATGCCGAGCGTGGCCAGTTCCCGAGTGTCGCGCACGATGCGGTCAATGACGGCCTTGACATAGGGGCAGTGGTTACACATGAAAATTACCAGCAACCCCTTGGGGCCACGGCAGTTGTGCAGGGTGTGGTTTCGTCCGAAGCTGTCCGGCAGTACAAAATCCGGGGCCGGTGTGCCGAAGTCACAAATTGGTGGGTTGAGTGCGGCCATGTTTTCCCCTGAGTGCCTATTTCCCCCATAATAGCACTGATGAATTTACCTCGTTTTTACTGCCGGGAAGCCCTTGCTCCCGGCGCTCACGTTGAATTGCCTGCCCCGGTGGCGCGTCATGCTGTGCGCGTTTTGCGCCTGCAGGTGGGGGCGCCCATGATTTTGTTTGATGGCCGGGGCGGTGAATATCTGGCTAATATTTTGCGTATTGAACGTGATCATGTGGTGGCAGAACTCGCTGGCTGGCAAGATGTTGAGCGTGAGTCGCGGCTGTCGGTGACTTTGGTTCAGGCCGTACAGGCCGGTGACAAGATGGATTACACCATCCAGAAGGCGGTTGAACTGGGGGTGAAAGATATTGTGCCGGTCGATAGTCGGCGCAGTGTGATTCGGCTGAGTGGCGAACGGGCGGGCAAGCGCGTAGCGCATTGGCAGGGCGTCGCTGCTGCGGCCTGTGAACAATGCGGGCGTAATCAGGTGCCCAATGTGGCGCCTCTGGAAAAGCTGGAAAGCTGGCTGGCGCGCCCGCGTCACGAAGGGTTGCGCTTGTTGTTGGCGCCGGATGCAGAAAATACGCTGGCTGCCTTGCCGCCAGTGGCTCATGTCCAATTGCTGATCGGCGCCGAGGGGGGGCTTGATCCGCAGGAGGTGATTGCCGCAAAGCAAGCGGGTTTTCAGGCGGTGCGCCTGGGGCCACGGGTGCTGCGGACGGAAACGGCTGGTCTGGCAGCACTCGCTGCCATGCAGGCTTTATGGGGTGATTTCAGGGAGGTGTAAACAATGTTTGAGTCAGCAGAACTCGGTCACAAAATCGATAAGGACACGTTCAAAATCGAAGTCCCCAAGTTGCGCGCAGAATTGCTCGATGTGCAAGATGATGTGCTGCAGAAAAAAGAATTCCCGGTTGTTATTCTGATCAGCGGCGTCGATGGCAGCGGTAAGGGCGAGACGATTAATTTGCTTTACTCGTGGATGGATCCTCGCCACATTTCAACACTGGCTTTCTCGGCGCCTAGCGACGAGGAGCGTAGCCGCCCCTATATGTGGCGTTACTGGCGCGCATTGCCACCTAAAGGCAAAGTCGGGATTTTTGCCGGATCGTGGTACTCGCACCCGATAGCCGACCGCATTGCCGGCAATATGCGGCGCTTGGAGATGGATCAGCAACTCGATGACATCAATCGCTTCGAGGCCATGCTGGTCAATGAAGGCGCGCTGGTGCTCAAGTTCTGGTTTCATTTGTCCAAGGAGGGACAAAAGACCCGTCTCAAAGCCCTGGAGAAGGATCCGCGCACTGCCTGGCGGGTGACCAAGCAGAGTTATGAGCGCCTCAAAACCTACGACAAGCTGCAGGAGGTTGCTGGTCATGTGTTGCGCGTCTCCAACACTGCGCATGCGCCATGGATCATCATCGAAGGCACTGATGATGAATATCGCTCTTTGACCGTTGGCCGAATTGTGCTTGATGCCATGCGCAAACGCCTGGCGCAACAACAACGCCCGCAGGTGCCGGTTGCGCCGCCTCTGGTGCATGCGATTGATCAGAAAAATGTGTTGAATGAGCTGGATTTGACTCAGCACCTGGCCAAAAAGGACTATGAGCGTGAACTGGCCAAATACCAGGGGCGCCTTTCCGAGTTGGTGCGCGACCCACGCTTTACTGAGAATCACTCGCTGGTACTGGTTTTCGAAGGCTCGGATGCGGCTGGCAAGGGCGGCAGTATTCGCCGTGTCGGCGGGGCGATGGATGCGCGTCAGTATCAAATTGTGCCGATTGCTGCGCCGACCGAAGAAGAGCGTGCCCAGCCTTATCTCTGGCGCTTCTGGCGACATATGCCGCGCACCGGCAGGGCGACAATTTTTGATCGTTCCTGGTATGGTCGCGTGCTGGTTGAACGGGTCGAAGGTTTTTGTGCCGAGGCTGACTGGCTGCGTGCTTATGCCGAAATCAACGATTTCGAGCACCAACTCGTTGCCGCCGGTGCGGTGGTCGTCAAATTTTGGCTGCAAATCAGCGCCGACGAACAACTGCGTCGCTTCAAGGAGCGCGAGGATACCGAGTTCAAGCGTTTTAAAATTACCGATGAAGACTGGCGCAATCGCGAGAAGTGGGACGAATACGTCTCGGCCGTCTGCGACATGGTCGACCGTACTTCAACGGGTCTGGCGCCATGGACACTGGTTGAAGCCAACGACAAAAACTTTGCCCGTGTCAAAGTGCTGAAAACGGTTTGCGATCGGCTCGAAGCGGCACTCAAAATAGACTCTAACGGAAAATAGCGCTGCCTATGAGCGATACGCCTTACGACGAACATTTCGTTTCCTGGTTCAGGGCCGTTACGCCCTATATCAACTCCTTTCGTGCCAAAACCTTTGTCATCGCTTTTGGTGGCAAGGCGGTGGCCAGCGAGTTTGCCAAAACGCTGGCTTACGACGTCAATTTGCTGGTCAGCCTTGGTATCCGCCTGGTGCTGGTGCATGGCGCTCGACCGCAAATTGAAGAAGAGTTGCGCGAAAAAAATCTGGAATCGATCTATCACCGCGGTTACCGCGTCACCGATGCGGCGGCGCTGGATTGCGTGCTTGATGCGGTCGGCAGCGTCTATCTGGAAATTGAAGCGATGTTGTCGCAAGGCTTGCCCAACACGCCCATGGCCAATAGCCGGATTCGCGTCATTGGTGGCAATTTCATTACCGGGCAGCCGATCGGTGTGCTCGATGGTATTGATCTGCAGTATGCCGGCAAGGTGCGCAAGATCGATGCTGAAGGGATAAACGCACAACTGGGTTTGGGTAATATCGTTTTGCTCAATTGCGAGGGGCCTTCTCCTACGGGTGAAATCTTTAATTTGCAAATGGAGGAGGCCGCCGAAGCGGTGGCCGTCGCCATCAAAGCCGATAAATTGGTATTTTTGACCGATAGTTGCGGCGTACTTGATCAAGCCGGGGAGTTGCTCGACGCGATGACCGCAGATGAGGTTGAGGTATTGCTCAGCGGCGGCGAGTGGTTGTCGCCGGATCTCCGGCGTTATTTGCCTTGCGCCACTCGCTCGACCCGCGCCGGCGTTGGTCGGGTGCATTTAATTAGTTATGAACAGGATGGCGCTTTGCTGCGCGAGTTATTTACTCATGACGGGGTCGGGACCGTGGTTACCCGGGAGTCGCTGGAAAATATCCGCGAAGCCAAACCGGACGATATCGCCGCCCTGATCGCCTTGATCGAACCCATGGAACAGGAGGGCATTCTGGTGCATCGCCCACGTGAGCTCCTGGAGCGTGAAATCGACCACTTTTCCATCATGCTGCACGACGGCATCATTGTTGGCTGTGCGGCGCTATATACCCACTCTGATGAAGATGCCGAGCTTGCTTGTCTTGCCGTTGCGCACGAACAACGGGAATGGGGTTATGGTGAACAATTGATGAAACGTATCGAACGCCGTGCCCGCAAGAGCGGTATCAAACGCCTGATTGTTCTGACCACTCGCACCGAACACTGGTTTGTCGAACGTGGCTTCAAGCTTGGCACGGTCGATGATCTGCCAGCCCAAAAGCGGGACATGTATAACTATCAGCGCAGATCCAAGGTCTTGTTCAAAACCCTTTGATGATCTATCGCCGTAATTTTTTCGGTCGTTGCGATGACACACATCAAGCGAAAAAACCGGATGAAGCCTCTGATTCACCCGGCGACCGAGACACAACAACGGGGCCGTC
>JAQTZQ010000058.1 GCA_028687645.1 Rhodocyclaceae bacterium
CGTCTGATATTTTGCTGCTCGACGAACCAACCAACCACCTCGACCTCGACGCGCTGGTCTGGCTCGAGGCCTGGCTCAAGCGCTATCAAGGCACGCTGGTGATGATCAGCCACGACCGCGAATTCCTTGATGCCATCACGCAAGTCACAGTGCACATCGACAACGCCAAGCTGGTCCGCTACGGCGGCAATTACAGCAAGTTCGAAGACATGCGCGCCGAACAGATGCTGCTGCAACAGGCAACGGTGGCCAGGCAGGCCGAAAAAATCGCCCATCTGCAATCCTTCATCGCCCGCTTCAAGGCCAAGGCCAGCAAGGCCAAGCAGGCGCAGAGCCGAGTCAAGGCGCTGGATCGCATGGAGAAGATCGCGCCGGTGCTGGCCGATGCCGAATTTACTTTTGAATTCAAGGAACCGGTCAACCTGCCCAACCCGATGCTCTCGCTGGTCAACGCCAGCGTCGGCTACCCGGCGCCGGAAGACGCCCCGGCCGGCACGCCGCCCACCGTTATCGTCAGCGGCATCAACCGCTCGGTGATGGCCGGCCAGCGGATCGGCATTCTCGGCGCCAACGGCCAGGGCAAATCAACGCTGGTCAAGACCATCGCCCGTGACCTCGGCATCGTTGCCGGCGAAGTGACCGAAGGCAAAGGGCTCAGCATCGGCTACTTCGCGCAGCAGGAACTCGACGTGCTGCGCCCGCAGGACAACCCGCTCGAACACATGGTGCGCCTCGCCAAGGAGGCCATCGCCGCCGGGCGCAGCAATGTACCGGGCCGCGAACAGGAACTGCGTAACTTCCTCGGCACCTTCAATTTCGGTGGCGAAATGGTCAAGCAAGCCGTTGGCACCATGAGCGGCGGCGAAAAGGCCAGGCTGGTGCTGTGCATGATCGTCTGGCAACGCCCCAACCTGCTGCTGCTCGACGAACCGACCAACCACCTTGATCTCTCGACCCGCGAAGCGCTTGGCATGGCGCTCAACGAGTTTGAAGGCACCGTGATGCTGGTCAGCCACGACCGGGCCTTGCTGCGTGCGGTGTGCGACGAATTCTGGCTGGTCTCAAAAGGCGGCATAGCGCCGTTCGAGGGTGACCTGGAGGATTACCAGCGTTACTTGCTGGATGAAGCCAAGCGGGTACGTGAAGAGGCGGCGGCGGCGCACAAATTGCGCGGCACCTGAACACTCGGCGGGAATCAGACAGAACTGATTCCCGCCGATGCTTTTCGCTAGGCGGCAATCGCCAAACCCAGAAATTTCTGCTCTTGATGACGCAACGCGGCGCGTAGCGCCACTTGCTGGCCGGCAGTGATCATGCGGAAGCCTGGGCGCCATTCGTATTCGACATCTTTGGCGTTCACCCCTGCGCGATGCAGATCTTTGGCCAATGCGAGGAGGTCTGATTGCTCAATGTGCCGACCATCGTTGAGATCCACGACGAACTGATTCTTGAAAAATGCGACTTTTGCTGTGGTTGTCATGATTTATCCTCCGTGACATTTAGGATATCCATCGGGGACTTGACCGAGTGTGGCATATGCCACGTTTGGATGAAAATAGTTGAATGCTGCAATGCAGCAGTGTACCGTGCACCGCGCAAATCTTCACATTTTCGCCTTGCAAATCCTCTAAGATAATCCTCCCTAAACAGCAAACGGAGAATCACGATGGGTCTTTTTGATCAGGTAGTTGGCGCCATGGCAGGCGGTCAGTCCGGCGGCAACAACGCTCTTCTCGAAACGGTCATGAAGCTAGTCAATGACCCGCAAAGCGGTGGTTTGCAGGGCTTGATTCAGTCATTTCAGCAGGGTGGTCTGGGCGATATCGTTAACTCATGGGTCTCTACCGGCCAAAATTTGCCAATTTCAGCTGAGCAAATTCAGAGCGTGCTGGGTGGCTCGACGCTCGGCAACATCGCCTCCCAACTGGGTTTGAGCAGCGAACAAGCCTCCGGTAGCCTCGCTTCAATGCTGCCGCAACTGATCGACAGCATGACGCCGAATGGTCAAGTACCGCAAGGCGGCGACCTGATGGCTCAGGGTATGGAAATGCTCAAGGGCAAATTCTTCGCCTGATCAAGCCTCATCCAGAAAACGTTCCAGCAGAACGTTGAGGAAGCGCCGCCCACGCAGGGTTGGCGCAATACGCTCCGGGCTGATGGCCAGCAGGCCGTCGGCTTGTGCAGCCAGCAATTGCGGCAAAATTCGATTGATCGATTGCGCAATGCGTGACTCGTACAAGGCTGGCGGAAAACCATCAGCCAGTCGCAGGGCATTCATCAAAAACTCGAAGGGCAAGCTGGCCGCAGCGACCTGGGTTTCTTCCTGAACCGGCGTTCCGGCGCTGATATTCTGCAAATAAGCGCTCGGGTGTTTCCAGCGCATCTGGCGCAAGACGCGATCATGCAGCGTCAATTTGGAATGCGCACCGGCACCGATGCCAAGATAATCACCAAAATGCCAGTAATTCAGATTGTGACGACACTGCTTGCCAGTTTGGGCGAAGGCAGAAGTTTCGTAATTGGCAAACCCAGCATCGGCCAGACGCGCCTCAATCGCTTCCTGCATATCAGCGCAGGTATCGCCTCCCGGCAACTCGGGCGGGAAGGCAGCGAAACGGGTATTTGGCTCCAGCGTTAGCTGGTAGCACGACAAATGCGGCGGCTTGAAACTCAGCGCCGTTTCAACATCACTGAGTGCCTGCTCCAAAGTTTGACCGGGCAAGCCGTACATCAGATCCAGATTAAATGACGCAAAATGCTCCGCAGCCAGTTGCGCAGCACGCTTGGCTTCGTCGGCCCCGTGGATGCGACCGAGCGCCTTGAGGTGATCATCGTTGAAACTCTGAATACCGAGTGAAACCCGATTGACGCCGGCCTTGCTGAAGCCGGCAAACTTGTTCGCCTCGACCGTGCCGGGGTTGGCTTCGAGCGTGATTTCCGCTTCCGGCGACAGCATGGCCAGTGCGCGGAAGGCGGCCAGCAATTCATCAATCGCCGCCGGTGAAAGCAGGCTGGGCGTGCCGCCGCCGAAGAACACGCTGACCACAGGCCGCCCCCAGATCAACGGCAGGGCGGATTGGAGGTCGGCAATCAGCGCATCAACATACTCGCGCTCGGGAATCTCGCCATTGGCCTCGTGCGAGTTGAAATCGCAGTAAGGACACTTCTGCACGCACCACGGCACATGGACGTATAGCGCCAAGGGTGGTGAGACGCGAAATTCCAGGTCGGTTACGGTCGACGGCGTTTTTGCGGCAAAAATTGGGATGGTACGAGCCATCAGTTACAAGGCCGGCAAGCGGGCGATCAGTTGTTGCATGGCTTGCCCGCGATGCGACACCCGATTTTTGGTTTCTGCATCCAGCTCCGCAGCCGTCAGACCAAATTCCGGCACAAAGAACAGCGGGTCGTAACCGAAACCGCCCTCACCACGCTGCGCCGGCAGGATTTCTCCATGCCATTCGCCTTCGGCGATCAGCGGCTGCGGGTCGTCGGCATGGCGCACCAGCACCAGCACCGAGACAAAATGGGCGCGCCGGTCAGGATGGCCTGCCAAGTCAGCAAACAACTTTTCATTGTTGCGCACATCCGATTTCGGCTCACCCGCGTAACGTGCCGAATAAACGCCGGGCGCGCCACCCAATGCAGCAACGCAAAGGCCGGAATCGTCTGCCAGCGCTGGCAAGCCGGAAATTTTTGCCGCATGGCGCGCCTTGGCCAGGGCATTTTCGACGAAAGTGCAATGCGGCTCTTCGGCCTCCGGAATGCCCAATATCCCCTGCGGAATGACTTCGAAGCCCAGCGGCGCCAGCAGCGCATTGAGCTCCTTCATCTTTTTGGCGTTGTTCGAGGCGAGAACGAGCTTTTTCATACGCTCAGCGCAGCCTTTTGGGCAGCGATCAATTGACGAATCCCCATGTCTGCCAAATCGGTCAGAACATTCATTTGCTGACGTGAAAACGGCTCACCTTCGGCCGTTCCCTGAATTTCGACAATGCCCCCCGCACCGGTCATCACTACATTCATATCGGTATCGCAGTCCGAGTCTTCCGGATAATCCAGATCCAGCACCGGCGTACCTTGATAGACGCCGACCGAAACCGCCGCGATATGGTCGCGCACCGGATTGGCCAGCAGTTTGCCCGCCGTCACCAGCTTTTCGCAGGCTTCGTAGAGCGCCACCCAGGCGCCGGTGATCGAGGCGCAGCGGGTGCCGCCATCGGCTTGCAACACATCGCAATCGAGCGTGATCTGGCGCTCACCCAATGCTTTCAGATCGACCACAGCACGCAGGCTGCGACCGATCAGACGCTGAATTTCCTGCGTGCGGCCAGACTGTTTGCCCTTGGCCGCCTCACGCGCTGAACGGGTGTGCGTCGAGCGCGGCAGCATACCGTATTCGGCAGTCACCCAGCCCTCGCCTTTGCCACGCAGAAACGGCGGTACTTTTTCTTCAACGCTGGCGGTGCACAGCACACGGGTGTCGCCCATTTCGATCAAGACCGAGCCTTCGGCATGGCGGGTGAAGCTGCGGGTCAGGACCACCGAACGGAGTTGGTCGGCTTGGCGTTGGCTGGGGCGCATCATGTTTCCTTATTTGTTAGGGGTATATTTTTCAATCGTGCTGCGAATTTCCTCAATCGCCCGCTCGATTTCATCGTCACTCAAATCACTCTTGTAAGCAGGGTTGCGACCGAATTCTTCAAGCCGGGTCGTCACCTCATTCAAGGCCATGGTTTGTGTCGAGATGGCGCTGCTCGCCTCGTCGACATAAGCCTCTTCCCAACGCACGGCAACGGCCGAGAGGTTGTCACCATGCGGGCCACCTTTGGTCTCTGCCTGCGTCAGCAACATCGGGATGGCTTGCAGCAGGTTGGCGCCCTTGAGCGAGACCGCCATCAATTCGCCAGAAGTCACGCCCCACAAGCCATCCGTGCAGAGCAAGACCACATCGCCATGGGCCAACGGGGTCTTGCGGGAAAACTCGATCTCCGGCGGCGTCGGACTGCCAAGGCAGCTAAAAATCTTGTTGCGATCCGGATGCACAGCGGCCTGCGCCTCAGTAATCATGCCCTCTTCGAGTAACAGGCGAACCCGCGAATGATCCTTGGTTTGCGCCACAACGCGACCATTGCGCATCAAAAAGAGCCGAGAATCTCCAGCGTGCGCCCAGTACGCCACGTTATCCTGAACCAGACAGGCAACACAGGTAGTCCGTGGAGAATCCTTCATCCGGCGACGTGAGGAGTAATCCAGAATGGCATGATGCGCATTGTTCATTGCCTTTTGCAAAAAGCGGAAAGGGTCAGCCAGACTCGGCTTGGCTTCACGCTGAAAACTGTCAGCCAGCGTTTGTACCGCAATCTGCGCGGCAATCTCGCCATGATGATGACCGCCCATACCATCGGCAATAACCATCAACAAGGCATCGCGCGAATAACAGTAGCTGGTGCGATCCTCATTATTAGCCCGCCCACCCTGACGGCTTTCCTGATAAATGGTAAATCTCATTTCTCAGCTTTCTTGAATTTATCAACGAATCGATTAAGCCAGTGCGGACTACTTTTGGACTGGGGCGGCGTCACCGTCTCGACCAAGGCTTTTTGCAAAGCAAACACGCTTTGCGGGCGGTAGAGGTGATTCAGGTTCAAACACCAATCAATAATTTCCAATAGACGATCCGAAAACTGACCATCCCAGCGAATCATCGCCGGCGTCAGGCTATCTTTTTTCAAACGCTCATCCGCCGCCTGCGGCGCCGATCCGGCCAGGCAGGCATACATCGATGCGCCGACACTATAAATGTCGCTCCACGGCCCCAAATCCTTGCGCGAACCATAATGCTCGGGCGACGCAAAACCCGGCGTGTACATCGGTTTCAACATCGGCTGATCGGTCGACAGGGTCTGGCGCGCCGCGCCGAAATCAATCAGCACCGGCGTGTTGTCGGCGCGCAAATAAATATTGGATGGCTTTAAATCGAGATGCAGCAATTTGTGCGAATGCACCTCGCGCAGGCCGTTGAGCATGCGGGTAAACACCCCGCGAATGAAACGCTCCGAAATATGCCCCTGATGCTTCTGGATAAACTCCTGCAAGGTGCGGCCGTGCTCGTACTCCATCACCATGTACACCGTTTCATTGGCGCGGAAAAAATTCAGCACGCGGATCACATTCGGGTGCGACAAGCGCGCCAGCGCCCGGCCTTCCTCAAAAAAGCACTTCATCCCATAGCGAAATGCCCCCAGATGCTCAGCCGAAATGATCGGCATTACCTGACCATCCGTCCGCAAAGCAAGGCTATTGGGCAAATACTCCTTGATCGCCACCTGCTTCCCGTCCGCGCCCTTGGCCAAGTAGACGATCGAAAACCCGCCGAGCGAAAGCTGGCGATCGATAACGTACTCTTCGAGTGGGTGTCCGTTAGGAAGGGCTTGGTTTGCTTGTTGCGCCATTGAGGTCGCGGTTATGATCTGAGTTTGGGCATTCTCAGGCGTAGCGCCCAGCCTGTAAAGCGAGAGAGGCAACAAGCATGATTTTCAGTATGACCGGATACGCCGTAAAAACTTTGGATTTCGAGTCGGGAACCCTGCAACTGGAGTTCAAGAGCGTCAATTCACGCTATCTTGATTTCCATTTTCGCATCGCCGAAGATTTCCGTTCGCTCGAAATTCCGCTGCGCGAATTGCTCTCCAGCCGCCTGTCGCGCGGCAAGATCGAATGCCGCCTCGGCTTTAATTCAGGCGCCGCCAAAGCTGACCAACTCCAGCTCAATCAGGATTTGTTCACCACCCTCAAAGCGCTGAACGACAACGTGATCAGCCAAATGCCGGAAGCCAAAGCGCTATCGGTCAGCGACATTTTGCGTTGGCCGGGCATGTTTGGCGACCAAAGCATCGACTTCGCTGCCATTGGCCCGCAAGTCATGGCGCTGGCGCGTGAAGTGCTGGAAGAGTTTTCCGAATCGCGTGCGCGCGAAGGGAAAAAACTGGCCGAAATGATCGTTGACCGTACCAATTCAATCCGCGAGATCGTCCGCCAGGTCGCGCCGCGCATTCCCGAAGCTCAGGCGCTATTTACCGACAAACTGCGCCAACGTTTGCAGGATGCCCTCGGCAACAGCGGCAACGAAGACCGCATTTTGCAAGAAGTGGCCGTTTTCGCCACGCGCATTGATGTCGCCGAAGAACTGACCCGCCTCAATGCCCACCTTGATGAAGTCGAGCGCGTCATCAAAAAAGGCGGCGCCTGCGGCAAACGCCTGGATTTCCTGATGCAGGAACTCAATCGTGAAGCCAACACGCTAGGCTCAAAATCGGCGATTACCGAAGTCTCGCAAGCCGCCATGGACCTCAAACTGCTGATTGAGCAAATGCGCGAGCAAATACAGAATTTAGAGTGACATTTCAAGCCGTTTCATGACGGCGCAACAAACCAACACAAGCCCCTATCCACGGGGCTTTTTAACGTCTTACGGTTGCATGTCGTATCAGAATAGCGCATGATTGTCGTGCACCCCCATGACACCCCCTAAGGGTATTTTCCTGAAAATCAGGGGTGCTTGCTACGGAGCGCGACATGAGCAAGTTAACTGATGAACTGATTGAGCAATGGATGAAGGCCGAGGATCATTTCGAGATGCGCGGCGATGGGGTGAAATCAGGGCTGTATCTCTCGTATCGGCGTGGCGACGGCGCAGCACCTGCGTGGCTTTTTCGTTTCAGAGAGCGCGGCGAACAACACAAGTTGCGCATTGGCCGCTACCCGGATTTGTTGACTGCTGATGCGCGTGCGCTGGTATCAAGCTACCGAAAAATGATCGAGAGCGGCGAAAGCGTGATTGCTGCTATTGGCAATAGGCGTGTCGGGGAGACTGGCAAAGAGTTAGCAAAAACATTCTCAGCCTTGCTTCGAGAGGCGTCGTTACATGGCGCAAAGCGTATGACAGTAACGATTGAGTTTGAAGGCGGCGAATCATGGGCAAGCTAACGGATATTCAAATTCGGGCATGGATGAAAAGCGGCGAACGCTTTGAGCAGCGTGGCGATGGCAACGGGCTTTATCTTTGCTATCGAGAGAACTACGCTACACCTGTCTGGAAATTCCGCTATCGCTTCGCCGGAAAGCAGCGAGTGATGAATATCGGCAGCTACGCCACTCTCTCACTGGCCGATGCTCGTAAGACAGCAAAAGAAATGGCGGCGCGTGTTGCCTTGGGTTACGACGTAGCAGGCGAGAAGCAAGAGCGCAAGCGTGAAGCTGTTGCCAAGATTGAAGATGAAAAGAACGCTTGGTCGGTGGCGAAGCTGTGCGACGAATATTTTGAGCGCACTATTCTTGGGCGCTGGAAGCATCCGAACATTGTCCGGGCAAGAATCGAGAACGACATTAAGCCTGCTATCGGCAAGATGAAAGCCGAGGATGTACGCCCCCGTGACATTGACGCCATGATTCAAACCGTCGTCAAACGTGGCGCACCGACAATTGCCAATGACTCACTGCGCTGGATCAAGCGGATATTCGATTTCGGCATCAAGCGGCAAATCGTTGAAATCAATCCAGCCAGCGCGTTCAGCCCTTCAGATGCTGGCGGCAAAGAAGAAGCCCGCGACCGATGGCTAACCCGTGATGAAATCATCAAGCTGTTTCAGGCGATGCGCGACAAGGCCGGAACCTTCACCATTGAAAACGTCTATGCAGTACGCTTGCTTCTCTTGCTGGCAGTGCGCAAAGAAGAATTGATCGCGGCACAGTGGAAAGAGTTTGACCTTGATAACGCCGTCTGGAATTTGCCTGAAGAGCGCACCAAGACCAGCGCAGCAATTGATATTCCTTTGCCTACTGTGGCAGTGGAAACCTTGCGCGAACTGCACCGGCTGGCCTGTGGCAGTGCCTACGTTTTCCCGGCAAGGAAGATGCAGAGCCGGATGATCCCGCATATCGACCTGAACACCCTGAACGCGGCAATCTCGAAGCATATCAAGCCCCTGCTGGCCGACATACCGAACTTCACCATTCACGATTTCCGGCGCACGGCACGCACGCACCTAGCCGCTTTGGGCGTTGATCCGCACATCGCCGAACGCTGTCTGAATCACAAGCTGAAAGGCGTGGAAGGCATTTACAACCGACACGACTACTTTGACGAACGGAAAAAGGCGCTGAATGAATGGGCGCGTTTGCTGGCGGCGCTGGAAGAAGGGCGACCGGATTACAACGTCGTACCGTTGAAGAAGATCAAGGCAAGCTGATTTGTTTTTGCTGCGCCTATCCCGACGGGGAGAAAACCGGGCAACCTTACCCGGCTGGCGTGGCTTCTAAATTGAGGGCAAGGCGTGAAAGGGATGCCATGAGGAAATTGGAATCGATTTATAAAAAACAATGTGCTGATCTGCTTGAGAAAATTTTTTTTCAAGCCGAGCGAATGAATATTGATCTACTGGAGGATGGTGCAATCGAGAATCTCCTAGCTGGCGCTGATACAGGGGATGCCAAAACCGAAAGCGATTCATGGAGCCAGCATCAATGGGCCAGACACTTTTTGTCGCTAGCTTTTCGGTTTCTTACTGATGCTAGCGGAAGCGCAACCGACGAGGACAAAGTAAATGCTCTTTGCTATGGTAATTGGCTTGTTGGAGTATTGTCAGGCATTGTTTCCGATGGCAACGACCTCCAATACCAGTATCAGTGTATGTCATGCCTAATCAAACAGCACTCGTCAGCAATCGGCAAAGCTGGCGCACAAAAACGCCATGCACCAATGGCGGAACTGCGATTATGGGCGATTGAGAAATACCAAGCTGGCGAGTGGCAATCAGCAAATCAGGCTGCGCACGCTTTGAAAGAACAGGTGCTATGGCATGGCCGCGCGATCAATGCCCACCTAACCGAAGAAAATGCACAGCGCACCATAGCCGAATGGTTTAGAAAATCCGTCTAGCCGCTAGGCCGATACGTCAAGCGGCCATGCTGTTACGGATGGCCGCTTGATGGCATTTATCATCTTCACGCCCACAAATAAGGTGCGGCCATGACACTTCAGAAAGGATCAAGTCATGGCACACCGCACCAACCAGAGCGCAGTATCTGACGCTCTAACAAACTTCGATTCATCCCCCGATTCGGCAAATGTTCGTTTGCCCGTCGTTCAATCGCTTTTCGCCTGTTCGGGGGCGACCGTATGGCGCATGGTCAAGCGTGGCACCCTACCCGCCCCCCGTAAGCTGTCTGAGCGCGTAACGGCTTGGAATGTGGGCGAGCTTCGCAAAGCACTGGCGAAGTAAGGGGCGATCATGGAAAACAACAAAAAAGCCGCACAAGTGGCAAGCACCGGCACGGCCCAAAACAACACAATCGACAAGCATTTTACCAAAACCGACCCGCTTCAAGGCTGGTATTCCTTGGGCGCTGACGTCAAACCAAGCCGCACGGAACGCACGGTAAAGAAGTCATGGAAGCGAGGCCGCAAATGAAGCAGCCAATCGTGACCGGGCAGGCCGCACGAGTCCTGCAAATCATCCGTGACCAACAACCCGTTTTATCTTTCATCCTGACGGCTGATTACGCAATCCCCGAGACGGCGGCGCGAGTCCATGACCTGCGCGCCAAGGGTTTCAACATCATCACGCGCATTTTGCCGGAGGTTGAATTCAGGGGCGTGACCCGGCGCAATGCCGCGCTGTATTCGTTGGGTTCCCCGGAGTGGCCTTATCCGGGCTTTGGTAATGACAAGGAAGGGGGCGGCAATGCTTAATCCTACCGAACAATTCAGCGATGCAATCAAAGCGGCGGGGCTGACCCCACCAAACACCATTGAGCCGGGCAAGCTGCACAGAATGCCGGGCGTGGGCAAGTCAGGCAGCAACACGGCGGCATGGTGCAAGCTATTCGATGATGGTATCGGCGGCGTCTTTGGTGATTTCTCATCCGGGTTTGAATCAAGCTGGCAGGCAGAGCGTGAAGCCAAATATTCAGAGGCCGAGATAGCGGCATTCAAGGCGCGAATTGCTGAAGAGCGAAAGCAGCGCGAAGCCGAGGAAGCGCAGCGGAGAGCCCAAGCCAAGACCAAGGCGGCGGCGATCTGGCAGAACGCAGAGCTAGCACCCGACGATCATCCGTATCTGGTGCGCAAGGGCATCAAAGCCAACGGCGCGAAGCTGCACAATGGCGCGTTACTCGTACCCCTGAGCGATGGCGGCAAAATTCATTCGCTGCAATTCGTTGGTGCGGATGGTGGAAAGAAGTTTCTTACCGATGGCCGGAAAAAGGGCTGCTATTTCAGCATGGGCAACCCAAACGGCGCGGCGGCATTGTGCATTGCTGAAGGCTTTGCGACCGGCGCAACAATCCATGAATCAACCGGCTTGCCTGTTGCGATTGCCTTCGATGCTGGCAATCTGGGGGCGGTATCTCAAGCCATGCGCGGCAAGTTTCCAGACTTGCCCTTGATCGTTTGCGCCGATGATGACATTCACACCGAAGGCAATCCCGGCCTGACGAAAGGCACTGAAGCCGCTAGATCAATCGGCGGGCTGTTGGCTGTTCCTGACTTTGGCAGCAATCGCCCGGAAGGTGCGACGGACTTCAATGACATGGCGGGGCGATTTGGGGCGGAAGCGGTACGACTGGCAATCACCGGCCTGATTGATGGTGCAATCAGCGAACAATCTCAGACATTGATAAATTCAGGGGTATCAGAGGTATCAGGGGTGCAAGCCAGTAACGACGGGCTTTCTGCTGATACCCCAAGCGAAACCCCAGAGGTATCAGAGGTATCAAGCGCAGAGAAAAGCCCGATTCCTGACATGGATGACCGCCCCCGTTTTTGTGTCTTTGATGACTGGCTCAAAACCAGCAACGGGAAGTTAAAGCCCGGCGTCTGGTTTTTCGGCGTCAAGCAAGCCAAGGCCGATGGCCCGCCAACACTAACCCAAAGCTGGATATGTTCCCCTTTGCATGTCGAAGCAATCACCTTTGACGGGCAAGACAATAACTTTGGCCGCTTGCTACGATTCAAAAACACCTTGGGGCGCTGGCGTGAGTGGGCAATGCCAATGGAGCTACTGAAGGCGGGCGGCGATGATCTACGCGGCGAACTATTGGCCATGGGCGTGGAAATTGACCCGCACGCAAAAACCTTGCTTGCCAACTACCTGCAATCGAAACCACCCAAGCGCCGGATGCGCTGCGCCTTGCAAGTCGGATGGTGCGACGGTTCGTTTGTGTTGCCGGATGCGGTAATCGGGCCAAAGGCTTCAGGCGTGATCTTCCAAAGCGGCGAACGCGGACACGACGAACACACCAAAGCCGGAACGCTGGCGGGCTGGCAGTCTGGTGTATCGGCACTGGCAATCAATAACCCATTGCTGATGCTGGCGCTGTCGGCAGCATTCGCCGGGCCGATGTTGGAACGCTGCAATGCGGAAGGCGGCGGCTTGCATCTTGTTGGTGATAGTTCCACCGGCAAAACAACGGCGCTTGAGGCAGCATGTTCCATCTGGGGCGGGGCGAATTACCGGCGAAGCTGGCGGGCAACGGCGAACGGCATGGAAGGAGCGGCGGCACTGTTTAATGATTGCTTGCTGGCCTTGGATGAAATCAGCGAATGCGACCCAAGGGAAGTCGGGGCGATTGTCTATTCATTGGGTAACGGGCGCGGGAAGCAACGAGCCGGGCGCAGTGGCAATGCCCGTGGCGTTACGCGCTGGCGTTGCGTTGTCCTATCCAGTGGCGAACGCAGCATAGCAACGACGATGGCAGAAGGCGGACACCGAGCCAAAGCCGGGCAAGCTGTACGGCTGTTGGATATTCCAGCGGCGCGAACATTCGGGGCTTGGGATGATCTACACGGACTGGCGAGCGGTACGGCTTTTTCGGATGCAATCAAGCGGGCATCTATCACGCACCACGGCCATGCAGGGCGGGCATTCCTTGAAAAGCTGACAAGGGATTCCCGTGACTTCTGCGCCTTGCTGGAAACGGTAAAAGCCCTTCCCCACTTTGCTGCTGACGGCGGCGAAGGGCAGGACAAGCGAGCGGCGGGCAGGTTTGCATTGCTGGCGCTGGCGGGTGAAGTGGCGACCGAATACGGCATTACCGGATGGCCTGAAGGCGAAGCAATCAATGCGGCGTCTGAATGCTTCAAGTTGTGGCGTGCAAGCCGGGGCAAGGGCAATGACGAACGGCGGCAAATCCTCGATAAGGTTTCAGGCTTTATTGAACGGCATGGCGATGGCCGCTTTTCGGATGCCGATGCAAGCAACGAAAGCCAGTTACGCGACCGCGCCGGATGGTGGCGAGATTCAGGCGATGGCCGTGAGTATCTATTTACAGCGGAGGGAATGAAAGAGGCATTGAAGGGCTTTGATTTCAAGCGGGCTTTGGATGTTTTACAAGAGGCTGGGGCTTTACCTGTTCCTGGCGCTGACGGCAAGCGGGCGAAGTTTTACCGGATTGCCGGGCGTGGCGTGAAACTCTATCCGGTACAAGCTGAAAAGCTAGGCGGCGATCATGGGGCTTAGTGACCTACTCGCAAGGCTTTCAATCCAAGCTGATACCCCTGATACCCCTTGCAACCCGGTAGAGGTATCAGCGAAACCCGCATGGATAGGGGCTTGCACCCTTGATACCCCTGATACCCCACAAATAATCAAAGCTGGCGATGTTGCAGCGGAAGCGATAGCGGACATGGCGGGAAATCCGCTTTCATCTTTTCAGGCTGAAATTGCCGTCGACCGTAACAGTTCCATCTTGCCGACGGTTGCCGACACCGACGACCGGCGCACATGCCAGCAATGCCTAAACCTGCGGAGGCGCATTTGCAGCATTGCCAAGCCCGAACGCGGGGCGATGGTGGTGGCGAACATGGGATACCGCCCCCAGCCCGACAGCCTGCACCGATGCGCGGGCTATCTGCCCAACGCGACTGACAACGATCAACGACTTGGCGGCGAACGCTGGCCGGGGCTGACTGACACGAAAGGCACCAAATGATTAACGCACTCGTTACCGGCAAGGTGATCGCAGCCCCAGCCGAACGCACCGCCAAGAGCGGGAAAACCTTTTATACGATTACCGTAGCAGCATCCACCGGGCAGGATGAAAACTGCTCAGTGAGCGCAATCATATTCAGCGAGGCAACCGGCCAAAAGCTGATGGCGCTATCCAAGGGCGATGCTGTATCGCTTGTCGGCAAAGTCACACCCAAGATTTACACCGGCAAGGATGGCGTAACCAAGGCCAGCCTGGACATGGTTGTCGATGACTGCCTGACGGCTTATCAGGTCACTCAAAAGCGCAAGGCCGCGACCAACGAGCCGGTTGGAACTACGCCACAGCAATGGCCGCAATCATCCACCAGAGCCCCACAGTATCAAGGCGACATTGCCGATGATTTGCCGTGGTAATCATCCGAACAGACAAAGGAAAATCACAATGACCAATAGCCCGATATTCGATTACCTCTTTACCAAGTACAAGGAACTGAACAATGCTGGCCAGAGCGAGACTGAGGAAGGCCGCTTGCTATTCATGGAGATGCTGCACTACGCACCGCCTGAATATCGCGCCGTCGTGGATCAAGTGGCTGAGGAAATGAATCTAGCCCCTGAGCCTGACGGCTATCTCGATGACGGTACGCCGATGATTAGCTTGTCGGCACTGGCGAAACACCACGGCCTGAGTATGAGCGAAGCGGAATCAATGCTTGAAAAGTTCATGGCAGATCGTGAATCGCTGGGGCTATCGAACGCTGGCATTGTCAAAGGCGTAACCAACATTCACCGGAAACAGTGAGGGCAATCATGGCAACGAAACCAAAGCAAATCACACCAAAGCAACCGGAGCCGAGAAAGCATGTCCCTTGTCATTGTGATGACCCAACGGATGCTGATGCGGCGGGGCGAGCATTCGCTGGCGTAATTGTTTCGCCGGAACTGGCCGCATATCGCGTGATCCACGAAGCGAACCCGAAAAACCTTCAGGATGGTATCGACACTCCCGGAATGCTGGCTGTATTGCGGCAACAAGCCGACACGGTAAAAACTGGCGACCTTTCGCAAGCTGAGGCGATGCTGATAAATCAGGCGACGGCGCTGCAAAGCCTGTTCACTCGACTGACTGAGCGCGGGTTATCGCAATCCCACATACCAAACATTGAATCATTCATGCGGCTGGCACTCCGAGCGCAGAACCAATGCCGGTCTACATTGGAAACATTGGCAACGATCAAAAACCCGCCTGTGATTTATGCCAAGCAAGCCAATATCAGCAATGGCCCGCAGCAAGTGAATAACGGTACAGCCTCACCCGCACGGGAAACCGTAATCGAGCAAAGCAAACAATCAGGAGACAGCAATGAGTTACTTACGGACACCCGAACATCGCAAGCTGCGAGCCGAGTTAATCAAACGCTGGAAGCCGTGGGAGAAATCCACCGGGCCGAAATCGGATGATGGCAAAGCGATTGTCAGCCAGAACGCTTTCAAAGGCGCATGGCGGGAACAGTTGCGTGAATTTCGCCAGGCACTCAGGGATCAGGATGAGCGACGCAAGGAACTAGCCGAAGGGTGACACATTGACCCAGCACTGACCCGCGACATTGCTACCAAGCAATCAGGCTGTTTGCTGCGCTATACTTTTTGCATGAGCCGGTGGTCGTGAAGACGCGGCGCTTAGGGCGTCCGAGATGCAGGGTTCAAAACCCTGCCCGAACCACAATAGAGAGTAGCGCATTTCAAATGATTTTATGTTAACGGCCAAATGCTCAGTTCGCATGCCATTTGCTTTTAATGCATGACTCAAGTAGTCTATTGATATGGAATTTGACAGAACATTAAGGGTATGAAGATGACTCTAGGAGTGAAATCATATTTATTCATGGCCTTGGTCACTGCGTCGCTGGCCGTTCATAGCCAAGCGTACAAATGCCGAACCCCTAGTGGGGGCAGTATTTATTCAGAATCACCATGTTCAAACGGGAGCAAAACAGAACGTTCGGTAGTTGATATGGCTCCTACTAGGACGGCTGAATACTATGGCGAACCAAGTGCCGCCAGCATGCGCAATAAGGATGAGTTGACCTCCAAGGTGGCCGGTGCGTTGGCTTCCAATGATCTTTCACGTGCTCGTGAACTTGCGTTAACCCAAGAGCACTGGAAAATGATTTCTGATGCGGAACGGCGCATCAATACCCCTGTCACAGGACGGACTAAAGCAGATGTCCGGGTCGAGGCCAGCCAGAGCCGCGAATGCCGTGATGCCAAGATGAGCTATGAAAACGAATCCAGCTCGATCAAAAAGGATTACGCGCTCATCGATTCGGCCAAAAGAATGATGTATGCAGCTTGTGGTATTGACGCGCCAAATGAGGTCACTGTCCGCAATACGACTATTGTCAACAATCCGCCTCGCGATGTATCTCGTTCAATGAACTGCTACACGCGTGGAAATGGGCGCATATCCTGTAACTAGAATGGGCGTCGATTGAGTGTGCATTCGGTAGCCCCATCCGTCTATTGAGGCTTGGTTATGACTGAAGACCATTGGAAGGAAATCGCCGCCGCTCTCCAAAAAGCCAATGAGCAATCATTGCCGGAATTAGCGCCTGCTACTGGTGATGCAACTATCTGGCGGATTGCTGGCGACAATGCGCCTGATGGTGATACCGAATTTGTGCGTATCTATCCTGCCAGGCGCAGCTAAGCGGCCTTCAACAAATGAAACGCTGCGCCTATCTTGTCCCACGGTTCGTCAGTCATGCAAATAAATCCGGCTGAGGTTCTCGTAGACTATCCCTGCTGACAGTCAGGCGGACGCTCTTACCCTTGCGCCCGATAGCCTCGACAATCATCCTGCCCCGCACGGCTTCGGCAATCACGATGACATTGCGTGTCTGTGCCTTCGTCCTGCCTTTGTATAGCGCAAGGATGCCGGGAGCGGGATGCCAATTAGAGAGCATGAACATTCATTTGTTCTGGCCAGGGGTGAATCAACGCTATCTAATCAGGGACCATTTGTTAGTAAATAGTGAAGCGTCTTGTACGCCGTTCAAGGTATATCTCTTGGTTTTTCCATCGTAGGAAAATTTAAAATTCAAACTATTTGTACCTTTGACTACGGGGCCATCATAGATTGATATCTGAGTACTTGGGATAACCATGTAGTCATTTCGACCTTCCTTGCGAAGAACAAAAACGTAAAAAGTCTTTCCGTTCTTGTTGGCATTGAAGGACGTTCTAGCGATTGACGAGAAATAAGCGCCATCTTTCACGTTCGCAGTTTTGACCTGAATGTGAAAATATTCGTTTTGCTCGTTTGCAGCAACAATATCTACCCCTTTATCAACAGACATCAGGGATACGTTGAATTTGAGAAATAGCAATTCCGACATGACTGCGTACTCTCCCGCTTTTCCAATAAAGCAGGTGTCGGAAGTTTCAGGAAGGTCTGGGTCACAAACAGGTGGGGTTTTAAACGTGACGCGCTTGAGTCGATAGTAGCCCTTCCTGGTTTTCGTTTTGTCTTTCGGATTTGTGACTCGCGCAAAGATTGTAGTGCTGCGCTTTACATTGGCAGCCAGCGCACTGGTTATTTTTTGAACCAAATCGACGTATGGGTGATTGATAGCAAGCCCGCCATCAATCGCGCGTGTAGCAATTTCTGAAACGTGTAATCCAGTGTTTGCCATTTCAAGAACTGTTTTAGCAATTTCAAGTGGTGACATTTCGTTCATGCTTCCCCCCTCGTTCGTTATTTTCTGGCTACAGCGTCATAGAGAAGGCTTCAGAAACTCGTACCTTCTTATTTGCACCATGAATAGGTTGCCCGTCTCTGAAAGAGTTTGCAATTCAGACGAAGGTCATAGCTCACATTGGCTATGTGGCTGCGATAGCCTCTACGACCATCCGAACGCGCACTGCTTCGACAATCACGATAACGTGCGTGTTGGTTCTTTGTCCTGCCAACGTAGGTTGCCACACTGCCGGGGCGGGTGTCCATTTGAATTTGCCAAGCCCACATTGACCCGTTCGGCTTTCTGGCAGATACTGTTGTCACGGTGCTCGTAACACCAAGTCAAAAGCGGTTATCCACCCCGAAGCGTGGATTTTTTGCGTCTATTGGTTCGACTCTCAATGGACAGATGCGCCTTATCGTGAGGTTTGGCGGCATGACTTTTGACATGTTACGAACATCTGTCCACCCCCGCTCGTAACGGGGTTTCGAGTCTCATCAAAAGGAGCAATCAAGATGCAAACCACCACGAACATACCCAGCGAGGCAAATAGCCTGATCGTCGAACTACGCGGCGAAGTTGAAGGACTGAAAGCAAAATGCGCTTTGTTGTCGGCCTCACTGAATCAGGCTGACAAGGAAATCGACAAGCTGCGCCATACCGTGACCGATAGCGAAGTTTTGGCTACCACCAAAAAAGCTATCGCAGCACTTGATGACTGCGCTGGAGCCGCGACCTGTTATCACCAGTGGGATTTTGCAATATTTGAGGCAATCGGGAAGATGGCCGGACACCCAGACGACATTGAAAAAGCGTTACCAGTTCAAGACCGTATCACCATTTCCCGGCTGGCGGAGATTGCACGCTACTTGCTGGACGAGGCAGCAACCAGCGCTGAGGCTTTCCGCGAACAAGCCGAATTACTGACGAAAGAGGCTGATAGCTGTCACAAAAGCCAGTAACCCCAGAGCCCGGACATGATCCGGGTTTTCTTTGTTGTCGGGCTGCATCATCCGCTAGAATTAGCAAATCACAACGTATCATCTAAGCCCATGAAAAACGTGTACCCATGCGTGTACCCCTAGAAAATGTCGATTCTTCCAAACCCAGTAGCGGCAAGGCTTCAAGCCATGCACTACAGATTCAGATTCAACCTGGAATAACGAATGTCGGGCAATCTTTACATCGTCGCCGCCCCCTCGGGTGCTGGAAAATCAACGCTGGTCAGCCTGCTGCTCAAGGACGAACCGGGCATTCATCTCTCGATTTCGACCACCACTCGCGCGCCACGGCCAGGTGAGCAACATGGCCGCGAATACAACTTTTTGTCAGTGACGGATTTTCGCGCCATGATCGAGCGCGGAGAGTTTCTCGAGTGGGCTGAGGTCCACGGAAATTTTTACGGCACTTCGAAGAAATGGATTGCCGATCAACTCGCCGCTGGTGCCGATGTTTTGCTTGAAATCGACTGGCAAGGGGCGCAGCAGGTGCGCGCTATTTTCCCGGCGGCAATCGGCATTTTCATCCTGCCGCCCTCGATGGAAGAACTGGAACGCCGCCTGACCGGGCGCGGCACCGACAGCAGCGACATCATTCACCGCCGTTTGGCCGCCGCGCAAGCCGAAATGCGCCATGCCGGGGAATTTGACTATGCTATTATTAACGACTGTCTGGAGCAGGCATTGAGCGATTTACGCTCGGTAGTTCGGGCCTCAAGCCTGCGTTATGCGGTTCAACGTGCTCGTCACGCCGCCCTGTTCTCGCGTTTGATTAATAATTGAAAGTCTTGAGGTTTGTATGGCTCGCGTTACCGTTGATGATTGCCTTAAAAAAATCCCTAATCGTTTCCAGATGACCTTGGCAGCCGCCCATCGCGCTCGCCAGTTGGCCAATGGCGCAACGCCGCTGGTTGATGCCGAGAAGCACAAGCCGACCGTTGTTGCACTCCGCGAAATGTCGCTGGGCAAAATTGGCATCGAAGTTCTCGCCAAGAGCCAGGCCTGAGGCTGGTGCGGTGAAGTCTGATGGGTTCAATACCGTCGTCTCCGCCGCCCATCCCAGAGGAACCCGCCTACCGGGTTTTCCTCGATAGTCTCGACTATCTAAATTCTGAAGATATCTCCCGCATCGAGCAGGCTTATGCCTTCTCGGCGGAAAAACATGCCAATCAAAAGCGCATGTCGGGTGAGGCCTACATCACCCACCCGCTGGCCGTCGCCGGCGCCATCGTTGAATGGCGTATGGATGTGGACGCCATCATGGCCGCCCTGCTGCATGATGTGCTGGAAGATACCGGCACCAGCAAACAGGAGCTGAACGACAGATTCGGTCGCGAGGTGGCCGAATTGGTCGATGGTCTCTCCAAGCTCGACAAGATGGAGTTTGCCTCCTACCAGGAGGCGCAGGCCGAGAATTTTCGCAAGATGCTGATGGCCATGGCGCGCGATCTGCGCGTCGTGCTGATCAAACTCGCTGACCGCCAGCACAATCTGCAAACCATGTCGGCGATGCGGCCCGACAAAAAGCGCCGCATTGCCCGCGAAACGCTGGAAATTTATGCCCCCATCGCCTTGCGCCTCGGCCTCAACAAGCTTTATCGCGAGTTGCAGGACAACTCATTCCGCCTGATTCATCCCCACCGCGCTGCCACCTTGGCTCGCGCCATGAAGGCGGCACGCGGCAATCGCGACGAGTTGCTGTCCAGGATTCTCGATGGCATCCGCACCAAACTGAGCGCAGCCGGCTTGCGTGCCGATGTTTTTGGGCGCGAGAAGAGCCTTTACTCGATTTATCGCAAGATGAAGGAAAAACAGCTTTCCTTCTCGCAGGTTCTGGATATTTACGGTTTCCGTGTCGTCGTCGATAACGTGCCGGCCTGCTATATCGCGCTGGGGGCATTGCATAGCTTGTTCAAGCCGGTACCCGGCAAGTTCAAGGATTACATCGCGATTCCCAAAGCCAATGGCTATCAGTCGCTGCACACAACGTTGATTGGCCCCTACGGTACGCCAGTAGAAGTGCAGATTCGCACCGAAGAGATGCACCACGTCGCGCAGGATGGCGTGGCGGCGCACTGGCTGTACAAGGACGAGGAAGAAAGCGGTGCAGATTTGCAGATTCGCACGCATAAATGGCTGCAGTCGCTACTCGAAATGCAGAGCAACGACTCCTCCGAATTTTTTGAGAATGTCAAAATTGATCTCTTCCCGGATGAGGTTTACGTCTTCACGCCCAAGGGCAAGATCATGGCGCAACCACGTGGCACCACTGTGGTGGACTTCGCTTATGCCGTCCATACCGATGTCGGCAATCACTGCTCTGCCGCACGCATCAACCATGAACTGGCGCCGCTGCGCACCGAGCTGCGCAATGGCGACATGGTCGAAATCATCACCTCACCCAAGGCCAGCCCCAATCCGATCTGGCTGACTTACGTCAAAACCGGTCGTGCGCGCAGCAAAATTCGTCATTTTTTGCGCACCGTTCAGCACGAAGAATCGGCTCGCCTCGGCGAGCGCCTGCTACGCCAGGAGTTGTTGACGCTAGGCGTGGTACCCATCTCGATTCCCGCTGAAGCCTGGGATCAGTTGATCAAGGCCGGTGGGCAGAAATCGATAGAAGAACTCTATACCGACATCGGCCTTGGCAAGCGCCTGCCCTCGGTTGTTGCCCGCCGCTTGTTGGCCCGCGAGGATATGTCGGCGGATAGCCCGAGTCACATGACCCTGGCCATTCATGGCACAGAAGGCATGGCGATTCAGTTGGCGCGTTGTTGCCAGCCGATTCCCGGCGACCCGATTATCGGTTCGATCAAAAAGGGTAGCGGCCTGATTATCCACACCCACGATTGCCAGACGATCCGCAAGTCGCGCTCGTCCGAGCCGCAAAAGTGGATCGATGTCGAATGGGAGCCGGAGGAAGGCAAGCTGTTCGACATCCGCATCAAGGTCGAGGTCAAAAATACGCGCGGCGTACTGGCGCAAGTCGCCTCGGCCATTGCTGAAGCCGGCTCCAACATCGAACATGTAGCGATGGAGGCGGATCCTGAACGCCTCTTTACCTCCCTGCGCTTCACCATCCAGGTTGCCCACCGCAAGCACCTGGCCGCTGTCATGCGCGGCATGCGCCATATCCCGGAAGTTTCCCGCATCATCCGGGAACGCGGAGGCGAGGCTTGAGGGTTCTGGTGCTGGGTGCTGGCGTTGTCGGCACAACAAGTGCATGGTATCTGGCCCGTGCCGGCCACCAGGTCACGATCATTGATCGCCAGCCAATCGCCGGCAACGAAACCAGCTTTGCCAACGGCGGCCAGATTTCTGTTTCACATGCCGAACCCTGGGCCAACCAGCAAGCCCTGCCGCGTCTGTTCAAGTGGCTGGGCAAGGAAAATGCGCCGCTGCTCTGGCGCTGGCGTGCCGACCCAGCGCAACTGGCTTGGGGC
>JAQTZQ010000059.1 GCA_028687645.1 Rhodocyclaceae bacterium
CGTTCCAAGGCGAGATCAGCGCCATCGCCCCGACCGACACACCGGGCCATGTCTTGGTGCAAATTCATGTCGCCAACACGCCGCTACTCGCCCGCATTACCGAGCGCTCGCGGAAGTCCTTGAACCTTGAGGTCGGGCAAGTGGTCTGGGCGCAGGTCAAAGCCGTTGCCTTGCTGGCCTGAGAACATGAAACTGAATCGTCGCCACACCTCCCTTCTCGCCGCTTTTTTCATAAGCCACCTGGCGCAAGCGGGTGAGGTTTCAGTCGCCGTGGCAGCCAACTTTACGCAGCCGATGCAGAAAATTGCTGCCGAGTTTGAGCGCGATAGCGGCCATAAAATCACCCTCTCGTTCGGCGGTAGCGGGAAGTTCTACGCGCAAATTACCCACGGTGCGCCATTTGACGTTTTTTTATCAGCCGACAACGAAATCCCCGAACGACTCGAAGCCGAGGGGCTTGCCGTCGCCAAATCCCGCTTTACTTATGCGATTGGGAAATTGGTGCTGTGGTCGGTAAAACCCGGCTTTGTCGATGCGCAAGGTGAGGTTTTGAAGAAAGACAATTTCAAGCACCTGGCGCACGCCAATCCCAAAACCGCACCTTACGGCGTGGCGGCAATTGAGGTTTTGAAGCAACTCGGCTTGGTGGAGAAATTATCGGCCAAGGTGGTTCAAGGCGAGAACATCGGTCAAACCTACCAGTTTGTCAGCAGCGGCAATGCTGAACTGGGTTTTGTGGCGCTGTCGCAGGTGCTTAAAGACGGCAAAATCACCAGCGGCTCAGCCTGGATGGTGCCGGCGACACTTCATTCCCCCATCCGGCAGGATGCAGTGATTTTGAACCAGGGCCGCAACAATCCTGCGGCGGCAGCGCTGATGGATTACCTGAAGAACGCCAAATCCCGAGCCATCATCAGCTCGTTTGGCTACGCGCTGTAGCCCCTAAAAAATCAGGCCATGGCCGGCGCACGGGCAATCGGCGCTTCCTTGATCGACAGGTTGATCAATGCCGCCAGCGCTGCCAGCACAATGTCGGCGTACCACATCCAGCCGAAGTCGCCGAATTGGGTAATGGCCAGACCGCCCAGGTAGGCGCCGAGGAACCCTCCGATCTGGTGCGTCAGCAAGGTCAGGCCAAATAAGGTGCCGAGATAGCGGATGCCGAACAATTTGCCGACCAGCGCTGCGGTCGGCGGTACGGTTGCCAGCCAGGTAAAGCCGAGGCCGGCAGCGAAGATATAAAAGGTCAGCTCGGTACGCGGCGCCATCAGATAGAGGGCAACCATCACCGCGCGCGAGCCGTACATCGCGGCCAGCACATATTTGCTGCGGTATTTGGAGATGGCATGGCCGGCATAAATACTGCCGGCGATGTTGAACAGGCCGATGATGGCCAGCGACCAACTGGCGACCGAGGGCGGCAAGCCGCAAAGGTTGACCTCACCCGGCAGGTGCGTGACCAAAAAGGCAATATGGAAACCGCAGGTAAAAAACCCGGCGTGCAGCAGCAGATAGCTGGGGTTTTTCATCGCCGTCACAATGGCCTGCTTCAAGCCACCATCTTCGGCATGCTTGACCGGCTCGATTTTCTGTTTGGTCAGCGTGTTGATCAAAGGCAGCGCCGAGAGGATCAGCAGGGCCGTTCCCCACATTGCCCCCATCCAGCCGAAGAGCTGAATCAGTTTTTGCACAATCGGGGCAAAAATGAACTGGCCGAATGAGCCACCCGCATTGATGATGCCGGACGCCGCCGCGCGCGACTCGATTGGCAAACGGGTCGCTGCGGCACCGATCAAGACTGAGAAACTGGCTGATCCAGATCCGATGGCGGAAAGCAGACCGAGCGCGACGATCAGGCCAAATCCCGTTCCCATAAACGGCGCTACGGCGCTGCCCAGCGCCATGATCACCACGCCGCCGAGCAGCACCGCACGCGGGCCATAGCGGTCGGCCAAGGCGCCAGCGACAGGCTGCACCGCGCCCCAGGAAAACTGGCCAATCGCCAGCGCCAGGCTGATGGTCGCCACGCTCAAACCGGTATCGAGATTGATCGGTGAAATGAACAAGCCCATCGACTGCCGTGCGCCCATGGTCAGCGCCAAAATGCCGGCAGCAGCGAGCGTGGTGATCCAGATTTCAGGGCGGTTTAGGGTACGGAACATGGTCAGAAATTTGCTGGCAGGGGATTCGGGAAGACGAATATACACTGCGCGGCAACCGGTATACTGCGCGCCACGCCATTCCACCGAACGAAAATGACAACTGCTATCGACTGGCAAACTAGCCAAACCTATACCGACATCCTTTACCAAACGGCGGAAGGCATCGCCAAAATCACCATCAACCGCCCGGAAAAGCGCAATGCATTTCGCCCGGAAACGATCAATGAACTGATCGACGCTTTTCACCACGCACAGCGTGACAGCAGTATCGGCGCGATCATTTTTACCGGTGCGGGTAACGAAGCTTTCTGCTCCGGTGGTGACCAGACTGTACGCGGCAAGGAAGGCTATATCGACGAAGGCGGCACGCCGCACCTCAATGTGCTGGACTTACAAATGCAGATTCGCCGCTGCCCCAAGCCGGTGGTGGCGATGGTCGCCGGCTACGCCATCGGTGGCGGCCATGTGCTGCATCTGGTCTGTGATCTGACCATCGCCGCTGAAAACGCCCGCTTCGGCCAGACCGGCCCGCGTGTTGGCAGTTTTGATGCTGGGCTCGGTGCCGGGCTGATGGCGCGCACCATTGGCATGAAGCGCGCCAAGGAAATCTGGCTGCTGTGCCGGCAATACGATGCGGCGACGGCGCTGGCCTGGGGTCTGGTCAATACCGTGGTGCCGCTAGAACAACTCGAAGCCGAAACGGTTTCGTGGTGCCGCGACATGCTCAAACTGTCGCCGATGGCCTTGCGCATGATCAAGGCCGGCTTCAACGCTGACACCGACGGACTGGCCGGCATTCAGGAACTGGCCGGCAACGCCACCGGCCTGTTCTACATGAGCGAAGAAGGCCAGGAAGGCCGCAACGCCTGGCTCGAACGCCGCCCGCCCGATTTCGGAAAATACCGCAAACGTCCGTGAACATCGTCGCCGCCGACTGGCTGCCTTACCAACTCGCCTTCAAGCGCCCATGGCAAACGTCGCGCGGCGTGATGACGCAACGCGAAGGCCGGCTCTTGCGGCTACGCACGGCGGATGGCTTGATCGGCTGGGGCGATGCCGCGCCCTTGCCAGAATTCGGAATCAGCACGGTGGCAGCGCAGGAATTTGCTGAGGAATGCGCCTATCTCGACCTCGCTGCCCAGCGACAAGGCGTCAACCTGGCGCAATACCTTAGTGGCGAACCGGCACCGCAAAGTATTACGGTCAACGCGGTTTTTGGGTCGATTTTTTCAGTCAAGCCCGCCGACATTCCTGCTGGTTACCAAACTATCAAGCTAAAAGTCGGGATCGGCTCAGTCGCCGAAGAAATCCATCAGCTTGAAGCATTAAGCGCCGCCCTGCCCGCTGGCTGCCGTTGGCGATTGGATGCCAACGCCGCCTGGTCGCTGGCCGATGCGCGGTTTTTTATCGCGGCCTGCCGCAATCTGCCCATCGAGGGACTCGAAGAACCGCTCGCCCAGCCGAGCCAGGAGCAACTTCGCGCCTTGCAGCAAGATGCCAGCTTCCCGCTGGCCATCGACGAATCCACTCATTTATTGGATGACGCATTTTGGCAACGGCCACCAGTTCGTCGCCTGATTATCAAACCGGCGCGCTGCGGCGGCCTGCTGGCCAGCGTCGCTCTCGCTTTGCGCGCACGCGCCGCAGGCCTTGAAGTGGTCGTCACCTCCAGCCTCGAAAGTGCCTGCGGTTTGATGGCCTGCGCCCATCTGGCCGCAGCGGTTGCCCCCCTATCGACGCACGGCCTGGCCAGCGGCGAATGGTTTTTATCCGACACCGGTGCCGGGCTGAAATTTTTGAACAACGGTCTGATCCTGCCGCCACTTTCAGGGCTGGGGTTTTCCTACGGCGGGCTTGCCAAGCATTAAGATTGGGTTTAGGTTTAAACTGCCGGCATTAAAAACGCTTCAGTATTTGGCCACGCCATGAACGCATTGACCCGCAAATCTCTCCAGTCCGTTGTCCTCAGCCTGCTACTCGCCGTCATGGCGGCATTTCCCGCGCTGGCAGCCGAGGAGAACCCGGATACCGGCAAACCATTTGCCAATGTCTGGCGCTTGAAGGGCGATGTTTTTGCCACCGGCAAACAAGGCGTACCGCGCCGCTTGAAAGAAGGCGGTACGGTCAATGTCGGGGAAAAAATACGCGCCGCCAGCAATGGCGAAGCGGTTCTTAAAACGCCGGATGGCGGTATTGTCGCGGTGCGACCCGGTGCCGAATTCATTCCGGAACGCTTTGCTGCTGAAGGCAAATCAACCGACCGTCAAATCCTCCGCCTGATCACCGGCTCGCTGCGCCTGATCACCGGCTGGATTGGCCAACTCAACCGCAACGATCACCGCGTCCTGACGCCCTCAGCCACCATCGGCATTCGCGGCACCGACCACGAACCCTATGTACTGCCGGCTTCGATGGCGAACTCCACCTACCGTCAGGGTACGTACGACAAGGTCAATCGCGGCGAAACCTTGCTCGATGCCAATGGCGGCAATGTCGCCATTGAAAGTGGCAAGGTCGGTTTTGCCCGTGACCCGGCCACTGCTGGTACCCGCACCCGGGCGCTGATGACCATCCTGCTGCCGGTGCTGCTGACCCAAGTCCCTGATTTTTATGTGCCCGGCAGCTTCGATCAGGAACTCGACCGTTACTCTGAAAGCATTGATACCATCAGTGCAAAGCAGCTTGAAAATCGCACCGCTGGCTCGCGTCCTGCTGCCGGTACTGACACCCAAGCGGATAGCGGTGCCGAACCACCCGCAGTAGCCATTGTTGGCTGCCCCCCCAAAGCCATCGCCGAAGCCTGGCTAGGCCGTTTTGATCGCGCCATCGTCCGCCGTGACGTCAAAACCATTCTTAATTTATTTGCCCCGGAAATCGTTGCGCAAGCCACGGTGCGTAGCGGCAACGAGACCAAGTCGCTGGAATTCAATCGCGATGAGATGGTCAACAGCACACTGAGCGCCATCGCCAGCCTGAAAAATTATTCTCAGCGCCGCGTCTCTTTGGAAGCGAGCTTTGCTGCCGGTGAAACCGAGGCCAGTTGCAAGCAGATCGTCGTCAAATCGATTGCCATCGAACAGGGTTTGATGAATGACAAGCCCTACCGCTTTGAAGCGCTGGAGGAATACCTGCTCGAAGAGCGCAATGGCGAATGGCTAGCCATCAAGGCGCAAACCACACAGCGCTAAAAGGCAGTTTTTTAAAACTCAGTTTTATTGATCCAGGTCGCCACGACCTGGATCATTACTTCCTTATAATCGGCGGCCATGTCGACTGCCCTTAGCCTCGCTCAACTTACCGAACGCAATGCCGCCGCTGCGCCCCATTCAGTGGCCTTGATTGCTGGCGAAAGCCACTGGACTTGGCAGCGCCTGCTCGGTGATGCCCGGCAACTCGCAGCACAAATCCCCTCCTCCGCCACGCCGTATGTTTGCCAGGGCAGCAGCCTTGATCTAGCGCGCCACGCCTATGCTTGCAGTCTCAGCCAGCGCCCATTCTGGCCGCTTGACAAGGCGCTAACCCAAGCCGACTCAGCGCCAGAAGCTGCAGCACTGATCATCAGCACCAGCGGCAGCGAAGGGCAAGCCAAAGCCGTGGCCTTGAGCCTGACCAATTTAGCCAGCGCCGCGCAGGCCGCCAACCAGCGCCTGGCGCTAGGCGCCGGTGATATTTGGCTGGCCTGCCTGCCGCTTTACCACATCGGTGGTCAGTCGATTCTCTGGCGCTGCGCTTTGGCAGGTGCCACTGTTTTACTGCATGAACGCTTTGATACTTCAGCCATTCGTGACGATTTCGAGCGCTATCCCGTCTCGCATATTTCGCTGGTGCCGGCGATGTTGGCACGCCTTCTGGAAATCGGTATCAAGCCACCGGCCAGTCTGCGCCACGCCATCATCGGCGGTGCCGCCCTGAGCCTCACACTTTACGAAAAAGCCAGCGCCGCCGGCTGGCCGCTCAATCCCAGTTACGGGATGAGCGAGAGCAGCGCCCAAATCGCCACCTGGACGGCCGCCGACGGCCCCTGGCAACCTGGACTGGTGGGCACAGCACTGGGCGAAAACGAGATTTCACTGGATAGCACCGGGCGCATCCTGCTGCGTGGGCCGCAAATCATGCTCGGCTATCTTGGGCAAAATGAACGCCCCGAAAACGACTGGTTCACCACCGGCGATCTCGGAAAAATCGACGCAAAAAGCCGGTTGACCGTAACTGGTCGCGCCGACGACATGCTGATCAGTGCTGGACGCAATGTGCATCCGCTGGAAGTCGAATCCTGCCTCGCCGCCTGCCCCGGAGTGCGCGATGTCGCCGTCACCGGTTTGCCCGATGCGGTTTGGGGCGACATTGTCGTCGCGCTGGTCGTCGGCGATGCCAGCACGGACGAAATCATCCGCTGGAGCACCCCGCGCCTGCCGTCAGCCGCCCTGCCACGGCGCATTATTCAACTCGCCAGCCTGCCACGCACGGCTGCCGGCAAACTGGAACGCAGCACCCTGCGCCACCTTGCCAGCGAGGCAGCGGCATGAAACAGCAATTTCACCCACGAACACCACAACAACTGCTAAAACACCTGGCCAACAGCCAGTTGCAGCAGCGTCTGCTGCAACTCGCCGAAGAAGCGCCCGGCTCAGCACTGATCAGCCTGACGCTGGAACTCGGCCCCGGCACTCACGACTGGCTCGACCACCTCCCCGGCAACAGCGCCTATTGGTATCACGCCCGTCCGGCCAGTGGCGAGTTCCGCCTTGGCATTGGCCAGGCATTACACCTCACCAGTAGCGGTGCCCAACGCTTTGCCGCCTTGGGTAACGCCTATAACGGGTTGATGCAGGATTGGCGGCACAATGGCCAACCGATGGCATTTCTTGGCTTTTCATTTGATGAAAATGGCGGCACCAGCGAGCTTCCCTCAGCCCTGCTCAGCATTCCCGCACTACTGCTCGAAAGCCGTGCCGGCCATTGTCGCGTCACCTTGACCAGCACCAGTGCCCGCATCGACGACGCTCTGCTTCAATGGCCGCAACTGCTCAGCCAACCGGCAGCACGGCAAATGCCAGATTGCCTGCCGGAAAGCGACGTCACCCTGGCGGAGCGCGCCTGGGTTGCCCGGGTCAATGCCGCCCGCCGGGACATTCTTTGCGGACGACTTGCCAAAGTCGTTTTGGCACGCAGCCGGCGATGGCTAGCCCCAGCAAAAATTTATGCCCGTCCACTGCTTGAGCAACTCTGTATTCGCCAACCCGATGCCTGCATTTATGCCTTTAATCAAGGTGAGAGCACGTTTCTCGGTGCTACACCGGAAAACCTGGTCTCCTTCAACGGCAGTGAGATCGAATCAGACGCCCTGGCCGGCACCGCCTGGCCTGGCTCAAGCGCTCTGGACGGCAGTAAAAATCAGCACGAACAATCGTTGGTGGTCGCCGCCATCATCGAAGCACTGACGCCACTTTGCCAGCGCCGACCGCACGCCCACCCGATTGAAGTCCACCCCGCCGGCCACCTGACCCACCTGCGTAGCCGGATCACCGGCACCGCCTTGAGCGGCACCAAACTATTCGATCTCTTGCGTGTCCTGCACCCCACCCCGGCCGTCGGCGGCTACCCCACCGCCGCCGCCATCGACTGGCTCAAGGCCCATAGCGAGCAACGCAGTGGCTGGTACAGCGGTGGTATCGGGCTGCTCGATAGCGCTGGCAATGGCCAGATTTCAGTCGCCTTGCGTTCCGCGCTGATTCAGGGCCACTCCATCTCCCTGCAGGCCGGCGCCGGCATCGTTGCCGACTCAGACCCATGGCAGGAACTGGCCGAAACCAACGCCAAACTCGGCACCTTGCTGGATGCCCTGCAGGGCATTGATCGAGCACCCGGTATGGCATTTGCGCAGCGCAAATCTGTTTCGTAGGCTTTCCTGAGCAGCAATTCAACAACCGGGCTACGCTTCAGGGTGCTTCAAATTCCGTTTTCTGAAAAAAAGATGGAGCACTTGCCAAGGTGCTTGCACGGTAGCGCCTTGGCACGACGCACGACAACGTTGAAGAGAGGTCAAACCACAGCGCCCGATCTCTGCTCAGACGACTTGACTTGACGATCCGGCAATGGCAACAAGAACTGCTCGAAGGCCTCTGGTGATAGCGCCTGCGAAAACAGATAGCCTTGCGCATAGTCGCAACCGACCGAGCGCAGTAGGTCAGACTGTTCAACGGTTTCAACACCTTCGGCAATAACCTTGAGGCCCAATTTATGCGCCATGACGATTATCGCTTCCGAGAGGGCCATGTCGCTTGAATCAGGGGCAAGGTTACGAGTGAAGGACTGGTCGATTTTCAGGTAATCGATATCAAAGCGCTTGAGGTAAGCCAGTGAGGAATAGCCGGTACCAAAATCATCAATGGCGACCTGCACGCCGTGATCCCGATAGGCAAGCAAGCTTTCCATAATCGGTGAATCCGAACCAAGCAGCAGATTCTCAGTGATTTCAACCACAATCGCCTGGCCGGGCAGATCGATTTCCCGCATGTGAGCGAGCCAGCCGTCCTTACCGTTTTGCTGTTGAAACTGAACCGGTGATTTGTTGACACTGATCTGGAAGTCCGGCCCAAACAACGCACGCCAGCGTTTGGCCCAGCCCGCTGATTCCTTGAAGACCCAGTCACCAATTTCCAGAATCAGCCCGGTTTCTTCAGCCACGGCAATGAACTCGGACGGGCTGACCAGCCCGCGCTGCGGGTGTTGCCAGCGCACCAATGCCTCCGCCTTGTGAATGCGTCCGCTGGCCAACTCGATGATAGGTTGAAAATGGACACGCAACTGCTTGCCAGCAACTGCAGCACGTAAATCATTGATCAGTCGTAATCGGCTCTGAGCGGCCAGTTGCAAATCCGGGGTGAAATAGCTGTAGCGGTTGCGCCCCTGCTTTTTGGCAATGTACATCGCCTGATCGGCATTTTTCAGCAGTTCGCCGAGATCGGTACTATCGCGAGGATAGGTGGTAATCCCGATACTGGCCGAAATCAGCGTCACCTCATCGCCCAGTTGAAAAGGTGAAGACAACTGTTTAAGAATGCTCAACGTCGTCCGTTCGACACTGCCTGGATTGTCAATTTCACAGAGCAACACGGTGAACTCGTCGCCTCCCAGGCGGGCAACACTGTCGGTCTCCCGCACACAACTGGTAAGTCGCCGTCCAGCCTCGATCAGCAAAAGATCACCTTGATCGTGCCCCAGGGTGTCATTGACCTCCTTGAAATTATCAAGATCGATGAAGAGAACCGCCAATTGCTGACCGCCCCGATGCGCCTTGCGGATCTCCAGCGCCAGCCGGTCGTAAAACATGCGGCGGTTGGGCAGGCCGGTGAGACTATCAAAATTGGCCTGGCGCCAGATCAGTTCTTCAGCATTCTTGCGTTCGGTAATATCAGAAAACAACGCAACACGGCGGTTGACCGTGCCATCTTCGTTGAATGTGGTGTTGATGGTCAGTTGTTCAAGATATTCCTCACCATTTTTACGCCGGTTCCAGATTTCACCGCGCCAGTGGCCGCTGTTATTGAGGTCTTGCCACATGGCTTGATAAAAAGCCCGGCCCTGGCGACCGGAACTCAGGATGTGCGGGTTTTTGCCGAGCACCTCGGCAGCGCTGTACCCGGTGGTTTGTTCAAAAGCCGGATTCACAGAAATGATGTGGTTCTGAGCATCGGTCACCGCCATCGCCTCGGCGCTGGCCTGAAAGACAGTGGAGGCAATTTGCAAGGCTTCAAGTGTCTTTTTTTGTTCGGTAACATCACGACCAACGCCACGATAGCCGGTAAAACGACCATTCCCATCAAAAATCGGCTCACCACTGATACTCACAACACGTATTTGACCGTCCTCGCCAAGACGACGCAATTCAAGATCGCGATACGCTTCCCGTCTTGCCAGCAGCGCCCGATGGCGCTCCCAAAAAGTCTCGCCAACCCCGAGGTAGCCTAGCTCCCAACGCGTTTTGCCGAGTGAGTGGGTGTCAGGAAATGTCTGGTGGTAGCGCTCCCAACCCCACACTTGCGTGAAGCGGAAATTTTCGTCTTGCTCCCAGAACCAGTCGGCACCTAACTGAGAAAAGCTGCGAAAACGTGCTTCACTAGCCCGTAGCGCCGCTTCTGCCTGATGGCGTTGCGTAACGTCGGCATAAGTGACGACAAATCCACCACTCGGCAGTGGGCGGCCAGCGACTTCCAGCACCGTTCCATTAGGTCGCACCAGTTCAAAGCGGTAAGCCTCGCGCTCCTTGAACAGCGAGAAGCGCTGGGTCGCCAGTTGATCGGCATCACCGTCTCCGTACTCGCCCCGTTGGGCATTGAACCGGAACAAATCAATCATTGCCACGCCAACCTGAAGGATATGCGCAGGAATGCCAGTCAAGGCGATAAAGCGCGTATTCCAGAGGAGCAAAGCCAGATCTTGGTCAAAAATAACAATTCCCTGCTCAATATGATCCACTGCGTCACGCAAATCCAGCGCTTCTTTGCAACGAGCACCCGGTGCCCCGTTGATGATCGGAAAGATGAATTGTTGTTTTCCTGCTGGTAAGGCTTTCATGGTACAGCGGTCCAATCAGGATGATCGTTGTCGTTTATAAGCACCATCTTGCTCAATGGTGCGTGGTTAATACAGTCATGCCAAGGCTGAATGCCGGTCGTGCCAGCAAACCGCTTGGGTAATCCCCAAAATGTAAAAACAAAAACCACGGATTGTGACCACTGACGAATAATCAGGTTCAATCTTTACGAAATTGTTAAATTGTCGCTTCTAAATTCTGACAATTGCTAGCGTGGCGAGCCCCGAGTGGCAATTTATTTGGCTTTGGTGCGCCTGATACTGGTTTTTGGCCAATGCGCAAAAAGCCAGACAAACACCCAATTTGTCTTAGACAATTTAAATTATTAAACCTACAATCGAGAAAACTGTCTGATTGGCAAATTATTGTCCATGACAACTCAGATAAACCCGAGGACCAGGAGCCCACATGAACAAAATCGTTCTCATCACCGGAGCCGCCGGTGGACTGGGGCAGGCCATTGCCCGCCAACTCGCTGCCGAGGGTTGCCGGCTTGTCCTGGTCAGCCGTGACATTGAGCGCCTGCGAGCCATCTATGGTCACCAGCATCTGCAAATCGCCGCCGATGTTTCGACCGTTGCCGGGGCGCGGCAGGTTTTGGCGACGGCGCGCGAGCATGAGTTGCTACCGACTGCCCTGGCCCATTGTGTCGGCAATATTCGCCTGAGCGCCCTGCACCGCATGAGCGAAACGGACTTTATGGACGGCCTGAACGCCAATCTGGTCAGCGCCTTTCACACGCTGGCAGCCTTTGTTGGTGCCTTGCGCGAAGCCAAATTACCGGGGGCGGCGGTGCTGGTTTCTTCGGTGGCGGCACAAATCGGTACACCGAATCATGAAGCCATTGCGGCAGCCAAAGCCGGTGTCGAGGGGCTGGTACGCGGTACGGCGGCGACTTATGCGGCTAATGGCATACGCGTCAATGCGGTGGCGCCGGGCATTATGGAAACCCCGGCCACCACCGGCATTCTGTCCAGCAGCATGGGGCGCGAAGCGGCGGCGCGGCAGTATCCTTTGCCCGGCATTGGTTCGGCGGATGAATTGGCGGCGCTGATGATCTGGTTGCTCTCCGACCACGCGGGGCGCGTTACCGGGCAGGTTTGGGCGCTGGATGGCGGCTTCTCCAGCATCCGGCCACTGGTCAAATAAATTCGATAGGCAATCGCCGCCATGAGTGCCTTCAACCGCTTATCCGGTTTCACCAGAACGCCGCCGGGCAAGGAGCGCAAGGTGATCCGTGCGCTGCCGATGATTTTTCTGGTTGGCACCTTGCTGCTCGCTTTGCCGTCAATTTTCGTCCGGTTTTTCCCGTGGACCGCAACAGAAGCAGAAATTGCCACGCACATCATGAGTTTTGACATTTATGTAATCAGCCTCGTGATTTTGCACTGGACGGTAGTGCTCACTGTGGGCATTGCGGCCTTTATCATCATGGTCATGAAAGGCCCGGCCTATGTCGCTGATCCTTATCCGCTCAATGAGTCAGACACTCCCGATGCTCCCTTGCTCGGCGGCAAATAAGCGCGCATGACCGGCAAACTGAAGCCTTCGGCGGTGCCCAGCGGTCGCTGGTCGCGCATGGCAAAGCTGGGCAGTCTGGCCGGCGGCGTTGCCGGCAATATGCTGGCCGAGGGTGCGCGGCAGTTTGCGCAAGGCAAGCGCCCGAAAATCAACGATCTGCTGCTGACGCCAGCCAACGCCCGGCGCGTCACCGAACAACTGGCCCACCTGCGCGGTGCGGCGATGAAGGTTGGGCAACTGATGTCGATGGATGCCGGCGAGTTGTTACCGCCGGAACTGGCCGAAATCCTCGCCCGCCTGCGAGCCGACGCCAGCCCGATGCCGATGAGCCAGGTGGTCAGCGTGCTCAACGCCAACTGGGGCGAAGGCTGGGACCGGCATTTTCAGCAGTTTTCCTTCACGCCGGTGGCGGCGGCGTCGATTGGTCAGGTTCATCTCGGGCAGACCAAGGACGGCCAGCGCCTGGCAATCAAAATCCAGTACCCCGGCGTGCGCCAAAGCATCAACAGTGATGTCGACAACGTCGCCACCCTGCTCCGCCTCTCCGGCCTGCTGCCCAAATCGCTGGACATTGCGCCGCTGATGGCAGAAGCCAAACAGCAGCTCCACCACGAGGCCGATTACCTACGCGAAGGCGCCTACATGGGCCAGTACGGTGCGCTATTAAGCGACGCCACGGGGTTCAGCCTGCCGCAAATGCACAGCGCGCTGACCACTGAAAACATCCTCGTCATGACGCGCATGGACGGCGTGCCGGTCGAGTCATTGAGCACTGCGCCGCAAGCCGAGCGCGACCGCGTGATCGGTCTGCTCTTCCATTTGTTGTTCCGCGAAATTTTTGAATTCCGCCTGATCCAGACCGACCCAAACTTTGCCAATTACCGTTACGACAGCGCTTCGCAACAACTGATATTGCTCGATTTCGGCGCCACCCGCAGTTATCAGGCGCCGATGATTGAGCACTATCGCCGCTTGATGCACGGCGCGACGACCGGCAATCGCCCGGCGATGAACGAGGCGGCGCAGGCGATTGGCTACTTTCAGGCCAGCATCAACGAAACCCAGCGCAACCGGGTGCTCGACATTTTTGCGCTGGCTTGCGAACCTTTGCGCCACGACGGTGAATACGACTTCGGGCGCTCCGATCTCGCAGCACGCATCCGCGATGCCGGCATGGTGCTCGGGACGGATCGAGATTTCTGGCACACCCCGCCGGCTGACACACTATTTTTACACCGCAAGCTCGGTGGACTTTATTTGCTGGCGGCGCGCCTCAAAGCGCGGGTCGATGTCCAAAAAATGGCGGCAAATTTCCTGTCGACCGTAACAATCCCTCTTGCTGTGGCGCCCAGCCGCTAAAACCCACGGAAAACCACTTGAACAAACTAACCGCCTTCGTCAGCCTGATGCTTGCCACCTTGACTACCACCGCCAGCGACGAAAACGCCAAGGCGCAGACCAGCCGGCAAGTCAATCAGGAAGCCTTGTCCTGCACGCACCCCGGCAACTGCGTAAATTCCTTCAGCAGCTACGGCCTCGAAGCGCTGGTCTTTGAGGGCGACGGAGAACAGGCAATGAGCCTGTTGCGTGCCACGCTGGCGACCTTCCCGGAAGCGACCATCGTCAACACTGCACCGCTTTATCTGGAGGTGATCTTCACCACCACGACCGGGTTCAAGGATCAGATTGAGTTCCGCATCGACGAAGCATCAAAACGCATCGATTACCGCTCGCGCTCCAAACTTGGTTTGTACGATTTCAACAAAAACCGCTCACGAATGCAGGATTTTTCGGCCAGTTTCAAGACGATTTCGGTCAACCCGGAAAATCGCTCAAAAAAATAATTCACCCCTAAACCTCCCATCCGCGAGGCGAATCTGTCACATATTTTTGATAGATAACTCACTCCAATTCACCTAGAATCAACCCGTTCATTACTAAGGTGATAGCGCGTGAAGCACTCACTAACCCAACAGATTTTGCTCATCGCCAGTTGCATGCTGGCCTCGCCAGCTTGGGCCGATGACCCGGTCTTTGCGATTACGTCGTACGAAATATCGGGCAACACCTTGCTCCCCGATAGTGATCTGCAGGCCGCCGTCAGTGCCTACACCGGCAAGGAAAAAAACTTCAAGGCAATTCAGGACGCCCTCAAGGCCGTTGAAACCAGGTATGCCAAAGCCGGGTACGCGTCAGTACGCGTTATGCTGCCCGAGCAGGAAGTAGATAACGGCAAGATTCAGCTAAAGGTTATTGAGGCCAAAATCGGCAAGATCAGCGTGCTGGGTAACAATCACTTCAGCTCAGAAAATATCCGCGCCTCCGTCCCTCATTTGACCGAGGGCAGCATCCCGAGAATGAACGATATCTCAGCCAGTTTGCGAGTCGCCAATGAAAATACGGGCAAGCAAACCAGTCTGGTATTCAGCCCGTCAGCGCAGAGCAGCGAAATTGACGCCAGCCTTCGCGTCACCGATGAGTCCCCAATCAAGCTCGGCGTTTCGCTCGACAACACGGGCACCGACAGCACCGGCGATTACCGCCTTGGCCTGCTGGTTCAACACGCCAACCTGTTCAATCTCGACCACATCGCCTCCGCTCAGATCATCACCTCACCGGGGCACCAGAACGATGTCAAAATTCTCGGTTTGGGCTACAAAATCCCGGTCTATCGCTACGGCGACTCAATCGATATTGCTTATGGCTATTCCAATGTTGACTCAGGATCAGTCAGCGTTGCCGGCGGTGTACTCGGGATCAGCGGTAGTGGACATATTGCCAGCACCAAATACAACTTTTATTTGCCCAAGTGGCAAAGCTGGGAGCAAAAGCTCTCTTTGGGTCTTGATTTTCGCGCCTACAGCAATGATGTGACCGATAGTGTCAGTTCGCAAAGTCTGGTACCCGACATCACAGTCCACCCGGTTTCGCTCAGCTACTACGGCTACACACAGCAACAAAACCTCGATTTTTCGCTCAACCTGTCCGTTGCGCAAAATATTTCCGGGGGCTCCAATGGCAGCGCCGATGATTTTGAAGCATCCCGCACCGGCGCCTCAGCAACTTACAATTTGTTCCGCTACGGTTTCAACGTTGGCTATAACTTACCCGCCAACTGGGCATTACGTGGGACGCTAGCCGGCCAGTACAGCCGTGATCTTTTAGTCTCCGGGGAGCAATTTGGGGCCGGCGGTTACGATTCCGTGCGCGGCTTTGACGAACGCGAAGTCGCCAAAGACCGTGGCGCGCGCGCCAGCCTGGAGCTTTACACCCCGGATTTAGCCGCATTAATAGGGTTGACCGGAAGCCGCTTGCAAATGCTCGCCTTCTACGATGCCGCCAGGCTCTCGCAAAACGACCCGCTGCCCGGCGAGCAAGCCCACGAAAACATCGCCAGCGCCGGCCTTGGCTTGCGCTTCAGCTATGCGCGCAATCTCAGCATCCGGCTGGATTATGGCGTTGTCACCGAAGCCGGTGGCACCAGAGATAAAGGCGATAGCCGACTGCACGGCAGTTTGCTGTGGTTCTACTAACATGAAATTTCTGCCCAATGGAGGCGGTATGACCCCGCACCACGCCCACACCTTCCCCCGTGCAAAAATTCTGGCGCTTGCCGTTTCGAGTTGTTTCGCCGCCCACGCGCCGCTGCTCATGGCCAATCCGCAAAACCCGGTGGTTGCAGCCGGCCAGGCCGTATTCCAGCAAAACGGCAATACGCTCAACGTCACCAATACGCCAGGCACGGTCATCAACTGGCAAAAATTCAATATCGACAAAGGTGAAATCACCCGCTTCATCCAGCAAAGTGCTGGTAGCCAGGTGCTCAACCGCGTCACCGGCAGCGCTGACCCGAGCCGCATTCTCGGCACCCTGCAATCCAACGGGCGCGTCATGCTGATCAACCCCAACGGCGTGGTCTTTGGCGCCGGCTCAAAAGTGGATGTTGCGGGCCTCATCGTTTCCTCGCTCAACCTCTCCGATGCCGACTTCAAAGCCGGCAAACTGCGCTTTACCGACACGCCGGGGGCTGGTGTGGTTAAAACGGAAGGCAGCATCAAGACCGCCAGCGGTGGCGAAGTCGTCCTCATCGCGCCCAAAGTTGAGAACTCCGGCATTATTGAATCCCCCGAAGGCAGCATCCTGCTCGCCGCCGGACGCAGCGTTGAAATCGTTGATCTCGATCATCGCGACATCCGCGTTGAAATCACCAACAGCGAGAACCAGGCGGTCAACCTCGGCGAACTGATGGCTAAAAACGTCACCCTGCTCGGTGGCTTGGTCAAAAACGCGGGGGTTATTCAAGCCACGACCGCCATCGTCGGTGAAAACGGCAAGATCATCCTCAAAGGCAAACACGCCGTTGAAAATAGCGGCACGCTGGCGGCTAACGGTGCCCAAGGCGGCGATATCCTGATTCAAGCCAGCGAAGGATCAGCCGTTGTGCAAGGCGTTGTCGAAGCCAAAGGGGTCGCTGCACCCGTGACGCCACCTGCGCCCGCACTGGCGCCCATTCCGGCACCCACACTTGCCGCCGCTCCTGCAGCCGCACCATCTGCAGCCCCTGAGCCAACCCCGGCCCCAACGCCAGCCCCCCAAATAGCCACTGAGGCAACGGGTGGCCGCATTGAAATCCTCGCCGCAGACATCATCACCGTTGACGCCATCGTCGATGCCTCCGGTGCAAATGGCGGCGGTGCCGTATTCATCGGCGGCGGCTACCAGGGCGGCAAGGCCGCCATCGCCAAAGATTGGGCCAATAGCGCCACCGAGCGCGTCAGCTTGAGCCTGAACGAGCCGTTCGCCACCTCGCCGAAGCTCACCGAAACAACCCTCAGCACTGGCGCAAACGCGCCCGCCAATCAGCAAACCAATGGCCAGAGCAGCCAGAACCAACCCCTACTCCCCAGTCGCCAACCGCTGCAAAACGCGCGAAGCACCCAAATCGGCAGCAATGCACGAATCCGCAGCAACGCAGAAACCAGCGGTGATGGCGGCGTGGTGGTGGTTTGGTCGGAGGAATTGAGTACGGTCAACGGCCAAATCAGTGCTAAATCTGCCAATGGCCGTGGCGGGCTCGTAGAAACCTCGTCAAAAGGGCGGTTGACCGTTAGTGACGCACCGAATATTGGGGCGGGGGGGGAGTGGTTGCTGGATCCTTACAATATTACGATCGTTCATCTAAACGATGATACTGATAATTCAGGCCTAATCCCCAGTTCAACTAACTCATTAATCGCCGCCAGCTTAATTGAATCCGCCCTCAACTCAGATGTTGACGTCACACTTAATACAGCAGGACCGACTGAAGATAGCGGAAATATCGACATCAATACTTCAATCAGTAAAACTGCTGGAACAGATGGAACGACTGCGACATTGACGCTTATCGCCGACCACGACATTAACTTTAATGCCGGCACAGTCTCCGGAAGCACCAATTATCCATTAAATGTCGTTCTTAACGCGGGCAACTCAATATCGATTACCAATACATTTTCAAACGTCAATGAAATTACGGTCAATAAAACCACAAATATTTCAGGAACCATTTCAGAAAGCAAGATTAACAGCACTGCTACTACCCCACCTGATGTTTTCCTGAAGACAGGAACCATACTGACGAATGTTGTTTTTGATACAGATGTAAAAATAATGGAGGCGAACTCCATTATTTTTAATGACAATTTGACAATTAACCAAGATTTTACAATATTAAACTCAGGAAGCTCCCAAGCAGAGAGTTATGATTACTCCGTTATTTCAGCACAAACTTCTTCAGCCACTATTCTTGGCACAGGATCGATTATTGTTGAGCCGAATAGTACGGCTTATATCGAATCATCAGTTGGCGGATATGTAGGAACTGGTGGGAATTTATCTTTGGATGGTATTAATATAAATTCAAATGGCAAAATTACAATTGGGGCCGGTAACTATTCTGGGATTGCAACTTCATTAAATATCAATAATCCAATAACTATCGGCACAGCCGGTCATCTCAATTTAAGCTCATCAGGAAGCAACCAAATTGGTTCCGCTGCAGATATTCAAGTCAACACTGGCGGCACTCTCCATCTCGGAGACGGATCATGGACGGTAGTCACCAACGCCACGATCGCCGCAAGCGCTGATGCTGATATCTACGCAGGGGGATCATGGACAACGACAAATTTCACTAAAATCAATGCTCAATCTGGCAGGCTTCATTTAATAGGGACTCTTAACAATACAGAAGCAGTTCTTACAATCGGAAATACGAATCTGCCTAGAATATTCTTGGACGGTGGCACGATTTCCGGAGGCACAATATCAGGCACCGGAGCCTCCAGTGAGTTAGTTTTTCACGACGGAAGACTAGAAGGTGTTGCTCTACAAAATTTGCGATCTCAAATAGCGGATAACACTGCAGGGTTTTTTGATAGCTTTACAACTTTCGATACTAGTAGTTTTATAGACATTGGGACCAACGGCGAACTAGGCATTATTATTCCTAACACTAATTTTACGAAGACAACATTCCTGAATCGTTATAACGTATTAAAAGGAAAATTAGGAACTGGTACGATAAACGATGTGGCTCTGATTGATGGAACCCTTGACCTTACTGATACAACCTTGGTCTTGGGAACAGATATTCCAAGAAATCTTTTGCTCTCCAATGCTTCTATTACTGGGGCTAATACTGGAAAAATCTCGTCACTCATTACGGAAGCAGTCAAATTTTATGGAATCAACACCGTAAGCCAATTGATATTAGATGCAGACGCCGAAATAATCTCAGAAACCAAAAGAGAATCGATTCTAAATTTTGACAAGATTACACTTGAAAACAACCATAAAATTCACGTCAATTCAAACGGAAATACAGCCGTACTTCAAAGCTCTACTGGAGAATTATTGGGCAATGGTGAAATTGTATTGGGCAAGGCAGGTTCTGAGAGCATTGATTCCTACTTAATTGGAAACGATACACTTCTTATAGACACAGGAATTAGCATCCGAAATCTAGGTGGTGGCTATATCAATATTGAAAGCGGCATAACAACCAACAATGGAATAATTATTGATGAGGGTTACCTCAATGTAGTTGGTGTGATCAATAATAACGGCAAAATATATACCAATGGTCCGTTGAACGTTTTGGGAGATTTCATCCAATCAGAGACTGGCGAATTGCTGATGAAGCTAGGTTCCGCTGGCGGTACCCAGTTTGATCACTTAAATGTCACAGGCTCTGCTACCTTGGGTGGAAAACTAACCACTAGCTTCGCACCTGGTTATTCAGGCGCTAACGAAACACTGCTTTTAATTACCAGTGAATCAAACAGCATTACTGACAATTCCACCTCTGTTGTTCATACATCAGCAGGAAGCGTTACTCTTGAACCTGTATCATTAGACTACCTCTATCCGCCAGAGAGCTCACCAATTCCCACGGCCAATCTTTCAGTAACACTGACCGTCCCCGAACCCACTCAGCCTCCCCCCCCACCCAATACCACCACCAACACCTGGATCGGTAACGGCAGCGACAACAACTGGACGACCGCCTCCAACTGGAGTCTGGGCTATGTGCCGACGGCCTCGCAAACCGTCATCGTGCCGGATACCGCCAGCCCCTTCTTGGTCTTTTCCGGCAGTGGTATTTCCGCCGTCAATACGATTACCGCCAATGAGCGGGTGGATATTGTCGGTGCCAGTACCACCTTCCAGCTACTTTCCGGCGGCAGCTTCAATGCCGGCCTGAGCATCACGGATGCCACGCTTTCTGGCAGCGGTAGCCTGACGATCAACGGCAGCTTCAGCCAGAGTGGCAGCACTGCAAAAATCAAGGACTTCAGCCAGATCAATATCACTGTGCCGAGCGCGGTCACCATGGGCAATATCAGCGCCTTGAACAGTATTCTGATCAAGGCCAATGGCGTGACCATCGGCAATGGTGCGAGTTTGTCGGCGGGCGCCAGTAGCGGTAGCAGTATCGTGATTGATACCGGCAGCGGCAACTTTACCAACAACAGTGGCAACAGTGCACCCTTGGTGACTACCGGCAGCGCGCGTTGGCTGATTTATGCGCCTAACCCGGAGAGTGTGGTCAAAAATGGCATGAACTCCAATTTCCGCCATTACGGTTGCAATCTGGAGTGTTACCCGGTGGCGTCGGTGAGCGAGTCCGGCAATGGCTTTCTCTATGCCTCCAATGCCGGCAACCTGAGTGTGGTTCTCAACAAAACTACCAACACCTACGGCGATACGCCTGATTTTTCCTACACGCTGACGGGCTTTGCGGACAGTGAGGATACGGCAGCTAATATTGGTTTATCCGGCACGCCGTCGTTTAGCGGTGTGGCCACTTCCTCGACTGTTGGCGATTACACCGTCGTGTTTTCGGGTGGCTTGAGCAGCCTGGCTGGCTATCAGTTCCCCAACCGTGGCACCGCTTATGCCGTGACTGCCCGCCCACTGACCGTGACCGCCAATCCGCAGTCACGAGCTTTTGGCAATGCCAACCCGGCATTGACCTACACCGTCGCCGCCGATGGTGTGGGTAGCAGTCGGGGACTATTGGCGGGCGACAGCGTGACCGGCAGCTTGACGACGCTGGCCGGTACGGCAAGCTTCGTCGGCCAATACCCGATTGAGCAAGGAACCCTGGCTGTAAGCAATCCCAATTACGCACTTTCGTATGTCGCGGGTGACTTGACGGTGGTTGCCGATCCGGCCAATTTTGTCTGGGTCTCACCAAACGCTGGAAACTGGTCAGTCGCCAGCAACTGGAATCAGGGGGTGCTACCGGTCAAGGGGGCCAAAGTCACCGCTCCCACCCTGAGCGGCTCGCTGCTCTTTGATTCAGGCAGCGCACAACTGGAGTCGCTGGTTGCTGGCACTGGCTTGACCATTGGCGGTGGCGATTTCCAACTCGGCACGGCGCTGAATACAGCGTCTTCTTTGACTGGCCCACTTGCGGTCAACGCCGGAAAGTTGACACTTTCCGGAGGCGTATTCACCGTTCCCTCGGCCACCATTGCCGCTGCAGGCACCTTGGTCACCAACGGGGGAACGCTGGCGCTACCTGCAGGTGTTGCGTTGTCCAATACGGGCACCCTCAGTTTGGCCAACGCCACCATCACCTACCCGATCAACAACCAGGGGACGATTTCACTGGGTGGCGGTCTGACTTTCACCCAACTTTTCACCAATGCAGGAACACTGGAGGCCACATCCGGTACCAGTATTTTCCAACTCGGGTTACAACAAAATTCCGGGCTGATTTGGCTGAAAGGCGGCAATCTGGCCGGGAATGTTCAGTTGAATGGCGGTGCATTACGCGGCACAGGATCAATTTTTGGCAATCTGACAGTCGGTAACGCCTTGGTAGCGCCGGGTAACTCCCCCGGCATACTCAATATTTCTGGTGGTTTGAATCTTTCATCTGGATCGACCGTTGAAATTGAAGTGGCGGGTGACAGCCCAGGCTCTGGCTATGACCAGATCAACGTAACCGGCCTCGCCAACTTGAACGGCACACTGAATATCATAACCACAGGGGGGTTTGAACCAACCCCAGGCAGCGCTTACCGAATTTTGAGCTTCGCTAACGAAGCGGGCGATTTTGCCAGCACCACCCTACCGGAAAACCGTTCCATTACGGTTACCCCCACCGGTGTCGATTTTGGAGATGCCCCAGCTCCAACTCTGGCGCCGACGCCAGAGCCCACCATCGCCCCAACCCCGGCGCCGACACCCGCACCCACCATCGCCCCAACCCCGGCACCGACACCCGCGCCCACCATCACCCCAACCCCGGCACCGACACCCGCGCCCACCATCGCTCCAACCCCGGCGCCAACACCTGAGCCTACCATCGCCCCAACCCCGGCGCCAACAC
>JAQTZQ010000234.1 GCA_028687645.1 Rhodocyclaceae bacterium
GCCACTTCGCCTTCGTGATTGGCGCGGCGCAAGGTCTTGGTGCTGCCGTAAAGCAGCGAGTTGGAGGTGACCATTTCCGATACAGCCAGCCCGGCGCCCATTTTTTTGCACAACTGCCGGAAAGGCCGATCCGTAACGCCAGCCATCGGGGCGACGAACAGATTGTTGCGGAGCTGAAAACCGGCAAATTCCATGGGGGCGCAGGGGGCGGGCAGAGCGTGGAGAGCCGCGCATTTTACCCGAGGCGGCGCCTAAAAAATAGTCAAATTGTGAAGCTTAGTGTTAACAAAATCGCGAAAGCGAGTTGCAGCCCGGCGGTGGCGGCGAGGATGTTGTTGAACACCGGGCCAGGGGCTTCACGATGGAAGCGGCTAATCAATTTCAGCGCCAGCGGTAGCGAGAGCATGGGCAGTGCGGCTAGCCAGCCGAGGCTGTGGAGGAGTGGCAACAGGGCATAAGGCGCGAGCATTTCTGCGGTGTAAATACGGCGGGTTGCCGGGCGGCCAAAGCGCACCGCGAGGGTGTTTTTGCCACTTTTTGCATCACCGTCGAGGTCACGGTAATTGTTGACGGTGATGACGGCTGCGGCGTGGATGCCGACCAGTGTCGCGGCGATCAGGGCTATTGGCGATAAAGTCAGCGTTTGCAGGTAATAACTGCCACCGACGGCGACCAGACCGAAGAATAAAAAAACGAAGCATTCGCCGAGTGGACCGTAAGCAATAGGTTTTGGCCCACTGGTATAGGCCCAACCGGCGGCGAGCGAGGCGAGGCCGATGATGACGATAGGCCAGCCGCCATGCGCGACCAGATAGATACCACAGAGGAAGGCCAGGGTAAAACTCAGCCAGGCGCCGGCCTTGACCTTGCCCGGCGTTAGCCAGCCTTCGGCGGTGGCACGTTTGGGGCCGAGGCGTTCCGGCGTGTCGGTGCCACGCAGGAAATCACCGACGTCGTTGAACAGGTTGGTACCGATCTGGATGAAGGCGGCGCCGAACGCAGCGGCAAGCAGTGGCAACCAAACCAGCGCGCTGCTATCGTGCCAGGCGACTGCTGTGCCGACCAGCACTGGCGATAGCGAAACCGACAGGGTTTTGGGGCGACAGGCGAGGAACCAGATTTGCAGGCGGCTGGGCTGCATGAAACTCAATTTCTTTCGACGGCTCGGTAAGCCTGCTGAGGATCGTTCGGCTCCTGAGGATTTGTCATGCTTAGCAGGCCTTCACGCATCAGGGGGCGCAGGTAGCTTTGGCGAACGACTTCCGGATTGCGGCGCAAGAGGAGTGAAAGCTCCTCTGCACGCCAGGCTCTCAGGCTGCATAAGTCCACAACAAGGCGGCGTATTTCTTCTGGAGAATGGCGTTTGCCAAGTGCGCCAAGCCTCGCTGCCAGAGAGCCGGGCAGGGAGTCCAGAAGGTGGTGGGCTAAGGTTTCGTCGAACTTGCCAGTAAAGCCTGCTGGTGTCTCCGGTGGATTTTTGGGGTTACTGGATAAAGTGGAGGGGTTGCTAGATAAGGTGGGGGGGTTACTAGATAACGAGTCGGATTTCCCGCTCAGGTTGTTGTCTTCAGTGGCGAGTTTTACAGTTGGCATGTAGTAAGTGGCCGAGCCGCGTCCCTTCTGCGTCAGCAGTCCGGCATCGCGCAGGCGACGCAGTGCTTGGCTGGCGGATAGCGTATCCACCTTGTTTAATTCTCGGTACGTCGCATTGTCGATCGCGCCAGCCTCACGCACGACAATCAGTGCCTTGGCTTCTTCATCGGAGATGTGCAAGTCGCGGAAACGTGCCAGCCAGGCAATATCCTCATCCCCAAGAAAATGGTGGAAGAAATAGCGGGCAACAAACTGGTCGGCACCCCGGTCGGATTCAAACAGGGGTGGCGTCAGCCCTGCCTGCTCCATGCTTTCGCGCATCACCCGAATGCCGCTGCCCTTGGTTTCGGCGAAGCGGGTTTCATGTAGCACGGCAGCAATTTTCGGGTTGCGCGGCTGCGAACCGGGTTCGCCCAGATGTTCCGGCGATTTGAGCGAAAAGCCCGGATTGCGGATTTCCAGCCGGTTGGCGTAACGGATGATCTGCACCGGGCTGTGGCTACGATAACTGCGATGCATCAAGGCGTTGACCAGCGCCTCGCGAATGACGCGCAGGGGAATCACCGGTTTGTCCTGGCGTTGAAGTTCGCCCTCATCAAGGCCGAAACTCTTCGGCAAGTCGTCGAGCACTGCCGCCTGAGCACGGCGAATTAGCCGGAAAAGCGGGTCGCGCAGTTCGACGGTGTCGAAACGGCGCTCCGGATCGGGCACCCATTCACGGCCCGGCACGCGGATGTAATCGACGCGGGTCATCGGGAAACAACGACGCAGGGCCGGTGGCTTGCCAAACAGGATCAGGCCGGCCACCGTCGGCTGCCATTCGCCTTTCGTATTGCGCCGAATGCAGCCCAAGGCCTGAAATAACTCCTCGTCGGACCAGCGCAATTCCTCGGCATCCGGATTTGCCTCGGCGCGAGATTTTCGGTAGTCCGCAATGGCCTCCGGCGAAAGATCGTCGAACGCGGAATCGGCGACGATGCCGGCATCGAAACTTTCCTGCTGGCGGCCCTGATAGAAGACGGCTAAATCGTCCTCGGTACAACGTTGGTCGGTGCTGCCGATCCGGCGATAGGCGCCCCGTGGCAAACCTTGTGACTTGAAGAAAATGGGCTTGTCCTGAGGCTGTGCCTCAGGCACAAAAACCACCACGACATTCTTCCCGTCAATGTTCTCGGTCGAAATATCGACCCGCAGCGGGGTGTTGAAACTGTCGCGGCACTGGCTGGCAATGTCGCTGCTGATCTTGTCGGGATGGCTAACGCCCTCGACCTCATAGGCGGGAAAGAGCGCCATTTCCTCGCGTACGATGCCCAATGCAATCCAGCCGCCACCCAGCCCAGGTTCGTTGGCAAAGGCGCAAATGCTTTCTAGAACCGACTTGCCAGCCTCTGAGGCGCGTTTTGCCTCGATCCGCTCGTTTTCATCGAGCAGGTTGAGGTTTTCGAGGAGTTCTTGGGCGGTCATTTTGAAAGTCAGCTTTTCATTTCTAAGGCCAAGCCCGCGCACCCCAGATCATGCGTTTGGCGACGAAGTGGCGGGCGGGCGGGCAGAGGTCGAGCGCCAATAGGCCGAGGCCACGGGCCAGTTTGAGTGGGCCGAAATCATTGGAGAAGGCGCGGACGATCTGGTCGGTGAAGAAGGCGCTGCCTTGGCGGTCAAGTTTTCGGCTGGCGGCGTAGGTGGTCAAACTGTTACGGTCGACGCCATTTTTAAGCAGAATTTCTGCGAGTTGCCAGGCATCGCGGATGCCGAGGTTGAAGCCCTGGCCGGAGACGGGGTGCAGGGTTTGGGCGGTGTTGCCGATCCAGACTTCGTTGCCTTTGACCAGCGTGTCGCGCAGGCGCAGGGCGAGCGGAAAGCGGCTGCGCTTGCCGGGTTTGGTAAAGGTGATGCGCTTGCCGAATTGTTGTTGCAGGGCGTTGGTGAAGGCTTTGTCATCCATTGCCATGACCGCATCGGCCTTGGTCGGCGGCAGGGTGAAAACGATGGAGTATTCGTCGCCGAGTGGCAGCAGGGCGAGCGGGCCGTCGGGCGTGAAGCGTTCCCAGGCGCGGTTTTTGTGGGCTGGGCGTCGTGACCCATCCCCACCCCGGGCCTCCCCTTGAAAGGGAGGGAGAGGGGTGATTTCGCAGATGACGGCGTGCTGGTCGTAGTCGCTGACTTTGACGGCTGGATCTGCGCCCGGTGTGCCTTCGGCGTGGATGAGTAGTTTGGTGCAAATAGTGCGTGTTTGTCCGGCGTGCTGCAGCGTGACGGTGACTTGCTCATCGCTGGGTGTGATGTCGAGGATTTCTGCCCCTGACAACACCGCTTCGTCAGTCAGGTTGGCAGCGAGTGCGGAAGCAAGATCTCGATAGCGGACGACGTAGCCGAGGGCGGGGAGGTTGTAGTCGGCGCGGTCGATGACGGTGCGGCCAAAACCGGCTTTTTGCGAAACGTGGATGGTTTCGATGGGCGTCGCGGCGCGTGTTGGCCAGCTATTGATTTGTTCGAGCAACTGACGTGTGCCGTGCGACAGGGCGAGGGCGCGCGGGTCGCCTTGCTGGGCTTCCTTGGGGCGACAATCCAACAGCAATGATTTCTGGCCGCCAGCGGCCAATGCCAGATGCAAGGTCATGCCGACCGGGCCGGCACCGATGATCAGTACGTCGGTGATTAGTGATGGGGGATTGGTGATTGGGGGGTTAGTCATGGCGCATGACTTCTTCGATTTCGCTGACTGTTTTTGGGGCGGTGGTGTAGACGTGGCAACCGTTTTCGGTGACACGCACGTCGTCCTCGATGCGGATACCGATGCCGGCCAGTGCGGGCGGAATATCAGCGCCGGGGCGGACGTAGAGGCCGGGTTCGACGGTCAGCGTCATGCCCGGCTGCAATTTCGTCCATTCGTCGCCGACCTTGTATTCGCCGGCATCGTGCACGTCGAGGCCAAGCCAGTGGCCGGTGCGGTGCATGTAGAAGCGCTTGTAGTCGTCTTTTTCGATGAGGTTGTCGAGGTCGCCGGTGAGCAGCTTTAGGTCGATCATCCCTTGGGTCAGGACGCGCACGGCGGCGTCGTGGCCTTCCATGAAGTGGCGTCCGGGGGCGGTGGCTTTGATCGCAGCATCCTGTGCGGCGAGGACGATTTCGTAGACGTCCTTCTGGGCGGCGTTGAAGCGGCCATTGACCGGGAAAGTGCGGGTGATGTCGGCGGCGTAGCCTGCGACTTCGCAACCGGCGTCGATGAGGACCAGGGTGTGGTCGTTGAGCACCTTGTCGTTCGAAACGTAGTGCAGCACGCAGGCGTTGGCGCCACCGGCGACGATGGGGGTGTAGGCGTGGGCATCGGCGCCGCGCTTGCGGAATTCGTAAGTCAGCTCGGCTTCGAGTTCGTATTCGGCCATGCCGGGGCGGCAGGCGCGCATGGCGCGGGCGTGGCCGGCGCTGGCAATGTCGGCCGAGCGCTGCTGGATGCCGGCTTCGGC
>JAQTZQ010000235.1 GCA_028687645.1 Rhodocyclaceae bacterium
CAAATCCTTTTTGCCAGGGATGCAGATGGCGTTGAGTGAAACGCCCACTTTTTCTGCCAGGTAGTCGCTGACTGCATAGCCATCCACGAAGCCGGAAACGTAGCCAACGCATCGAGCGCCGCGCACCGATTGTTCGCGGCTGGCTTCGGATTTGCCGGTATGAACTTCCTCTGCAGCGAGGCAGTCTCCGCGTAGTTCTTCTGCGTTGTAGGCTTGGGCATGCAGGCTGAACAAAGCGGCGATGATGCCCAGTCGGTATTTCACCGTTCAAACCAGCTGAGTTTTTTATGCAATTCGGTGACGCTGCCAACAACAATGAGCGCTGGCGGTTTGACACCCTGATCAACGATGCTTTGTGCCAGCGTGCCCAAGGTGGCAAGCAGGGTTTTCTGCTCGCGAAGTGTGCCGTTTCGGACGATGGCTGCCGGGGTTTCTGGCCCCAGCCCGTGGGCGATCATTTGTCGGCAAATCTCTTCAGCTGCGCCGATTCCCATGTAAAAAACGATAGTTTGCCGAGGACGAGAAAGTGCCGCCCAGTCCAGGTTGACCGTCCCATCCTTGAGGTGGCCGGTGACCAGCGTGACTGCCTGGGCGTGATCGCGGTGAGTGAGCGGAAAGCCTGAGTAGGCTGCGCAGCCTGCGGCGGCGGTAATGCCGGGGATGACTTCAAACGGGATGTTCGACTCAGCCAGTGTTTCGAGTTCTTCGCCGCCACGTCCGAATATGAAGGGGTCGCCGCCCTTGAGGCGAACCACTGCTAGTCCTTCCTGTGCCAGATCAACCAGCAACTGGTTGATGGATTGCTGTGGCATGGTGTGGTTGGAGGCTTCTTTGCCAGCGTAGATACAGCGCGCATCAGGGCGTACCATCGCCATGATTTCATCGCTGACCAAATGGTCATAGACGAGTGCATCGGCTTGAGAAATGATTCTGGCTGCCTTGACAGTAAGTAGCTCCGGGTCACCGGGGCCAGCGCCGACTAACCAGACTTTGCCTGGTGCTAAAGAGGTTGGGTTGTTCATGGTCGTTTTGCGATTTGGGGAGGCCATCCTAATGCGGGATGATGTGCCTGCCAATAGGCGAAGCCTTGTTTTGTTTATGGCTGAGGCGGAAGCGATTATAAATAGATTAAATACTGATTCGGTGTTATCGAATATCAGCATTGTTTGATATTTAAAAAATTGATGATTATCAAGGAGGGGAGGTGGGTACTGGTTCAACCTAACGGACAACGCGTATGGGGGTTCAACGCGCTCAACTTTATCTAGGAGGAAGTATGAAAAAAACTGTAGTGGGGATGCTGGCTTTGAGTGCTATGGCAGTTGCCATGGGTTCTGCTTTTGCTCAGGAGACTGCAAAAGCAGCTCCGGAGATGACGGCTGCTGAAAAAGAGCAAGCCAAGAAAATTTACTTTGAGCGTTGCGCTGGCTGTCACGGCGTACTCCGCAAGGGAGCGACAGGTAAAAATCTTGAGCCGCATTGGTCCAAGAAGGACAAAGATGGCAACGTCACAGAAGGTGGCACGCTCAAACTTGGCCAGCAACGTCTGGAAAAAATCATCGGTTACGGTACCGACGGCGGTATGGTTAACTTTGATGACATCCTGACCAAGGAAGAAATCGCTCTCATGGCAAAGTACATCCAGAATGTGCCGGATGTGCCGCCTGAGTACAGCTTCAAGGAAACCATGGATTCCTGGAAGGTCATCGTACCGGTTGATCAGCGTCCGACCAAGCAGATGAACAAGTACAACCTGAAGAACATGTTCTCCGTTACTCTGCGCGATACCGGTGAAGTGGCTCTGATCGACGGCGATACCAAGGAAATCCGCAGCATCGTCAAGACCGGCTACGCAGTGCACATTTCCCGCCTGTCCGCTTCTGGTCGTTATGTCTACGTGATCGGCCGTGATGGTCGTTTGTCCCTGATCGACCTCTGGATGGAAAAGCCGGCAGTTGTGGCTGAAGTCAAGATCGGCTTTGACGCACGTTCTGTTGATACCTCCAAATTCAAGGGCTTTGAAGACAAGTACGCAGTTGCCGGTTCTTACTGGCCGCCCCAGTACGTGATCATGGACGGCGACACGCTCAAGCCGCGTAAAGTGGTTTCTACCCGTGGCATGACCGTTGATGGCGAATACCATCCGGAGCCGCGCGTTGCCTCCATCGTCGCTTCCTTCATCAAGCCGGAATGGGTTATCAACATCAAGGAAACCGGTCAGATTCTGCTGGTCGATTACTCCGATATCGAGAACCTGAAGACGACGACCGTTGGTTCTGCCAAGTTCCTGCATGACGGCGGTTGGGATGCTTCCAAGCGTTACTTCCTGGTGGCTGCCAATGCTTCCAACAAGATCGCTGCTGTTGATACCAAGACCGGCAAGCTGGCCGCTCTGGTTGATACCGCCAAGATCCCGCACCCGGGTCGTGGCGCTAACTTCACCCATCCGAAGTTTGGCCCGGTCTGGGCTACTGGCCACCTCGGCGCCGATGTGGTGACCCTGATCAGCACGCCTTCAGATAAGAAGTCTGATGCCAAGTTCAAGGAGTACAACTGGAAGGTCGTTCAGGAAGTCAAACACGTTCCGGGCAACCTGTTCGTCAAGACCCACCCGAAATCCAAGCACCTGTGGGCTGACTCGGCTCAGAACTCTGACAAGACCCTGGCTGAATCGGTCTCTGTTTGGGATATGGCTGACCTGTCCAAGCCGAAGCGCGTGATCAACGTCGCCAAGGATTCCGGTATGCCGGAAGTCAAAGCTACCAAGCGTGCCGTGCATCCTGAGTACAGCGCTGACGGTAAGGAAGTCTGGATCTCCCTGTGGGGCGGTAAGGCTGACCAGTCTGCCATCGTGGTTTATGATGATGCAACTTTGACCGTGAAGAAAGTGATCACCGATCCGAAGATGATCACCCCGACCGGCAAGTTCAACGTCTATAACACCCAGCACGACATTTACTAATCTGGATTTTTAATCCGCTTTAGTAATACGATACGGGGGCGCAAGCCCCCGTATTTCACGCAAAGGAGCCAAAGAGTGAACAAAAAACTTACATCAATCGTTGTTGCTGGTGCTTTCATGGCGCTCGGCGCCCAAACGGCTTTTGCTGCCCCGGACTGGAGCAAGGTGCCAAAGTCCAATATTCATGTATTCCACCCGGGCGCTGCCCCCATTGAATGGGTGACTGGTAAGGGCGATCACAGCGGCGCCAGCGGTCTCAAAAAAGGTGAAACCTGCGCTGGTTGCCACGTTGAAGACGGCAAGCTGAGTTTGGATCTGAAGCGTCTGGCCAGCAAGGAAATGGAGCCCAAAGGCGCACCGAAGACCATGACATATCCAGTTGCGGTTCAGGCGGCTTACGATGCGACCAATCTTTATGTTCGCATGACCTTCAAGGCACCGGGCGGTGGTTTTGACCATTCCGACAAAACCAACGAGGTTAAAGCCAGCGTAATGTTCCCTGATGGCAAGGTGACAATGGGTGACCAAGTGGGCTGCTGGGCCGCGTGTCACAAGGATGCCCGCACCATGCCGGGTGCCGATGACAAGAAAACCAAGTACGCAACGCCGGGTGCCATGGACATTATGCAATGGCGTAGTGGCGATGGCGGCAAAGCCGTTGATGGCATCGTGACCGACAAGCGCAACATGGAAGGTGGCAAGGCTGGTGTTGCTGCTGAAGGCGCCAAAGCGGGTGATACCTACACCGTGACCTTTACGCGCAAGCTGGCAGGTGGGGTGACGTTGGCGGCAGGCAAGGCTGTACCGTTCGGTATCGCTATTCATGCTGACGGCGCAGGTGGTCGTTTCCATCATGTTTCTTTCGGTCACACCATTGGTTTGGGTGCCGAGGGTGACGTGAAGGCCACCAAACAGTAATTTTATTTGCCCTCCGGAATCATGATATTTGCCGGATGGTCGATGCTGAAAAGAGCGCCATGGTTGTTGGCGCTCTTTTCCATTTCTGCGCTGGCTCAAAACGTGACCGAAGTCAGGATAGAGAATTACAAATATGAGCCGGCGGAAGTGACGATTAAAGCTGGTGATACCGTGCGCTGGGTGAATCGTGAGAAGCGCACCAGCCATTCGGTCGTTTTTCCCAAAGAAGGCGGGCTGGAGTCTGAGCGCATGTTTCCTGATGAAAGCTGGCCGCGCCGTTTCGACAAAGCCGGGCGCTATGAGTACCATTGCGGCCCACATCCGGAAATGAAGGGGAGTATCGTTGTTGAATAAGTGGTTTTTTGCCCTGTTTTCGGCGTTGACCGTGAGCGCGGCGAGTGCGAGTGTTGGCCATGCCGCTGAACCTGATTCTGCGCGGCAAAGCGAGTTGGTGCGTCTGGTACGCCAGGATTGTGGCTCCTGCCATGGCATGACCTTGCAAGGTGGCCTCGGCCCGGCTTTGTTGCCAGCTAGCTTGAAAGATAAACCTGCCGAAAGTCTGGTCGCAACGATTTATTCCGGTCGTCCCGGAACCCCGATGCCGCCCTGGAAACAATTCATGACTGAAGCCGAGGCGAGCTGGATTGTCGATAAACTGATGACTGAATTCCCGCACTGAGAGCCCCATGCGACTGATATTTGCTTTTCTCCTGAGCCTGCTTTTGACTGCCTGCGCGACGCCGCAATTAAAAGGCACCGGTGATCTTGGGCTGGTCATCGAGCGCGCTACGGGGCGCATTACGCTGGTCAATACCAGTTCCAAAACGCCCTATGCACAAATTGAAGGTCTCGGCGATTTGTCGCATGCCTCCGCCGTCTATTCCCGCGATGGCCGCTATGCCTTCATCTTTGGCCGTGATGGTGGGTTGACCAAGATTGATTTGCTCGAAGCCAAAATCGTCAAACGCATCATCCAGTCTGGCAACGCCATTGGCGGCTCGATTTCTCAGGATGGCCGGATTGTCGTCGCCCAGAACTACACGCCCGGCGGTATCAAGGCCTTCGACGCCGAGACGCTGGAACTGCTCTCCGAAGTGCCGGCTGAATACGCACCCGGCCAGTTCTCTAAAGTGGTGGGGCTGGCCGATGTGCCGGGCAA
>JAQTZQ010000236.1 GCA_028687645.1 Rhodocyclaceae bacterium
GCGGCATTGAGCGCAAGATTGTCGTTCAAGTCGATATTTATTGCTTGGCGCATCAAGCCTATTGCTCTTAGCGCATCGATTTCATTGCGCTGATGAATAATGCGTTTGAATACTTCAAATAGGCACAGTGTTGGGACCAACAACTGCGCCGGGGCTTCTATGGCCGGTGCGAAAAACTCGGCATTTTTGCCATTAGCGAAATATTCCAGCCAACCGCATGAGTCAACCAGATTCATACACGATCACTGTCGCGGGAGACGGTGGTATCAAGTCCGGGCAGGAAGCCACGCAGGGACTGCGCTGATTCAATCGGTAGCATTTCAATACGTTGGCCAATCGCCAGAACTTGAAGCTTTTGTCCGACCTCGATATGCAGTTGCTCGCGCACTTTCTGGGGGATTACGACCTGAAATTTGGGTGAGACGGTCACTGCTTGCATAAAACCCTCTGAGTTTAAGTTGCGTCGTTGCTGATCGATTATATCGTTGTTGTACGATTTTATGATCGATTGATATTTTGTGCGTTAGCTGGCATTCTTCAAAAACGCATCAAACATCAACAAGGACCAAAGCGGTGCCGCGAAATCGCGTTGGCCGCTTTGGTGTTTTTCCAGCATGAAGCGCAAACGTTCCGGATTGAAGTAGCCGGTTTCCGTCAGGCGTGGGCCGAGAATGGCACTTTTCGCCCGTTCAGCAAGCGGGCCGCGTAGCCAGGCGGCCAGGGGGACTGAGAATCCCATCTTCGGGCGATAGAGCACGTCATGCGGTAAATGCGGTTCGAGGGCTTTTTTGAGTAGCCATTTGCCTTCCTGGCCGCGAATTTTCAGGTCGGTGGGCAGGGTAGCCAGCCATTCGATTAACTCGTGATCCATCAGTGGCTCACGGACTTCAAGGGAGTGGGCCATGCTGGCGCGGTCGACCTTGGTGTTGATGTCACCGACCAGCCAGGTTTTGTAGTCAATGTATTGGATCAGGGCGAGCGGGTCTTCGGTGCCGGATTTTTCAGCATGGCCTCGGAAAACATCCAGTGCTCTATAGCCGGCAAGGGTTTTTTTGAATCCGGCGGAATAGAGGCTCTCCCGTTCGTCTTCACGCATGATGGAGACGCTGTGCAAATAGGCCTCAACGGAATCGAAGGCCATGGCTTGCAGGGTGGTTTTGGCGCGCAGGGGGCGCGGCGCCCAGTCGGCTTTGGGGTAAAGGTTGCCGAGTGCGCCAAATAGCGGGCGTCTGAGTCCCAACGGAAGCGCGGAACGGCCGCGTTCCTCCATCATGTGCAGGCGGTAGCGGCGATAACCGCCGAATGTTTCGTCGCCGCCATCGCCGGAGAGGGCGACGGTAACGTGCTGGCGCGCCAGTTGGCAGACGCGGTAGGTGGGGATGGCCGAGCTATCAGCGTAGGGCTCGTCATAGAGCCAGGCGAGTTGATCGATCAGGTCGAAATCGTCGCTGTCGACAATGTTGAGGTGGTGGTCGGTGTGATAGCGGTCTGCCACCTGTTGGGCAAAGGCGGATTCGTTGAATTTTGGGTCTTTGAAACCAATGGCGCAGGTACGCACAGGCGATTCGGAGACGCCGGCCATGGCGGCAACCACCGCGCTGGAGTCGACGCCGCCGGAGAGAAATGCCCCGAGCGGGACTTCGGCGATCATGCGGAGGCGAACGGATTCACGCAGGCGTTCGATCAGTTCGGCGCTGGCTTCTTCATCGCTGATCGGGTTGTTGACGGTAAAGCGAACGTCCCAATAGGCTTCGGGTTCTGGTAAGTCTTGGCCGTGGCGCAGGGTGAGGGTGTGTGCCGAGGGGAGTTTTTTGGCGCCGCTATAGATGCAGCGCGGGTCGGCCACGTAGCCAAGGGCGAAGTATTCTTCGATCGCTAATGGATCGATCTGGCGCTTGAAGCCGGGATGGGCGGTGATGACCTTGAGTTCGGAGCCAAATATAAAGGTGCCGTCATAAAGTAGGGCGTAGAACATCGGTTTGACGCCCAAACGGTCGCGCGCCAGGAAAAAGGTTTGCTGGTTTCGATCCCACAGCGCAAAGGCAAACATGCCGCGAAAGCGTTCAACGCAGGCTTTGCCCCAGGCTTCCCAGGCGTGCACGATGACTTCGGTATCGCTGCGGGTGCGGAAGGTGTGGCCTAGCGCTTGAAGCTCCGGGACGAGTTCCTGATAGTTATAAATTTCGCCGTTGAAGACGACGCATACCGAGCCATCTTCATTGAACAGGGGCTGCTGGCCGGTGGCGAGGTCAATGATTGAGAGCCGGCGGTGGCCGAGAGCAACCCCGGGCTCCAGATGGATGCCCGCTTCGTCCGGGCCACGATGCGCCTGGATATTGTTGATGCGCTCAATGAGATCGCGGGGGAAATTACGTTTGCTGCGAGTGTCGAAAAGGCCTGAAATGCCGCACATGGTTAGGGTTTGTCGCGCGTTTGGCTGAGAATTTTTTGCAGATTTTCACCGTTGACCGTAACAAACTCCGTGAGGGCGTTTTGTGCGGCTTCGGCGCTGTCTTTGGGGGCGTAGATCATGATGACGGCGGAGTCATCGCCTTTGCCGAGCAGGCGGTTGAAGGCGGTGTAAAGCTTGGCTTCAATATCGCTGCTGGTCAGGGTGCCGTTGATCCAGTACCACTGCCAGACGGTCAAGCGGGATTCAATACCGCTGCCTTTTCTGAGGAGCTCACTCGTCCGCAGGTTGAGGTTCTGAGCGGCGATTGAAATGCCTTTTGTGCCGCTGGCCACGATTGACCATTCCGGGTCTTTGGAGGTGACCAGGACATTCGTTGAGCTGACCAGCTTTCTGTCGAAATCCTGGTTCCGGTAATAGCCAATGTAGAGTCCAACGACCTGTTCGCCCTTTTTAAAGCTTGTTTGCAGCTCTGTAGAGGGATTGGCAAAAGCCGGCTTCCAGGTGTTTTCCGCGCTGCTCCCTTCCCAGCCGTTGCTCATTGTGGGAACGGATAGAACGGGTGGAGTGGTTGAGCCACTTTTTGTGATGAGGGTAAAAGCGAGCGGGCCAAGTGCCAAGATGATGGCTAACCCAACGGTGATAGGCCAGGGGGAGTGCAGCGTTGCAGCGGCGATTTGCTTTTGTTGGGGCGAGGGGATTTGCTCGTCGGGTGGCTCACTCCAGCGCATGCCAATCATGAACATGATGATCATGACCAGACCAAAAAAGACCCAACCGTAGATCAGGTGGTCTGCCCCGGTGGCCAATTCGTTGCTCGACAGGTGACCAATCATCACAATCATGTAGGCGCGCAGCCAGTTGGCCAGGATCGGGACGAGGAGCGAAAACGCCACGAAGATCAGGCGGCGTTTGAGCGAGGTGTAATTCAGGTAGGCAAACAAGGTGCCGACGGTGAGTGAGGCGATGATGTAGCGTATGCCGCTGCAGGCTTCGACCACGGACCAGTTGCCGCTGGGGATGACAAACTGCAAGCCTTCGCGATACACCGGGATGCCGCTGGCGCGCAGGGCCAGCACGGTAAAGTTGGCGGTCCATTCCATCAGCTTTGGCATCATGAAATCGCCGACGGGTACAGCGAATAACAGGAAGGCGAGCGGGAAGGCGAGGCGGGCGCTGAGGCGCATGCCGAGCAGGCCCATGATGGCAAGAATAATCGCAGCGATGACTGCAAACTGGGTGAGTGCGTTGACCGCAGTGAGTTGCCCCAATAGCCACATGAATACGATGAGCGCCAACGGCAAAATCAACCAGCCGGCGCTTTGTGGCTGGTAGTGCGCCAGTTGTGCGCGCTCGCGCCAGACGAGCCAGAGCGCGATGGGCGGGACGATCAAGCCGTGGGTGTAAGTCTCAGAGCGGGCCCAGATGACGGCCATGGCGCTCAGCGTCTCCCAATACCAGAAGAAGATCCATATCAGGATCAAGCCCAGCGCCATGAGCGTGGGGCGCCAGATGGGGGATGCTTGGGTAGTGGCGGGGGTCATTGGCTGCTGGCCGAGGGGTGGGGCAGGTAGCGGTCGATGCCGCTCATGTGGGCGGCCCAGCTATAGCGATCCTGGACCCGTTGGCGGGCGGCCAAGCCAATTTTCTCGGCCTCTTCCGGGTTTTCAAGCAGCTGCTCAATGGCGTTAACGTAATCGTTCGGCGTGCTGGCGGTGAGTAATTCTTGCCCAAAAACGGCGTCGACCGCAGCAGCGCATTCCGTTGAGGCAATGACCGAACGTTCCATCGCCATGGCCTCAAGAATTTTGTTCTGAATCCCACGGGCGATACGCAAGGGCGCCACAATCACGGCGGCGTGCTGAATATAGGGGCGAACATCCGGTACGGTGCCGGTGACGACGGTTTGTTCGCTGGCCAATGCCAGGACGTCGGGTGTTGGGCTGCGACCGACAATATAGAAGCGCAGTTGGGCTCGGCGCTGGTTTAGCAGCGGCAGGACTTCTTTGGCAAACCAGGTGACCGCATCGACATTGGGCCAATAATCCATGGCACCCGTAAAGACGATAGCGATTTCCTGACTGTTGTATGGCGAGGTACGGTCGGCGGCGGTCGTGAAATACTCGGCATCGACGCCATTGCACATGGCTTCAACACGGACGTCGCATTCCGGCGCCAGGCTTTTGAAGAGTTCGGTTTCGGCTTCGGTGACAAAGAAGGAACGGGTCGAGCGGCTGGCGACTTCACGCTCATAGGCGAGCAGGGCTTTTCCTTCGCGCTGGTACAGCCAGGACATGGGCCAACGATGTTTGGGGGCGTATTGCGTCCATTTGGCAGAGTCGACATCGACAAAGTCAATCAAGGTGGGCAAGCGTGTTTTTTTGTCGACGTACTGCGCCATCGCCGAGCAGAAAATCACCGCCGCATCGATTTTGTTTTGCTTGCAGGTGGTGTCTACCCAATCCTGCAACTGGGCATCCCGGTAATAGCGCAGGGTCAGCGGATCACCGGCGATCAGCCCATTGAGGCTACGAATTTTGGCGCGCCGGAGGTCGAGCTTGGCGACATGGATGCCGGCGCAGAGATTGCGCAAGGTGGCGATGTAGGGTTCATCTTCGG
>JAQTZQ010000060.1 GCA_028687645.1 Rhodocyclaceae bacterium
TTCCGGCGTAGAATTCAAGGCTGGGCGAATACAGGTAGGCATTTTTTACGAATTGGTTTCTCGATAACTCCAATTTTATCAAATACTTATCGCGTTATTCGCCCTATTTGTGCAAGATCCGGGTTAAATTCGTCACCCCGGCGCAGGCCGAGGGCCAGTTGCTTAGGTCTTGCCAGCCCTGGATACCGGCCTTCGCCGGTATGACGGTTGTTTCTTATTTCATCGGGCCGGAGCAATAGAAGGAATTGCCAATGGTCCGCCGTCAAGATCTTTAGGCTATGCGGACTCGCTCTCCAGCGTGAACTTGGCGCCCGGCCCCTGAGCCATCAATTCGGTCAGTTTGGGCAAGGTTTGATGTAAGGTTTTTTCCAAAGTCCACGGCGGGTTGATGATAAACATGCCGCTACCGTTCATCCCAAAGCCTTCATTACTGGGTGCTTTAACTTCAAGCGTGACATGCAGCCAGTTACTGGCGCCCAGGTTTTTCAGTTTGTTGGGTAGCTGGCGGGATTCCGGTTTGGCCAGCATCGGGTACCACAGCGCATAGGTGCCGGTGGCAAAACGGGTGAGACTGTCCTTGAGGGCTTTGACCACGCCGGTGTAGTCGCTCTTGGTTTCATACGATGGGTCAATCAGTACCAGCGCCCGGCGCGGCGGAGGCGGGATCAGCGCTTTCAGGCCGACGAAGCCATCGCCAGCGGTGATGTTGACCTCACGTCCGGCGCCTTTGAAGCAATCTTGCAGGAGCTTGGCGTCGGTCGAATGCAATTCGTAAAGCCGCAGGCGGTCGCATTCGCGCAGTACCTGGCTGGCTAGCCACGGTGAACCCGGATAATGACGCAAAATTCCATCTGGGTTGAACTGTTTGATGAAATCCAGGTAATCCAGCGCGGCGGGCGACAGGCCTTTGGCATCCCACAGGCGACCAACGCCATCGCGGTATTCGGCCAGTTTGGAGGCGTGCACTGAGTCCAGCGCGTAGCGGCCAGCGCCGGCGTGGGTGTCGATAATCCAGAATGGTGCCGGCTTTTCGCCCATGTATTGAGCGATTTGCAGCAGAATCAGGTGTTTTAGTACGTCGGCGTGGTTGCCGGCGTGAAAGGCATGGCGGTAGCTAAGCATCGACACAGTATACTTCGCCCCCATGCCTATTTTTGAAACCTTTTCTTTATTGCTTGCTGGCGCCGGAATCTGGTTCTGGCTAGATACGCTCAAGGCGCGCGAAATCGGCGTTGTTGCGGCGCAGCGCGCCTGTGCTGAAGAGGGCTTGCTGTTTCTTGATGAAACGGTGGCCGGGCGTTCTGTCCGCCCGGCGCGCGACGGCAATGGGCAATTCAAACTGCGCCGAATTTATGAATTTGAATATAGCGATACCGGTAACAACCGGTGTTCCGGCAGCGTCACCATGCTCGGCCATGAGGTCGAGATTTTGCACGTTCGCCCCCACCTTTATGTGATCCCCAATGCCAACCAAACCCTCCATTGAAGCCATCGAATTCCACGGTATCGAAGCCATTCGCCTGAATGGCCCCGGTGGCGCTAGCGCCATCATCAGCAACCTGGGCGCTCAGGTGCTGTCCTGGGTAACGCCGGATGGGCGCGAGCGGCTTTTTCTCTCCGAATGGGCGGTATTTGATGGCAGCGCGCCGATACGCGGGGGCATTCCTGTCTGTTTTCCGCAATTTGGCAATTTGGGCGATCTGCCCAAACACGGCTTTTTGCGCACGCGGGAATGGACGCTTGGCGATCAGCGTTGCGCCGATGATTTTGCGCTGGTCACCCTGGAAATTTCTGATGATGAGGAAACGCGCGAACTCTGGCCTTTCCCCTTCCGTGCAGAAATTACGCTGATGCTGGAGGTCGACCGTATCGATGTCGAGTTCTGCGTCGAAAATACTGGCGGCGAGCCGTTCCAGTTCACCGGCGCCCTGCATTCCTATTTACGTTTGGTTCAGGTTGAAGATGCCGCGCTGGAAGGCTTGTATGGATGCGATTACCGCGATGCCGCCAATGAAGATCAAGTCATCCGTGAAACCGGTACTGAAATTCGGATTGAGGCTGAAACTGACCGTGTTTATCATCAGGTTAAGCGACCGCTTTCCTTGCAGGCAGGCAATCATAGCCTGACTATCCAGAGTCAGAATTTTCCCGATGTCGTGATCTGGAACCCGTGGGTCGAGCGCTGCGGCCAGCTTGCGGATATGGAGCCGGAAGGTTGGCGCCAAATGCTGTGCGTTGAAGCGGCCATCGCCCAGGAGCCGGTCACGCTGCCCGTGGGTGAAGAATGGTATGGTCGGCAGACGCTGGTTGTCGCTTGAGCCTGACCCGTCTATAGTGAATCCATGCACGCGCTGTTCCGTCTAATCTCTCGCACCTTGTTGCTGGTCATGCTGGCGACCGTTCTCACCCCGAGTTTTGGGTTTGAGGCGGTTCCGTTGCCGGCTGAGCACGAGCATGCGGCGATGCTGGAAACGCATGATCAGCACGCCGGGCATGAGATGCCAGCTTCAGAACAGGCCAACGCTGCTTGCTGTGCTGATGTTCAGCATCAATGTTGCCTCGGACACCAGTTGGCGCATCCGCAAGGTATTGTGGTTTCGTTGATCTTGCCGGAAGGCTCGGCCATTGTGCCACTTTACCGGACGGCGAGTTTTCTCTCGCGCGTTCCCGAAGGGCTGGAACGCCCGCCCAGGTCATTTTCCGTCTGATCTTCGGCGGACTGCCTTTTCCCCAATTTTGAAGTTTTAGCGGCCCTGATGGGCTGATCTGGCATGCCGCCGGTTGTGTTTTTCAACCGGAGATTTCCCATGCGCACCTGTTTATTGGTCGCCTTGCTGATCGTTGCCGTTACCCCGGCACACAGCGAAACAAGTATGACGCTGGCCCAAGCCTTTGCAGTGGCCTGGCAACGCCAGCCAGCGGCGCAGGCTTTGGCTGAACGCGAGCGGGCGGCGCAGTCGCGGCGTCAAGCTGCCGATGCTTGGTCGCCCGAACCGCCGAGTATTGAACTTGGCACGCGCAGCGATCGCTTCAATAACAATCGTGGGGCGCAGGAACAGGAGCTGGGGCTGATTGTGCCGCTCTGGTTGCCGGGCGAGCGGGGCGGGGCGCAAGCCTTGGCCGATGCCGAGGGTAGCGCGGTTAATCAGCGGGCAGCAGCCTTGCGCCTGCAACTGGCCGGTGAAGTACGGCAAGCCTGGTGGGCTTGGCAACTGGCGCGTAATGAACAGAGTTTGGCAGCGCTGCGTGTCGCCAGTGCGACAACATTGCGCGGTGATGTCGCGCGGCGGGTGGCTGCCGGTGATTTGTCGCGGGCTGATCAGCATCAGGCAGAAGGGGCTTTGGCCACGGCTCAGGCCTTGGCTGCCGAGACTGAAGCCGCCACTGAAAGTGCGCATTTTCGGCTGCACAGCCTGGTTGGCATGGCGCTGGGTGACGCCTCACTGGCGGCTGAACCTGCCGTGGCGCAAGCGCTTGAGCATGATGCGTTGGCCAATCACCCGGCCTTGCGCGATCTTGAAACCCGCAGCCTGGTTGCACAGCGCAGTTTTGACCTGACCCGGGCGCGCAATCGGGCAAATCCGGAAGTGGCCTTGTCCACGCGGCGTGAACGCGCCGTGAGCGGTGACGAAATGGATCAAACCTGGGCGCTGAGTTTGCGCATTCCGTTTTCATCGGGAGCGCGCAACGATGCGCGGTTGGCCGAGGCCAATGCTGACTTGATCGAAAGCCGCTCGCAATATGAATTTGACCGTGAGCGCCTCGCCCGGCAATTGGCCTCTGCTCGCAGCCAGCGGGATGCGGCGCGCAGTCTGCTCGGCGCGGCTGAAACACGCGCCCGGTTGGCGGCGGAAAATCGTGGCTTCTTCGACAAGTCCTTCCGCCTCGGCGAAAGCGATCTGCCGACCCGCTTGCGTATCGAACTCGAAGCTTTTGAAGCTGAGCGCCAGGCAGCTCGTGCCCGAATCAATCTGGCGCAACAACATTCCGCTTACCGCCAGGCGCTTGGCCTGCTACCCGAATAAATGAGGATGATCGTGATGAAACGCCCCCTACAAATCCTATTTTGCCTGTTGGCGATGCTTGCCAGCCCGCTGCATGCAGTGACCGCGATGCCAATCCCGGTAGTTGTTGCCGAAAGCGAAGATTTTGAAATCGTTGGTCGTTTGGAAGAAAAAACCTTCATTTTCTTCGTTGACCGTAACAAATCGAATGCCCCAGTTTTGGCGGCAAGCCTAGAGGTCGAGCAGGGCGACAAGAAGGCAATCGCGCGTTTTCGCCCGGAAACGGGGGATTATTTGATCGACGATGCCGGTTTTCTGGCGCGCTTTGCCCAGCCCGGTGTCTACCCGCTGAGTTTTACCTTGATTGTCGGTGACGAGAGTGATTTGCTCAGTGCAAATTTTGCGGTGAATTCGGCGTTGACCGTAACAGATGCCGGTGAGCGGCAATTGGGTGGCTGGCTGCTGCCAATCGCGCTGATTGCGCTGGCTGGCGGTGCGGTCTGGTATTTCGTCAAACGTCGGAAGGGAGGTGAAGCATGAAGCGCCTGTCACTCATCATCTGCTTGCTGGCGAGCTGTAGTTTTTCACTTCAGGCGCACGAAGGCCACGATCATGACGAAGCCAAAGAGCAACCGAATCTCGGCAATACGCCACAACGTCAGCCGGATGGAACGGTTTTTCTGCCCAAGTCGGCGCAGCGCCAGATGGGGGTGCTGACTGAAAAGATAGCCAAACAAGATTTACCGCGTGTCATCGAGCTGCCCGGCAAAGTGGTGATGGACCCGCATTTGGGTGGCAGGGTGCAGGCGATGATGCCTGGACGCCTTGAAGCAGCAGGGGCGCATGGCCTGCCGAGCGCGGGAACGCCGGTTAAAAAGGGCCAGGTTTTGGCTTGGGTCGTTCCATCCGCCGGGCAGATCGAGCGGTCCAATCAGAATGCCTTGCTGGCAGAACTTAAGGCCAGTCGCCAGCTGGCCGAAAAACGCTTGAACCGCTTGCGTGAGCTGGCCGATACCGTGCCGAAAAAAGAAATCGAAGCGTCAGAAAGCGAGGTCGCCAGCCTGAGCGGACGGATGGCGGCGGTTGGCGGCGGGCTGAATAATCGCGAAGCCCTGGTCGCGCCGGTTTCCGGGGTAATTGCCCTGAGCAATGCAGTGATCGGGCAGGTGGTTGAACCGCGCGAGTTGATTTTTGAATTGGTTGATCCGGATAGCCTGCATGTCGAGGCGCTGGCCTACGAAGTCCTGATGCCGGATCAAGTAGCGTCGGCAACGCTGGCGGCGGGCGGCAAATCCGTGGCGCTCAACTTCATCGGGGCCAGCCGGCGTTTGCGCGAACAATCCTTGCCGCTGATGTTCGAGAATCATGAGGCCGGTGCCGGTTTGGCACTGCCTTTGGGGCTGCCGGTCAAGGTTCAGGTGCAGCTAAAGGCTCAGGTTTCGGGCTTGCCGGTGCCGATGGCTGCCTTGAGTCGTAGCCAGGCCAACGAAGTGATGGTTTGGGTCAAGGTCGCGCCGGAACGCTTTGAGCCGCACGCGGTGCAAACGACGCCCTTTGACGGGGTGCGGGTCATGGTGACGCAGGGTTTGGCGGCAGGGGATCGCGTCGTGGTCCAGGGCGCCAACCTGATTTCCCAGGTTCGTTGAGAGGCTGACCATGTTCAAGTGGCTACTCGAAAACAGCCTGGCGAATCGTCTGCTGGTGCTGGCCGTCAGCGTCGTGCTGATGGGCTATGGGGCATTTCAGGCAGCGCGGCTGCCGGTGGATGTCTTTCCCGATCTCAACAAACCGACCGTTACGCTGATGACCGAAGCCGGCGGCATGGCGCCGGAGGAGGTCGAGCAACTGATCACTTTCCCGCTCGAAACAACGATGAACGGTTTGCCCGGTGTCTCCGGCATCCGTTCGGTGTCGAGCGCCGGGCTGTCGTTTGTTTATATTGCCTTCGACTGGGATGTCGATATCTACCGCGCCCGGCAGATGGTCAGCGAACGCCTCGGCACGCTGGAAAGCGCGCTGCCACCGGGCATTACGCCGCGTATGGGGCCGATTTCGTCGATCATGGGTGAGATCATGCTGGTCGCCATGCCGGTCGATATGGCGCAAAGCGACCCGATGCAGGTGCGCGAATACGCCGACTGGGTGCTGCGCCCACGGCTGATGGCAGTGGCCGGGGTGGCGCAGGTGATCCCGATCGGTGGTGAAGTGCGGCAATTCCAGGTGCAGCCGGATACCCGGCGCATGGCTGATCTCGGGATGACGCTCGATCAGCTCGAAGGCGCGCTGCGCGGCTACGCGGCCAATACCTCGGGCGGTTTTCTCGAACTCAACGGGCGCGAATATTTGATTCGCCATCTAGGCCGAACTTCGCGCCTTGAAGACCTGCAAAATCTGGCGCTGACGGCGCGCGATGGCCAGCCGATCTTGTTGAAGCAGGTCGCGACGGTGGCTTTTGCCCCCGCCATCAAGCGCGGCGATGCCGGTTTCAACGGTGGGCCGGCGGTGGTCCTGAGCATCCAGAAGCAACCGACGGCGGATACGGTCGACCTGACAAAGCGCCTGGAAAATGCGCTGGCCGATATGCAAGCCAGTCTACCCAAGGGTATGGCGGCGCCGCGTGTCACCTTCCGTCAGGCGGATTTCATCGAGTCGTCGATCAACAATCTGCAGGGCAAGCTGCTGCTGGCCTCGGTGTTTGTTGCCGCCATTCTCTTTTTCTTCCTCGGCAACCTGCGTACGACGATCATCTCGCTGACCGCCATCCCGCTCGCCATTTTGATCAGCGTGCTGGTTTTCAAATTCATGGGGCTGTCGATCAACACCATGACGCTGGGCGGCCTGGCGATTGCGATTGGCGAACTGGTCGATGACGCAGTGGTTGATGTCGAGAACGTCCTGCGTCGCCTGCGCGAGGAAAAGCAGCGCGGCGGCTCGCGCCCGGTGCTGGAAATCATCGTCAAAGCCTCGCTGGAAGTGCGTTCGGCGATTGTTTACGCGACGCTGATCATTGCGCTGGTCTTTGTCCCGCTCTTTGCGCTGCCTGGCATGGAAGGCAGACTATTCGTGCCGCTCGGGATTGCCTACATCGTCTCCATTCTGGCCTCGATGCTGGTGGCGGTAACCGTGACCCCGGTGCTTTCTTATTACCTGCTGCCGCGCCTGGCGCAATTGAGTCACGCTGACACGCCGCTGGTGAGCTGGCTGAAACGGCACTATCAGACAGGTTTGCAGCGGGTTCTGGTCAATTCGCGACCACTGATCGGGTTGGCTGCTGGTGCGGTGCTCGTGGCTGCGGCATCGGTGCCGTTTTTCCCGACCACTTTTCTGCCGCCTTTCAACGAAGGCTCCATCGTTCTCACTTTGCGCCTGAATCCCGGTGTAACGCTCGGTGAATCGATCCGCGTCGCCTCACAGGCGGAAAACCGGGTGCGCGGTGTGCCGGAAGTCGAACACGTCGGCCGCCGTTCCGGGCGTGCCGAACTTGATGAGCATGCTGAAGGGGTTCATGTCTCGGAGCTGGAGATCAAGCTGAAGCCTTCGTCACGCAGCAAGGAGCAGGTTTATGGCGATATTCGCCGGCAACTGAAAGACTTGCCGGCCAGCATCAATCTGGGCCAGCCGATTTCGCACCGCATCGACCACATGCTTTCCGGCGTTCGGGCGCAGATCGCGATCAAGATTTTTGGTGAAGACCTCGACACCCTGCGCGCTCAGGCCAGCCTGTTGCAGGGCCGCTTGCAGGAAATCCCCGGGATCGCCGATCTGGAAATCGAAAAGCAGGTACTGGCACCGCAGATCAAGGTGCGCATCGACTATGAAGCGGCGACGCAATACGGGCTGTCAGCCAGCCAGTTGCTGCGCGCGCTGCAAACCCTGGTCGATGGTGAAAAGGTGACGCAGATCGTCGAAGGCAACCGGCGTTTCGACCTCGTCGTGCGCTTGCCCGAGAGCGCCCGTTCGCTCGATGGTTTGAAGCAAATTCTGATTGAAACGCCGAGTGGCCGCGTGCCCTTGTCGCGCCTGGCTAGCATCGAAGATACCGACGGGCCAAACCAGATCAGCCGCGACGATGGCCGGCGGCGTATCGTACTTTCGGTGAACGCGCAGGGCAGGGCGCTTTCTGACGTGGTGGCGGATATTCGTCAGGTGACCAGCGAATTCCGTTTGCCGGAAGGCTATTTCATTACCTTGGGCGGGCAGTTCAAGGCACAGGAAGAAGCGGCGCGGCTGATTGCCCTGCTGGCACTCGGCTCGGCAGCGCTGATTTTCATGGTGCTGTATAGCCGTTACCAATCGGCGCTGCTGGCCGGCTTGATCATGGCCAACGTGCCGTTGGCGCTGGTTGGTAGCGTCGCCGGGCTTTGGCTTTCCGGGCAGCCGCTGTCAGTCGCGGCACTGGTCGGCTTCATCACGCTGGCCGGGATCTCGACCCGCAATGGCATCCTGAAAGTCAGCCATTACCTCAATCTGATGCGCTTTGAGGGTGAGAAATTTGATCAGGCGATGATCATTCGCGGCTCGCTGGAACGCCTGACGCCGGTTTTGATGACGGCACTGGTGGCCGCCTTTGCGCTATCCCCGCTGTTGTTTGAAGCCGAGCAACCGGGAACGGAAATTCTCTACCCGGTGGCGGTGGTGATTTTCTCCGGCCTGATCAGCGCCACCTTGCTCGACACTTTTTTAACCCCCGCCCTGTTCTGGCGTTTTGGTCGCGCAGCGGCTGAGCGACTGGAACGTGCCAGTGGCGATGAAGCACTTTAATTCAACCCAGGAGATCACATCATGAAAAAACAGCTATCAATTTCAAGTCTCGTTTTCGCTTTGGCGGTGTTCAGCCCGACAGTGTTAGCACACGCCGAGCACGGGCAGGCACAATACGGTGGCGTTGTTGCCGAAGCCGGGGTGGCCCAGTTCGAGCTGGTTTCCAAAAGCGGCCAATTGATTGTGTATGTCAGCAATCACGGCCAGGCCGTGGCAACCGCTGGGGCGACGGGCAAACTCACCATTCTGGAGGGAGCAAAAAAGTTGGAACTTGACCTTAAACCCGCCGGAGACAATCGTCTTGAGGCAAAAGGCAATATCGTCAAAGGTGCCAAAGTGCTGATCAGCGTGAAATTGCCAAACAGCAGCCAAATGCAGGCGAGAGTGGTGTTCTAGCAGCGGGGCTTTTTCGTGTGCCCGGTTTCAGGTGTAATAACTTATTGGGCTAAGACAAAGCCACGGGCTTACCTGCGCTTGTCCGTCAATATAGCCGAACTGCCGAGTCAAATTGCCAGGTGCGGCGGATCTCGATCACATCGAAGTCGCGGGCAAGCGCCGGCTGGAAGGGCAGATAAGGGGTTTGGCTATGCACGATGTGGCGTATCGCATCATCAATGGCAGGAACACCGCTGGAGCGCACAAAGGTCACCGACTCGACTGAGCCGTCGCTGCGAATGGCCACCGTCACCATGGGATCAGTGTGAGGCTGCTTGAGTGCTTCACGTATCGTCTCAAGCAGCGTATTTAAGTGGATTTTCCGGCTCCAGGCATCTGCATACAGGATCAGTTCAGCATTGGAGTTGGTGTGCCCGAACAGCCGGCCCCGGCGCAAGTTGCTGGCTGACGGGGAGCGGGGCAAAGCTTCCTCAGCCGCTTTACGGCGGGCAGCCTCTTCGTCAAGTTGTCGCCCCATTGCCCGACGTGCCGCATCACGTCTCGCATCCTGCTCGCGTTTGGCGTCGAGCTGAGCGGATTCTGCACGCGCCGCCTCCTGACGAGCGGCGTCCTGTCTGGCTGCTGCTTGTCGAACGCTCTCTTTGCGCTCAGCCTCAATCCGTGCCGATTCAGTGCGCTCGGCTTCCTGGCGAGCCGCTTCTTGGCTGGTTGCGAGTTGCCGTGCGTTCTCCAGCTGCTCCGCTTCCAATCGAGCAGACTCAGCGCGGGCCGCCTCCTGCTCGGCTAACTCCTGCCTGGCTGCTGCTTGTCGAACGCTCTCTTGGCGCTCAGCCTCAATCCGTGCCGATTCAGTGCGCTCGGCTTCCTGGCGAGCCGCTTCTTGGCTGGCTGCGAGTTGCCGTGCGTTCTCCAGCTGCTCCGCTTCCAATCGAGCAGACTCAGCGCGGGCAGCCTCCTGCTCGGCTAACTCCTGTCTGGCTGCAGCTTGTCGGGTGGCCTCAAGGTGTTCTGCTGCAATCCGCGCGGCCTCCGCTCTCGCTGCTTCTTCCTCGGCAACTTGCTCCTGCGCCGCTCGCTCGTTTTGGGTCAGTACAACCCCTCCAGCATTTTCTGGGTTTGTTGAGTCGGTTGTTACTGGCTCCAGCGGTGCAGCAGGCACGACGAACTCGGTCTCTTCGGGCGGCTCCATGGCGATCACGGTCGGGAATGGTTTTGCTGGGGGCGCCAAATCAGCAAGTGCCGCAGCAGGTGTTTGAATAGCTAGCTCAGTAACAACTTCATCACGGATATTTGCCGGCGCATCAACCGGGACAACTGCAGCAGCTTTCGCAGGGCTTGTGTTACTCGCTGTCTTTGGCTTTGGTTTGGCCTTCGCCTTCGTCATTGCTTTGCTCTGCGGCTTGATTGCCGGAGCTGGGGGGGCGGGAGGCCGCTCTGGTGCCTTGAATGTCACGATCGCCGGCCCGGGGGGCAAGATCGGTTCGATTAGTTCCGGCGGCAACGGCAATGAGTCAGAGGCGATGGCTGGTTGTGTGCTCGAGACTGGTGGCGGTGCGAGCACAGCGCGCAGATCAGGCACCTCGACCCGTCGATCCTGCCAGGGGAGCACAAAGCCTGGCAGCCCAAATTCCTGACTACCGAATTGCAGGCTCAACAGCAGTACGTGGGCCAGCAGGGAAATCAGCAGCGCAACAGAGAGCCGCCTGCCATTGGCGCTCGTACGACGAGCCGGCATCAGGGCGGGGCTAACCGCATCAATCGCAGACGCCGACAACGGATCGGATAGTGTGGCTGGCTCCAGCGAATTCAAGCGCGCACCGTAATCGCGACAATTGCTTCAATCGAAGGAAAACGGCCCGCTGAAACACTCACCCGGACGAGGGGTGCCATGGGGTCATGACGTTTGGCAGCGCTTGCGCAGCCAAAACGAGCTGTTGATGAATTGATGCTCATGCGTCAATTATGTAGTCAGAATCAAGCGCCCTGCAATCAAAGCATGCTGGCCAGGTTCGTAAAACAGCTCTTCCATCTTCTGCGTCCACCATTGGCGAGCAAACCGAAATGACGGATGCGAAGAAAACCGACGGGCAGCACTACAGTAGAAACCGTCACATGAATATTGAGCCTCCAAATATTCCCTGCGTTTTGGGCGTTGACCGTAACAGTCTTAAAAATGGCCTAAAAATCCTGAGTTAGCGAGGAAACCGGGCTTTTCTACTTTTCTATCTATTGCTTCTGACGCCACCATCGATTGTTTTGGTTGTGGCGTGTAGCGTGTGGCGCTACAATCATCCAATGATCAAGCACTTCAAACACAAAGGTCTGAAGCTGTTTTTCGAGACCGGTAGCAAGTCAGGCATCCGCCCGGATCACGCCGCACGACTGGCCCGGCAATTGCGCCAGTTGAATGACGTTCGGTCGGCCAGGGAAATGAACATGCCGGGCTGGAAATTGCATCCACTGGCTGGCGAACTGGCCGATCACTGGTCGGTTACGGTCAACGGCAACTGGCGCATGACTTTCACGTTTGAAGGCGAAGACGCCATCCTGGTCGATTATCAGGACTACCACTAGGAGAATCGTATGGGACGAATGTTCAATCCGCCACACCCCGGCGAAACCTTGCGCGACGATGTTTTGCCGGCGCTGGGCCTGACGGTCACCCAGGCCGCTGAAGAGCTTGGCATTAACCGGGTAACACTATCGCGTGTGCTCAATGGCAAGGCCGGGGTCAGCATAGATCTTGCCCTGCGCCTGGAGTCATGGCTGGATGGGCCGACAGCGGAAAACTGGCTGAAAGGGCAGCTGGCCTATGATTTGTGGCAGGCTGAACCGCATCGGCCAACGGTTAGCATCCGGCACGCGCAGGTTGCATGACAAACTGGCAAAGCATCATGCGCTGAATATTGAGCGGTCAAATTTCCCAGTATTTTGGACGTTGACCGTAACAGTCTTAAAAATGGCCTAAAAAGCCCATGCTGCCTTCTGGTATTTCAATTCCTCATGGATTGCTTTTCTGGGCAACCGCTGGAGCGACGGGCAAAATCACCCTTTTGGAGGGGGCGAAAATGTTGGAACTTGACCTCAAAATAGCGGGTCTCAACCATCTCAAAACCGTTGCAAGCGCTGCCAAGGATCCCAAGATGTTGATCGGCTTGCAGTTGCCAGGTGAAAAGCAGTTGCAGGCGCGAGCTTAATCCTTGATGGCTCGCCAAAAAATGGCACTTGAGCTTGGTTGCTTGATTCGGAATGTATGAAAAGTGCGCAGGACGCAAGTGCTCAGAGCGGCAAATAATTTGCTCAAAGTCAAACGAGCGCTATGCAAAATGACACTGGGTGGTTGCCTTAAAAACCTTACGGGCTGTAAGTAATTGCCCTTTGGTGCAATTGTTTTCGGGTAGCAAACCTTTACTATCTTGCCGCATTAAATAGCGAGAAGGTACTTTCATGGATTCCTGTGCTGAATTAGCCGAATCTCGGTTTTTGGAAAGCGCTGCCAGGCCGCGTGGCATTGTTGCCATTGTTGATGACGACCCTCATGTTTCGTGGGCCTTGGGCAGGTGGCTTGAACTCCATGGGCTGGAGGCGGCGCACCATATTTCTGCCGAAAGCCTGTTGCATGGAATTCACTTGGAGAATGGCGTTCTGGCACTTCCGAGTGCTGACAGCAATTTGCTTGCTCTCCCACTGGTTAGCGCGGTGCTGGATCTCAATTTACCTGGTGCTACCGGCTTTGAGTTAGCCAAATCATTGCGCCGGATGGCGCCAAAACTACCGATCGTGATCATCACAGCCTTGCATGATGAGGAATGGTCGCTCTTTGGCTGCCCTCCGCCAGGTGTTTGTTGTCTTAAAAAGCCTTTTGATCTTGATGTACTCGAAGATGCACTGTTCCCCTTGCCCTGCTGATCGGGTTCGATACGACAAATGATCAATTTTCATCTCCCGACAGCCTTTCTGATTATCGGATTGCTCTACGTGTTGTTACCAGTCATCGCTTGGATAGTGCTGACAGAGCAACGCTCACAGCCGGTAGCAATGTGGTGTTTGGGTGGGCTGCTGATGGGTATGGCAGCGATACTGACTGCCATGCAAGGTACTTTGAAAGAAAAAATATTATTTAGCGTCGCGACGTTTTTGTTTCACTCCTCCAATCTGCTCCGAATACAGTCATTGCGAATAGAACTGGGCATTGCCTGGAAAACCCGATGGTTGGTGCTGGCTTTGATCATCATTATGGTGATTTTTCATATTCTGCACTTCGTGCTTGCTCTGCCAACGTTACGTGGCCAATTTACTTTCCTGGTGGGGGCTGCTTTAATTTTTCACATGGCTATGCTTGCTAGGCAGATAGGCTTGGATCAACAAAGCCCCAGTGCAAAATGGATTGGCAGGGTCTATGTTCTGGTTGCGTTCGCCATGCTGTATCGCGTCTGGAGCCTGATTGATTTCAATGGCAATGTCGGTGTGATCAATGAAGGAATTAGTTCGCAGCTACTTGCGTCGGTAATGTTGCTTGCCGTTGTTGTTGGTCATGTCGGTTACGTTGGTCTGCATCTCGACCGCTTAATGGGACGTGAGCTAAAGGCTGCTGCAGATCGAGCGCGCGATGAGGAAAGTCGCCGTCTGGGGGAGCAGATAGCGCAGCTTGACCGCCAGCGCAGTCTTGGTGAAATGTCGGCCTCACTTGGCCACGAACTCAATCAGCCACTTACCGCCGTTCTAACAAATGCGCAGGTAGCACGCCGAGGCTTGCAGGCTGGGCGATATAGCGAAGAACAACACACTGAGTTTCTCGATAAAATTATTTTGAATACGCAGCGCGCCAACCAAATCATTGAGCGTATTCGCGGATTCATCCGCCCGTCGACCGTGCTCAGAGAACCGATCGATCTGCATCAGATCGTACGCGAAGTCAGTGAACTGGTTGCTGATAAAGTGCGAAGCGAGCAAATTCGCATCATCCTTCCTGAGACCTTTAGGCCGCTGCGAGTCAGTGGTGACCCGATTCAGCTATCGCAGATCGTCTTGAATGTGCTGCGTAATGCTATTGAAGCAGTTAAACAGGTGGCGCATCGCGAAATCCGTTTTTCGCTCACCCAGATTGATCAATGGGCGGTTCTACGCCTTGAGGATAGCGGTCCCGGCCTTACGCCCGAGTTACTTGCTCAGGTAGGTACCCCCTTTTTTAGCACCAAACCCTCTGGTCTCGGCATGGGCGTGTCGATCTCTCGTGCTATCGCCACTCAGCATGGCGGTACTCTCAACATCGTAAATGCCACCACGCGCGGTACTGTCGTCGAGCTCAGGTTGCCGATTCTGCCTGATGGAGGAATGCGATGAGCGTTCTGCGCAATTCTCGCCAGGCAATCTCCGTTAGCGACGAAAAACTCGCTGCACGCTGTGCTCGCGGTCGGGTAATCGTAATTGACGATGATGTCCAGATTCTTGCCGCTCTTGCAGCCCTGTTCGAGCTGGAGGGCTATGCCTGTGAAACTTACACCTCGGCACTTGCCTATTTGGATATCTTGAATTTCCCATCGCCTAGTTTTCCCGGCCCTTGTTGTGTTTTGTGCGATATCAAAATGCCAGGGCTCAGTGGTTTGGAGCTACAACGTCGACTTGCCTCGCTGGGTGATACCCCTTTGCTTTTTATGAGTGGTGACAGTGGAGCTCAGGAGGCAGTGAGCGCTTTTCGCGCCGGGGCGATTGATTTTTTGATCAAGCCGATTGATGTTGATGTTTTGCTTGCGTCCATTAATCGTGCTTTAGCCTGTAGTTCCGAATGCCAACAGGCGCAAATTCGCCGGGATGTTCTTGCCGCCCGTATTGCGATGCTCACAGAGAGGGAACGCGATATCGCGCGGCGTGTGGCTGCGGGGCAGACCAACCCCGAAATTGCCGCTAAATTGAATATTGCCTTACGTACCGTCAAGCTCCATCGCCAGCGCGCCCTAGAAAAAATTGGTGCTGGCGGCACTGTTGACTTGGTCCGTATTGCTGACGAAGTAGGGTTGTAAGCACGATGTCCAACGGCATTCTCCGGATGGAAGAGCGTATTCACCACGTTCAATTCAGTCTGCGCTACGTTGTTACAGAGTTGCTTTTAATTGTGGTAGCCAAAATAAATTTTGATCGTGAGCGCCTTCAACTCATGTTTACGGGTGACCGCGCTTGGAAAAATTGGAATATCAATATTCTGGAGACTGAAAAATGAGTCAGCGCAAACAGATTGACTTCACCAGCTTGCGTGGCAATGAGATAAAACCAGAGGCGCTAGACCGGATATTGAGTAGTGCTCAAGGTGGGGATTCTCTACCACCAGAAAAATACCGTAAGCTCTTTGAAATCTTGCCGCTGCCAGCCTTTGTTGTTGATGACCAAGGCGCTATTGTTGAGGCCAATTCTCTTGCCAATGACTTGCTGGAAAGCGGGGGATACGGGTCAGCTCAACAAAAAGCCATTTTGAATTTGTTTGATGGCGATAGCTGTCGTAAAACCTGCCTGGTGCTGGGTGAACGGGGATGCCGGGCGCCACAAATTATTGAATTGGTTCGCTTGAGATTCAGTGATGAATGGATTCTCCTTTGCGATGTTTACATCGTTCATCTGGAAGATGAGTCTGAGGATGTTGGTCGATCACTGATGTTGTTGGTCGATAGAGGCGCAGAAATAGCGTTACAGAAAAGCGATGCATTTAAGAATGCAATCCTTGACTCAATGCCTGCGCAAATTGCTGTACTCGATAGCAATGGGATCATTATTGCCGTGAATGAGGCTTGGCGACGTTTTTCGTTTGAGAACGGGGCCATGGCAGACAAAAATCTTCATATCGGGGTTCGCTACCTTGATGTCTGCCAGCCTTGCGCCGGGATCGAGCCTGAGGAGGGTGCGCTTGAGGCTTATCACGGAATCAGTCAGGTGCTTGATGGACGATTACCCAGTTTTCGAGTGGATTATCCCTGTCACTCGCCTAATGAGGAACGATGGTTTTCACTTTCTGCCACTCGGTTTGGTCAAGATACCCCGGGTGTCGTGATTACTCATACCAATATTACTGAGAGCAAGCGCGCTGAGATGGCTGTTCGTGATAGCCATGAAACCTTGCGCGGCATACTCAAGACGACAAAAGATGGCTTCTGGCAGCTTGATGCGAGTGGCGTATTGTTCGATGTCAATTCAACCTATTGTCAGCTATCTGGTTATAGCCGTGAGGAATTGCTCGGGATGCACATTTCCGTATTGGATGCCATTACCGCGCCAGGCAAAATCGACTGGCACATCCGACGAGTGATGAGCGCAGGCAGTGACCAGTTCGAGACTCAGCATAGGCGTAAAGATGGATCGATTTGGGATGTTGAAATAAGTGCCACCTATCGCGATGCGGCAGGTGGGCAATTGCTGGTTTTTTTGCGCGATATCACCCAACGCAAGCAGGCGGAAACGGCACTAAATGACGCACTTGAGGCAGCCAAGATCGCAGATCAATCAAAAGATGCCTTTTTTGCCAATGTGACGCATGAACTGCGCACACCTCTGAGTGCAGTGATTGGATTTTCCAGCCTTGCGCGCCCTCTTTGCACGAATGACAAGCAACGCGATTACTTGGATAAGGTCAGTAGTGCCGGCAAGACCTTGGCTGGCATCATTGATGACCTGCTGGATCTTTCCAAAATTACTTCCGGGCATCTGGAATTTGAAAACAAACCCTTCAGTTTGCGCAAGCTGGTCCAGCGCAGCCTGTCGGTGCTTAGCTTTGAGGCAGAAAAAAAGGGACTGGCACTCATTGAACAGGTTGCTGAAGAGATTCCCGATGTGCTGCTTGGTGATGCTTTAAGGGTTGAGCAAATTTTTCTGAATCTGTTGAGTAATGCGGTCAAATTTACTCAATTCGGTCATGTTGCACTACGTATCAAGCAACTCACTCGTGACGCTCAGAGAGTGGGACTCGATATTTCGGTTGAAGATACGGGTATTGGCCTTAGCGAGGAGGAGATTGGCTATCTCTTCAAGCCGTTTTCTCAGGCAGGAGTCTTTGTTTCTCATCAGTTTGGCGGAACAGGCCTTGGGCTCTCGATCTGCAAGCAGTTGGCTGAAGCAATGGGCGGAGAGATAGGTGTGGTTAGTAGCAAAGGCCGGGGTAGTACTTTCCTGGTTAAATTATGGCTACACAAGGCACCCCATGAGTCGCTGGCAGAGGAGCGATTACCGGCCAATCTACCGAAAAAAATTGCCTATCGAGATGCGCGGGTGCTGGTGGTGGATGACCAACAGCTTAACCGTGAGGTAGTGCAAGGCATGCTGGCTCTGGTGGGTATTAAGCCAGTGTTGGCCTGTAACGGTGAGGAGGCAATGAGTATTTTGCAGTCAGCGCGTGAAAATTTTGATCTGGTGTTGATGGATATTCAGATGCCTGTTTTGGATGGTCTGAGTGCCACCCGTCAGATTCGCCAGATCGAGCGCTTTATTGATTTGCCGGTGATCGCCATGACGGCAAATACGATGTTGCATGAGCGTAATTTGGGGCAGGCAGCCGGTATGAGTGGGCATATCGGCAAGCCATTTGATGAAGAAGCCTTTTTCTGTGTGCTCGAAAAATGGATTCCTCAAGCCAAACAATGTCAAGCCATTTCCGGTTCTGCCGAGCCAAAATCAGATGTCGGATTTCCTGTTCTTGAGGGTATCGATACCAAGGTGGGGCTCTCACTTTTGCTTGGCAACGAGGCCCGCTATCGTCACTGGTTGAGTGAGTTTGTCAGTGAAGGGCCAGCTACTTTAAGCAAAATCTATCAGGCACTGGAGCTGGGGGACTCAGCCTCAGCCAATATGGCAGCCCACATGTTGCGTGGTCGGGCTGGCATATTGGGCATGAAAACCATGAGCCGCATTGCGGGCGAACTTGAGAGTGCGATTGAGAGCGCGACCCCGACTGATGAGCTTTTAGTTGCTCTGAAACAAGATATGTTCAGTATCTGCTCGGTGATTGAGGATGGGCTTGGGGCATGCCCAACAACGCCGAAGGCGATCGAGGCACCGGTTGAAAAGTTACCCGTTGGTCCGCTACCTGATCCAATAAAACGGTTGATCATCAGCTTGGAGGCAGGGGATGGTGACTGCGACACGTTCGTTGCAGATTGTCTCGATATGTTTGAAGGTACTTCTTGGGTACCGCGCTTGCAGCAAGCGCGCAGTTTGATCCAGAAATTTGATTTTGCTGCTGCCAGCAAGTTATTTTCAGATGACAAATGAGGAGGATGGCGGGGTGTCCATGGAAAAATTAATTCTGCTGGTCGATGACGATCCGGCCGTATTAGGTGTCCTCAAAGAATGTTTGCGGCCTCATTATCAGATACGTATTGCCACCCAAGGCCAGACGGCTTTGGAAAGAGCACGCTTGCAACCGCTCCCTGATCTTATTTTGCTCGACGTCAAACTACCTGACATGAATGGGTACGATATTTGTGTTGCGCTCAAGCAAGATCCATTGACAACAGTAATTCCTGTTGTGTTTCTATCGAGTAATGCGGACGAGGATGACATAACGCTTGGGCTTGAACTGGGTGCGGCTGATTTTGTCGGCAAGCCGGTGAAGCCATCAATCGTGCTTGCCCGCGTAAAAACCCAGTTACGTTTGCGCGAGGTGGGAGACTTGCTGCGCGACCAAAATGCAAACCTTGAAGCATTGGTCTGCCAACGTACCGCCGATCTTCATGCGCGCACGCTGGAACTACAACGCAGCCAGGATTTTTTAATTGTTGCCTTGGGGTCAATTGCCGAAACGCGAGACAACGAAACTGGAAGCCATATCCACCGTACCAGGGCTTACGTTAAATTTATGGCAAAAAAACTTGCTCTGTTGCCACGCTTCAAGGAGAGCATGACCTATGATCAGTGGGCAATCATCTGGAAATCGGCACCGCTTCATGATTTGGGTAAGGTGGGGATTCCTGACTATATTTTGCTCAAGCCGGGTAAATTAACTCCAGAAGATTTTAAAGAGATGCAGCGCCATCCAGCCATTGGGCGTGATGCCATCCATGCTGCTGAAATGCGTATGGGATCGGGGAGGTCGTTTCTCGCCGTCGCCAAGGAAATCGCTTACTCGCACCACGAGAAATGGGATGGCAGCGGTTATCCAGAGGGGCTAATTGGCGAGGCAATACCGCTCTCGGCGCGCTTGATGGCCGTCGCTGATGTCTATGATGCATTGATTAGCAAGCGGGTGTACAAATCTGCAATGTCCCATGAGGCGGCGGTTGAAATTATCCGTAAAAGCAGCGGCAGTCATTTTGATCCGCTGATTGTTGATTGCTTTTTGGATGATGTCGATGAGTTCAAGCGTATTGCGGAAAAATTCACAGATAATTTTGAATAAAATCTATTTGGCAAGATAAAAATCATGAACGAACCATTTCTTGTATTTGTCGTTGACGATGATCCCTACATTCTGATCATCATTCAGGGCATCCTTGAGCACTACTGCCAAGTTGAAACTTTCGAAAGCGTCGAGGTGTGTCAAGGCCGGCTAAGCGCAGTAAAGCCTGACATGTTTTTGCTAGACGTAAAAATGCCTGATGTGAATGGGCTTGTTTTTTGTCGGCAGATCAAGGATGACTTTGCGCTCAAACATATTCCAGTGACCTTTGTTTCAAGCCAGGAGAGCCTTGAGGCAAGACTTAAAGGTTACGAGGCCGGTGGCGAGGACTTCATTGTCAAACCTTTTCAGCCGGAAGAACTGCTGCGTAAGTGTCAGGCGGCGCAGCAGATCGTTAAGGAGCGTTTTGCACTAGCGCGCCAACTGGATGATAGCGAAATGCTTTCATCATTGGTAATGGCGAATATGGATGAGTATGCAATTCTTGTTCGCTTTATCCGTGAATTGATTTCTTATGAAACCAGCCAGGATATTGCTGACGGATTGCTGGAAATGCTCAAACGCTTTCGGCTTGATGGTGTTGTTCAGACCCGCGTTTTGCAGCAGGTGCTTACTGTCAGCGCTCGAGGGGCAAATCTGCCACTTGAAACCTCGGTACTTGAACATGTGCGTGGTATGGGACGTATCTTCGAGTTTCGCAATCGTAGCGTTCATAACTTTAATCGCCTGACCATGTTGATTAGCAACATGCCGGTTCATGATGCAGAATTTTGCGGTCGCCTTCGTGACCACCTCTGCATAGCAGCCGAATGTGCGGATTCCCGCCTTAATGCGATAGAGATTCAAGAGATCAACCGCCACAACCAGGCTGGAATATTGGACGCCATTGATCGACTGGCCGCTTCAAGCAATCATGTTCGAGGAGCCTATTTGCGCGACAGGGCTAGTTGTGCTGAATTACTGATGATGTTGGAGCAGAATCTTTCACGCGTTTTGGCACATGTCGAACTATCAAATGGTGATGAGAATTCACTCACTCATTTGATTACTAATTTCAGTGAGGACTTGCTTGAAGTGCTGGATGGCGGTGAGGAAATCTGCAAGGCAATGGAGGATCTCGTTAAGAGACTAGGTCAGCTAAATCGCGGTCAATAGCTAGCCGCTTGGAGTGGCTCACAAAATGAAGGCCCCCGGCTTTGCCGGGGGATTGTTACTTAGCGCTTGATGTCTGCGCTGGCCATCCCCTTGAAACCTTCGACCAAGGCGGCGTCAAGATAAAGAGTGACGCGTTTTTTGGGCTGTATAACCCGCCCCTCGATACGCTGACGTAACACCAATTTGCCGCTGTCGATATCAACCTGACTGATTGAGGCATCCTCGCTAGGGGTTGCCGCAATAGATTTCTTGCTCATTTCGTTCTGTCTTTTGCATCGAAATCATCCGGATTCCTTCATCCATCTCGGCGATGGTATGACCCCACATCCTCGCACAATACCCCCAAGGTAATGAATGGCTGCATGTCGCCAGCTTCACTCCAAATACTCAACCATCAACTGCGGACTCTCAACCCCCATATATTCATTAATCGCCAGCCGAAACGCGGCGCGGGTTTTGTTGCCGGGTTGGGTGCTGAAGTTGAATTGAATCGCCTCAATGCGCGTGTTGCCTTTGCGCAGTTTGAGCTTGAGGTGTTTTTCTTTGAGGATGCGTTGCTGTTCAACCTCGAATTCGTCGAGGAAGAGTGGGGCGGGGAAGCCCTGGCCCCAGACTTCATTTTCCAGCAGGCGGGCGGTTTCGAGGGAGATGTAGCCGCCTTCGAGCGGGCCGTCGGTTTCCAGGGTGCGGGTGAGGTCGGCGGGGGCGATCAGTTCGCCTGCGACCTGGGCGAAGAGTTCACGAAATTTCTCGAAGTTTTCGGCGTTGACCGTAACACCTGCCGCCATGGCGTGGCCGCCGAAGCGAACCAGTAAATCGGGGGCGCGTTTGGCGACGAGGTCGAGCGCGTCGCGCAGGTGCAGGCCGGGGATGGAGCGGCCGGAGCCTTTGATGATGCCGCCTTCGCTGGGGGCAAAGGCGAAAACTGGGCGGTGGAGTTTTTCCTTGATGCGTGAGGCGAGGATGCCGACGACGCCTTCGTGCCAGCTTTCGTCAAAGAGGGCAATACCGGGCGCGGCTTCATTGAAATCGAGCGATTCGAGCAGGATCAGGGCTTGTTCCTGCATGCCGGATTCGATTTCGCGGCGGGTGCGGTTGAGCGTGTCGAGTTCCTGGGCGATTTGCAGGGCGCGTGCCGGGTCGTCGGTGAGCAGGCATTCAACGCCGAGGCGCATGTCGGCTAGCCGCCCAGCGGCGTTGAGGCGCGGGCCGATGA
>JAQTZQ010000237.1 GCA_028687645.1 Rhodocyclaceae bacterium
GGATTCTTTGCGATTGATGTCTCTGCGTTTTGCTTCACCCATTGGGTGACTCCTGAAATCGCCGTTAAATGCTTATCCTGCTTGGGTTGGCGACGAATTTCAAGTGGGTAACTGCGGTTTCTAGGATAATTAGCGTCGGCGCTCAGTTGCTTGATGTTGGACTCGCTATGAGAGATAAGTCCTTTGTTGATACCAAGCTGACGGTCAACCGGCATTTTGGGGCAAATTTTGAAGTTGACCTTAAGGAGCCATGACTTGAACGCTGGACAAAAAGGCTGGGGTGGTGATTTTGGCGTCTATTTATTTTGCGCGCCTAAACTTGAGGTGCCGACAGTGGCCAATACCAATTGATGACTAATCAAGATATCTCTACTCAGATCGTCCTTGGCGAAGACAGTGGCCGCCAGTTCAAGGTTGATATCCGCAACGCTGAATCGCTGGCTGCTGAAATGGCGGCTTTTGCCAATTCAGCGGGGGGCACGATCTTTATCGGTGTTGCGGACGATGGTGTTTTGCCAGGTTTGGCGCGTGAGGATGTAAGCCGTATTAATCAGTTGATTAGCAATGCGGCTAGCCAGTTGGTACGAAGCCCGCTCAGTGTATTGACCGAAAACGTGGTGCTTGAGTCGGGGCAGATTGTTATCGTGCTTCGCGTTCCGGCGGGTCTCGACAAGCCTTATTTTGACAAGAACGGGGTGATCTGGCTCAAGTGTGGCGCGGATAAGCGACGGGTCAATTCCAAGGAGGAGTTGCGCCGTTTGTTCCAAATTTCGGATCAGTTCCACGCTGACGAACTGCCGACCAAGGCCGGGATCGAGGCGTTGGACAAGTTGCGTTTCCGCGATTTTCTGCGCGATGTGTATAAGCGGGAGTTCCCTGAGTTAGCGGAAGAGCGCCTGCGCCTTTTGCAGAATATGAATTTGGCGACCGACGATGGCAAACTGAATCTGGCGGGTGTGCTGTTGTTTGCCGAGCAGCCGGAGTGGATCAAGCCTCAATTTGTGGTGAAGGCGATCCGTTACCCGGGCAATGTCATCCACGCCAGCGAGTATCTGGATACCGAAGATTTTGCTGGCCCATTGCGCAAGATTTTTGACGATGCACTGGCCTTTGTGCTGCGTAATCTGCACAAGGTGCAGGCTGGGCGCGGGGTCAATTCGCCGGGGATGCCGGAGATTCCGGAGGCGGTTTTTGAGGAGCTGCTGGTGAATGCCTTGGTGCATCGTGATTATCTGGTGAGTGCGCCGATCCGGATTTTTATTTTTGATAATCGCATCGAGATTATCAGCCCGGGGCATTTGCCCAATAACCTGACCGTGGAAAAAATCCGGGCAGGGAACTCAAATATCCGCAACCCGATTCTGGTTTCGTATGTGGCGAAGGGTTTGTTACCGTACCACGGGCTGGGTTCGGGGATTACCCGGGCGCTGACGGCATGGCCGGAAATTGACTTTGCCAGCGACCATGAGGGTTGCTTGTTTACGGCGACGGTGCTCCGCCACGAGGTTGATGTGAATCTTGTCGTAGAGAAAACGTCGGGGAAAACGTCGGGGAAAACGTCGGGGAAAACGTCGGGGAAAACGTCGGGGAAAACGTCGGGGAAAACGTCGGGGAAAATTCTGGCGGCGGTTCGAGAAAATGCCCGAATTACCATTCCTGAACTTGCTACCTTACTTGGCATTGCTGAGCGTTCGGTCGAAAGAAATATGCAGAAACTGCAGAATGAGGGACATCTACGCCGCATTGGGGCCGCCAAGGGTGGTCATTGGGAGGTTTTGGCGTGACTGAGCTTGTCGGTCGTTTTTGTCGATGAAGGTGAAGACTGGATTCCGGGTCAGGCCCGGAATGACGTCTTTTAAAACAGTTTTGTGGCGTTATTGAAGTGGACATAAACGTCATATCTACGCAGTGTATGAATTTATTGATTTCATCTCAGGCTTAACACCCTTTGGAGAAAACCATGCAAGCTATTGAGTTCGATTCGGTTGTTCAGAATGCATCGATCCCGCTCCCTGATGCGAGTTTTCTTGCTTCAGGTATGGCGGTTCGGGTGGTTGTGATGTTTGAGGGGATGCCTGCAGCCAATTCTGACAGTAGCGTTCGTGATGCGATTTCAGAGCTTTGCGCCTCGCCTTTGCTGGTTGCCGATTTTGCGCCGCTTTCACGGGATGCGGCGCATGAGCGATAGATCGTTCGTTGATTCCAACATCTGGCTTTACGCTTTGGTGCTGCGTCCGGGCGAAGAGAAGCGCCATCAGCAAGCGCAAAGTTTGATCAATGCACCTTTGCGGCGGACGATTAGTGAGCAGGTGATAGCGGAGGTTTCTTTCAATTTGCTGAGAAAGGCAAAGTTGGACGAGGCGCGGTTGTTTCCTGTGGTGGAGAGTTTTTACGGGCGCTGTAATGTGGTGGCGCCGCATTTTCGTCTGCATCGCAGTGCGCATTTGTTGCGGCAGCGTTATCTGTTGAGTTTCTGGGATAGCTTGATCGTGGCTGCGGCGCTTGAGAGTCACTGTGAAATTTTGTACTCCGAAGACTTGCAGCATGGCTTGCTGGTCGATGGACGCTTGAAGATTATCAATCCTTTCTTGGAGGGTTAATTTTCTTGATAGAGCAGGCTTCCGCCAACTTCGAGAGTCTCGCCCCGCCTTTGCAACGCTGGCTTTGGGATCAAGGTTGGTCTGGCTTGCGCGCTGCACAGGCCGAGGCTTTGCCGATTATTCTGGAGGGTCGGCAAGATGTGGTGATTGCTGCCGCAACGGCTTCCGGCAAAACCGAGGCGGCTTTTTTACCGCTGCTGACTCGGCTTTGGCAGGCTGATGGGCAAGGCGTTGTGCTTTATGTGGCGCCGATGAAGGCGCTGATCAATGACCAGTTTGAGCGTTTGAGCCTGATTTGCGAGCGCATGGATATCCCCGTTTATCCTTGGCATGGCGATATTGGCGAGACGTCGCGCAAGCGCTTTCTGGTTGCGCCGCGTGGGTTGGTGCTGATTACGCCGGAGTCATTGGAGTCTTTGCTTTTCCGTTGCGGGACTCAGCTCAAGCAGATGTTTGGTGCTTTGTTGGCGGTGGTGGTTGATGAGCTGCATGCTTTTATTGGCGGTGAGCGCGGGCGGCAGTTGCAGTCTTTGTTACATCGGCTGGAGTGCGCGCTGGTGCGGCGTGTGCAGCGGGTTGGGTTGTCGGCGACCTTGGGCGATATGGGGCTGGCTGCGGATTTTTTGCGGCCAGGTGAGGGTGAGGCGGTTTGCCTGATTGTCAGCGCTGCTGAGAAAAAGCCTTTGCAGCTGGTGGTGAAGGCGGTTCTGCGTGAAGGCTGGAGTGCAGTTGGCGATCCGGCACATGCGGCTGTTGCAGCGGCGTTGTTCAATAGTTTGGGGGCGGCGAATTATCTGATTTTTCCCAACAGCACGGGCATGGTTGAGTTCTACGCTGATGCATTGCGTCGTCATTGCGAACGGGCGGGTTTGCCGGTCAGCTTTTTTCCGCACCATGGGCGTTTGGGTAAGTTGGAGCGGGAAAGCACTGAGTCTGAACTGAAGCGGGGGCATCTGCCGGTGAGTGCGATTTGTACCAGCACGCTGGAGATGGGGATTGATATTGGCAGCATTCGCGGGGTGGTTCAAATTGGTGCGCCGGAAAGCGTGGCTAGCCTGTGCCAACGGATAGGCCGGGCAGGGCGGCGCGGGGGGGAAAAGGCGGAGCTTTGGCAGTATTGCGTGACGGATGCACCCGGTGACAATCCCGGTTGTTTGCAGGGGTTGCACACGGATTTTCTGCAATCGATTGCGGTGATTCGCCTTTTTCTGGCCAAGTGGTATGAGCCGCCACCGTCTGGAGCCTTGCATTACTCAACTTTGGTGCAGCAGGTCTTGAGCCTGATTGGTGAGCGTTGCGGCGTGACGGCGGCAGAGGCTTACCGGACGCTTTGTCTGGGCGGGCCATTTACGGGTGTTAGCGAGGCTGATTTCATCGAGTTGCTGCGTAGCTTGGTGGCCAACGATCTGATCATGCAGGATGCCAATCGCCTGTTGCTGCATGGTGCTTTGGGCGAAAAGCGGGTGAATCACTTCACATTTTTTGCGGCTTTTCAGGATACGCGCGAGTATCGCTTGCTTCATCTGGGTAAGGAGTTGGGCACTTTGCCGCTCAAGCGCTCACAGGATATTGGCGATGCGCTGATTTTTGCCGGGCGTCGCTGGTTGATTATTGCGATTGACCACGACAAACGGCGTGTCGATCTGATCGCTGCCAGCGCCGGCCAATTGCCCAAAACAGGCGGTGCAGGTTTGCCGGTGCATGATCGGGTGCGCGAGGAAATGCGCGCTTTGCTGAGAGAAACCGATGTGCCGGTGTGGCTAGATGCCAAAGCGGGGGAGGTGCTGGCCAAGGCGCGAAGCCATTATGCGGTTCAAGGTTTGGCCGAAACCGATTTGATTATGGATGAACGTACTGCGTATCTGTTCACCTGGCGCGGAGATGCAACGCAGGACGCGCTGGTTTGGCTGCTGCGGGCGCAGGGGCTGACGGCTGAAAATGCTGGTGTTTGCCTGAAAATCTACGGTACATCGGCAAGCCGGGTGGGAGATGCCTTGGCCGACATTGCAGCGGCGCCGCTGCCGGCGACTGCGGAGCTTCTCAAACGGCACTCAGTCGGCACGCCCGAGAAGTGGGACTGGGTGCTGCCCGAGCGATTGTTTTTCAATAGCTATGCGTCAAGGCGACTTAATCTCGCTGCTGCCCACGATTTTGCAGTGCATCGCGCTTGCTTGGATAGCTCAGACAATAGCAATCAGATTGAAATATTGCATGGCTAGAGTGAAGTTTTTTTGAGAAAAAACTGATCATGAAACCCACTCAATATCGTCCCTTGGTCGGCGCCTTGCTGCTTACCTCCTTGCTGACCGGGTGCTTCGATTCCGATTCAGAAGACTCTGCCGTAGCGGCGGCGCCGGAAACTACCGAGCTGACCATTCTTCATATCAACGATCATCACT
>JAQTZQ010000238.1 GCA_028687645.1 Rhodocyclaceae bacterium
GGTGTGGTTCATTTGAATCCCAATCCCCAGACCGACAAAAAACCGGATCAAAGGGAGGTGGCTTCAGAGCTCAAAAAAGCAGCCTAAATGCAAAACTTTAGGCGACAACTAGTTTGACAATTACCGCCTACGGGCAGAATTTCGACCTAGGCACGCATGCGAACTTTAAGAAAGACCTCGCCGCTCGTCTCGCCCACAAAGCGCCCTACGTTCGTATCGAGGCCGAGCCGGAGAAGCGGCTCGATCTGTTGATCGTGGTGAACCAGATGCTTACCGGCTTCGACTCGAAATGGGTGAACACGCTCTACCTCGACAAGCTGTTGGAGTTTGAAAATATCATTCAGGCGTTCTCGCGCGCCAACCGCCTGTTCGGGCCGGACAAGCCTTTTGGCACCATCCGCTACTACCGCAAGCCGCACACGATGAAGCGCAACGTCGCTGCCGCAGTAAAGCTGTATTCCGGCGACAAACCGATTGGCCTCTTCGCGGATCGCTTGCCGATGAACCTGGAGAGGATGAATGCAAGCTTTGCCGAAATCACCACCATTTTTAGCGCTGCGGGTATTACGGATTTCATAAAACTACCGGACGACCTCACGGCGCGCGCGGCTTTTGCCAAGCAGTTCAACCAATTCAGCGCCATACTGGAGGCCGCGAAGATCCAAGGCTTTACGTGGGAGAAATCGGTTTATGCGTCCGCCGACGACCCTAATGCGCTAATTCAGCTCACCATAAGCCACCATCAATATCTGACGCTCCTCCAGCGCTACAAAGAGCTTGGCGTGGGTGGCGGTGGTGGCGGCGAGAGCATTCCTTTCGAGATTGATAGCCACATCACCGAAATCGACACCGGCAAGATCGACGCCGACTACATGAACTCGCGCTTTGAGAAATATCTCAAAGTCCTGCAAAGCGGTGATGAGCAGGCCAAGGAAACCACCTTGGCTGATTTACACCGTTCCTTTACATCGCTCTCCCAGGAAGACCAAAAAATCGCCGAAATCTTTCTTCACGACATCCAGCGTGGCGATATGCAGATTGACCCCAGCCGCACTTTCCGCGATTACCTGACAGACTACAAAACGCAGGCCAAGAACAAAGAAATTGCGACCATCGTCTCTTATCTAGGTCTGGACCAAGCGAAGCTGATCGCTCTGATGAACACCCATGTCACAGAGGCCAACCACAATGAATATGGTCGATTTGATGATCTACGGGAAACAGTGGATCAACAAAAGGCCAAGGCCTATTTTGAAGGCTTGGAAGGTAAATCGCTCCCGATGTTCCGGGTCAATATCAAAGCTTCCAATCTGCTGAGAGACTTTCTTCTTCGGGGTGGTATTGATCTGAAGAAAGCAAGTTAAGAAAAAGTCGCAGGAGGCCCAAGAACTCCAATTCATCCACATCGGCGGCTAATGCAAAGCATTGAAAAGACTTTACAACTGAGCAGCAATCAACCGCCCCAGCGTGGCAATCGCTTCCTGCTGCCGGGCCGAATCGGGATAGCCGTAGTTGAGGCGAATGCAATTGGCGAACTCGCGCTTGGCCGAGAATATTGGGCCGGGGGCGAGGCTGATGCCTTGATCGAGGGCCATTTTGTGCAGCTTCAAGGCATCGACTTGCGCCGGGAACTCGATCCACATGAAATAGCCGCCGGCTGGACGCGCCAGTTTGGCTTGCGCCGGGAAATGGCGCTCAACCGCGTCGATCAGCACCGATTCCTGCACCGCCAATTGCTGCCGAAGGCGACGCAGATGGTGGTCATAGCCGCCCTGCTTGAGGTATTCGGCGATGGCTATCTGCACCGGCACCGTGGTGGCGAGCGTGGTCGACAACTTGAGCCTGATGATTTTTTCGGCATAGCGCCCGGCGGCCACCCAGCCCAGGCGGTAGCCGGGAGCGAGGCATTTGGAGAAGGACGAAACGTGCATGACATGCTCGTTACTGGCCTCTGACTTGCTGCACATGGGCGCTTGCGCGGCGAAATACAGCTCGCCATAAACATCATCCTCAATCAACGGCACCTCATGCCGGCGCAGCAAATCGATCAGGCTTTTCTTGCGCTCATCCGAGACCAAAGCGCCGGTTGGATTGGCGAAATTGAGCATGAGCAAACAGGCTTTGATCGGATGCAGACGCAAAGCCTCCTCGAGCGCCGGGAGGCTGATGCCTTCACGCGGGTGCGAGGGGATTTCGATGACTTTCAGGCCTAGCCGCTCGCTGGCCTGCAAACCGGCGTAGAAGGTCGGCGATTCGATGGCGATCAGATCGCCCGGCGCAGTCACCGCCTGCAAGCAGAGATTGAGCCCTTCCATCGCCCCCGAGGTAATGACGATTTCGTCGGTCGGCACCACCGCGCCACGCGACAGGTAGCGCAAGGCAATTTGCCGGCGCAGCTCTTCATTGCCGGGCGGCAAGTCAGTCACCGTCGAAATCGGGTCGAACTTGCGCGCTGCCTGGCTGAGAAAACGCCCCAGTTTGTCGAATGGAAACAGGTAAGGGCTGGGGAAGCTCGACCCCAGCGGCACCACCGCCGGGTTCCTGACGCTGCTCAATATCTGGAAGATGAAATCACTGACCTGCAATTCCGTCGAACTGCCCAGCGGGTGGCTCATCTCGGGTTCGTGCAAGCGCTGGCCGAGGCGGGCGCGCACGAAATAGCCAGATTTTGGCCGCGCTTCAATCAGCCCCCGGCTTTCAAGCAGGTAGTAGGCCTGCGTCACTGTCACCGGGCTGATGCTGTGTGTCCGACAAACCTGGCGCACCGATGGCAGGCGGTCGCCGGCGCGGAGGATGCCGTCGCTAATCAGTTTTTCAGTTTCACCGGCGAGGCTTTGGTAACGAACCATGAGTTATTTCAACCGCACAAACTCAATCAGGCAATCGCCGACGCCCATTTCGTAGTCACGGCAGACGCCGGGGCGGCGTTGGTAGATGGTGCACAGGCGGGTTTGGCGGTCGAGGGCGGCGCACCAGCCGTCGTCTAGTCGGCGCATGACTGTGCCGCCCCAGGCGTCTTCGCGCGTTAGATAGCGCGGAACATCGTCATCGCCCATGAGCAATACCTCCAGCTGACAGCAGCTGGCGGCGCAGGTTTCGCAGGTGATGGCGGGGATGGTCAGCCTTTGGCTTTTTTGGCTGCGATTTCTTTGCTCAACTCGTCGCCGCTCTTGTAATGCGGGACGCGGAAGATCAGGCGCTTGCCGCGCTGGATGAAGCTATTGCCGCCGGCGATTTCTTCATTCCAATATTTGTTGGCCAGGGCGAGATTGCCAGCCGGGTCGAGTTCAAAGGCGTCTTTGGAGCCTTGGCCGCCAAAAATGTAGAGCTTGCCATCGATGATCAGCCAGGTATCGGCGTCGCCACCCCAGGGGATGCCATAGGCAATGCCGTTGGCGCAGTAGCCGCCGAATTGCGGCAGGTATTTTTCCGGGTTCTGCTCGAACAATGCCTTGTGTTCGGCGCTGGCAAAGCGGAAATCGACTTCCTGATAGCGGCTGCTGAATTCGGGCTTGCCGATCAGGTGGGTGTTTTGCGTGAAGTAGGCGACGACATCGTGCCCCTTGAGCATCAGGTGTGGGGCGCCGTCTTCGGCGGTGGCGTTGACCGGGCTGTATTTCTGGCCGGGATTCTGGGCGATCATCGCGCAGCCGTTGAGGGTCAGGGCCAGGATGATGGCAGCGAACAGGGATTTCATGAAGCGACTCCGGAGATGGGTTGCTGGGCAAAATAGCATGGCGCTTGGTGGCTGTTTGTAACGCTTTGTTCCGCGTAGGGCGCCGGCCAGCCGAGTTGGGCGCTGGCGGCGCGGCAGCGTTGCTCAAGGTCGGTGGCATCGCGCCCGCCGAGGTGCATGACGCCGTAACGGTGGCTGCCCAGCCATTTGTAGTCGCGCGCCAGCGATTTGATGTCTTTCGGGAAGCGCAGCAACAGGTTGTCGGGAAAGTGTTTCTGGAAGTCCATGATTTGCGCTGGCGTCGGCATGTTTGCTGCGGTCAACGGGTCAAAATGCCTGAAAACGAAACTTGATGCGGCGCCGGCGCTGGGGGCAAGACGCGGCGCAGTGCTTGGGTCTTGGCCATAGGCCAGATTCAGCGCCATGGCATAAAGATCAAGGCCTTCGACGCGGCGATAAAGGTCGGCCAGTTGCGAGGCGAGGCGCGGGTTGAATTCGATGACAGTCAGGCGGTCGCTCGCCGCATCGTAAAAAAACTCCATGTTGAACAGGCCATGATCAAAGCCGACAGCTTTGTAAAAACGCGCCGCAATATCGAGCGCGCGCGCCTGCACCGTTGTGGGTAACTGGCTCGGATAGTCGAAGCGCATGAAGGCTTGGGTGCCGGGGTACATGATCGAATCAACCACCCCGATCAGTTGCGCCTGACCGTTGAAAACGTAGCCGTCAAGATTGAACTGGGCGGCTTTGGCCGGGGCTTCCCACATCAATCGGTGGGCGCTGCTGGCCGTGGGCAAGCGCTGGCGGGCGATGCGCTCGAAGGGTTCGACCAGGTGCTTGATGACCCAGCGCTCGCTCCAGCTGAAACGGGTGTGAGCGTGCAGTTCGGCCTGGTTGTTGACGTGCTTGGCGAGCACCGAAAAGGCAGCCTTGATCGGTTTGGCGAAAAGCGGGTAGGGCAAACCATCCGGTACCGGCGCGCCATATTGGGAATCAATCAGGCCGTGCGCCACATTGGCCTCGGGCGCCACCTGTTCGAGAATCTGCCGGGCGTAGAGTTTGTGCTGGCAGGCGAGCACGGCTTGAGGTTTGGTGCCCGGCCAGCCCATGCGTTCGGCCAGCAGCGCGGCGGCCAGGGCGCCAAATTGCTCGTGGCAGGAGGCGACTGCCTGCCAACCTTTTTTTGCGGCTACCTTGGCCAGTCGCTCAACAAAAGGCGCCATCTGAAAGTGCAGGAGATGGGCGTTACTTGGGAAGCTGAAAAGGTCAAAGCCGGCGTTGTCAAAATCGTGTTGTCCGGCATGACGTGAAAAACCAT
>JAQTZQ010000239.1 GCA_028687645.1 Rhodocyclaceae bacterium
AGTAGCGGTGCCAGCCAATATTCTGCATCTTTCAATGACATGGCTTTGCGTGCTGCCCAATCCTCCAGTTGATCTCTGCCAATTTTCGGAATGGCAAAATAGCTGGCGCCCGGATGGCCGATGTAGAACCCGGATACCGCTGCCGCCGGCATCATTGCGCAGGACTCGGTCAGGTGCATGCCGGCGTTGGCTGGCGCGTCGAGCAGGGCAAACAGCTCACGTTTGGCGGTGTGATCCGGGCAGGCGGGATAGCCGGGGGCGGGGCGGATGCCGGTATATTTTTCGGCAATCAGCGCATCGTTGTTCAACGCCTCATCGGTAGCGTAACCCCAATATCGGGTTCGCACTTGCAAATGCAGCCATTCGGCGGCGGCTTCGGCAAGGCGGTCGGCCAGTGACTTGAGCATGATTGCCGAGTAGTCGTCGTGCGCTGCTTCGAAGGCCGTAACCCGCGCATCGATGTTGAGACCGGCGGTCACGGCAAAGGCGCCAATGTAGTCGCGCTCACCGACAAAATCAGCCAGCGCGATGTTGCGCCGGCCTGGTGGTTGTTTGTGCTGCTGGCGCAGGCCGACCCAGCGTGTCAGCTCGGTGCTGCGGGTTTCATCGCTGAAAATGATGATGTCTTCATTCTCGCTTTTGGCCGGGTAGAGCCCGAAGACGGCTCTTGCGGTCAACCAGTTTTCCGAGACGATTTTTGACAGCATTTCCTTGGCATCGGCGAACAGTTGGCGGGCAGTTTCGCCGACGGTTTCGTTGTCCAGAATCGCCGGGTAACGCCCCGCCAGATCCCAGCTCTGGAAGAACGGTGTCCAGTCAATGAGTAAGCAAAGATCGGCCAGGTTGAGCTCGATAGCCTGCAGGCCAAGTTGGTTCGGAATGGTGGGTGCGAACGACTCGTTCCACGTGAAACGGTTGGCCCGGGCTTCCTCCAGCGAAACCAGTGTGGCCCCTTTGCGGCCAGCGTGCTCGGCGCGCACGGTTTCGTATTCGGCGATGATCTCGGCTTTGTAGCCTTCGCGTTGATCGACGGATAGCAGTTTGGTCGCAACGCCAACCGCCCGCGAAGCATCCGGCACATAAACCACGGTGCCATCGGTGTTGGGGGCGATCTTGATCGCGGTATGGGCGCGGCTGGTGGTGGCGCCGCCGATGAGCAGTGGCTGCTTCATGTTCAGGCGCTGCATCTCACTGGCGACGTGGGCCATTTCTTCGAGCGATGGGGTGATCAGGCCGGAGAGGCCGATGATGTCGACGCGATGTTCCAACGCGGCTTTCAGGATGTTGTCGCAACTGACCATAACGCCCAGGTCGACCACGTCGTAGCCGTTGCAACCGAGCACCACGCCGACGATGTTCTTGCCGATGTCGTGCACGTCACCCTTGACCGTCGCCATGAGGATCTTGCCCTTGCTGCCCAGCCCGGTGCGGGTCTTTTCCGCTTCGATGTAGGGCAGCAGGTGGGCCACCGCCTGCTTCATGACGCGGGCCGATTTGACGACCTGCGGCAGGAACATTTTCCCGGCGCCGAAGAGGTCGCCGACGTGGTTCATGCCGGCCATCAGCGGGCCTTCGATGACGGAAAGCGGCGGCTTGCCTTCAGCTTCCAGCTGGGCGCGGACTTCTTCGGTATCGGCCACGACGAAATCGGTGATGCCTTTGATCAAGGCGTGTTCCAACCGTTTTTCTACCGATTGCTCGCGCCAGCTCAAATCCGGTCCGCTATCCTTGGCTTTGCCTTCTTTCACGGTCTGGGCGAAATCGACCAACGCTTCGCCGGGAGTCAAGTCACCTGCGGGATTGCGGTTGAGGACGACGTCCTCGACCTTCTCGCGCAGCACCGGCTCCAGATCGTCGTAGATGCCGAGCATGCCGGCGTTGACGATGCCCATGGTCATGCCGGCTTTGATCGCGTGGTAGAGGAAAACGGTGTGGATCGCCTCGCGCACGGCATCGTTGCCGCGGAAAGAAAACGACACGTTGGAAACGCCGCCGGAAATGTGCGCGTGCGGCAGGTTCTGCTTGATCCAGCGTACCGAATTGATGAAATCGACGGCGTAGTTGTCGTGTTCCGGGATGCCGGTGGCGATGGCGAAAATGTTCGGGTCGAAGATGATGTCTTCGGCCGGGAAGCCGATGCTCAACAACAACTCGTAGGCGCGCTTGGAGATCTCCGTCTTGCGGGCAAAGGTGTCGGCCTGACCTTTTTCGTCGAAGGCCATGACGATCACTGCCGCGCCGTAGCGGCGGGCCAGTTTGGCCTGTTCGATGAACTTGGCCTCGCCTTCCTTCATCGAGATCGAATTGACGATGCCCTTGCCCTGGATGCACTTGAGGCCGGCTTCGATGACTTCCCATTTCGACGAGTCGATCATGATCGGCACGCGCGAAATGTCCGGCTCGGAGGCGATCAATTTGAGGAAGCGATCCATGGCGGCGAGCGAGTCAAGCATCGCCTCGTCCATGTTGATGTCGATGACCTGGGCGCCGTTTTCGACCTGCTGGCGGGCGACGGCCAGCGCATCGTCGTAACGGCCTTCGAGCACCATGCGGGCGAAGGCTTTGGAGCCGGTGACGTTGGTGCGTTCACCGACGTTTACATACAAAGAATCGGTACCGACATTGAAGGGTTCAAGGCCCGAAAGGCGCAGCTTCTTCTCAATTTTTGGCACTTTTCGCGGGTTGACCGTAACAATTCGCTCGGCAATGACGCGAATGTGGTCGGGCGAGGTGCCACAACAGCCACCAACGATATTGACGATCCCAGACTTCGCCCAGCTTTCGATTTCATCGGCCAGCATTTCCGGCGTTTCGTCGTAACCGCCGAACGCGTTCGGCAGGCCGGCATTCGGGTGAGCGGAAACGTAGCAGTCGCAAATGCGCGAGAGTTCCTCGACGTACTGGCGCAATTCACTGGCGCCAAGCGCACAGTTGAGGCCAAAGGAAACCGGCTTGATGTGCGACAGCGAATTCCAGAACGCCTCGGCGGTCTGGCCGGACAGCGTGCGCCCGGAGGCGTCGGTAATCGTCCCGGAAATCATCACCGGCCAGCGCCGGCCAGCGTTGTCGAAAAATTGCTCGATGGCGAACAGCGCGGCTTTGGCGTTCAGCGTGTCGAAGATGGTTTCAACCAGCAGGATGTCAGCGCCGCCATCGGTCAGGCCACGGATCGCTTCGAGGTAATCGGTGACCAGCGCGTCGAAAGTCACGTTGCGGTAGCCGGGGTCATTCACATCCGGTGAAATTGATGCGGTGCGGCTGGTCGGGCCAAGCACGCCGGCAACGAAGCGCGGTTTGGCTGGGTTGGCGGCGGTAAATTCGTCACACAACTGGCGGGCCAGCGCGGCGCCTTCAAAGTTCAGTTCATAAACAATCGGTTCGAGCTTGTAATCGGCCTGCGAGACAGCGGTGGAATTGAAGGTGCAGGTTTCGAGAATGTCGGCACCGGCTTCGAGATAGGCACGGTGGATGCCGCCGATGATGGCCGGCTGGGTCAGCACCAGCAGATCGTTGTTGCCCTTGAGGTCGTGCGGATGATCGGCAAAACGCGTGCCGCGATAGTCAGCTTCCTGCAGTCCATGACGCTGGATCATCGTGCCCATGGCGCCGTCGAGGACGAGCATTTTTGTGGCAAGCAGGGCGGAAAGTTCGGAAGTGCGATCGGGCTGCATCAGGATTACCTCGGCAAAACGGGTGATTCCGGGGACGCTGCAAAAACAAACGGCGTCACAAACCGGAAGGACTGGGTTTGTGAGCGCCGTTGATCATTGCCGAGCCTGGCCCCGGATTCACACAAAAGCATGAAAAGGGTCGCAGCGCTCCTCGGCAGAGCGCGTAGTGTACCGATCAAGGTGCCAACTGCCAAGTTAAGCGACTGATTTTGTGGGAGAGCTTACGGCGGAAAAAACAATGGAGTGGCGCCGCTGTTTCGCCATTTCCCTGCTTCGGGCGGTTTTGGACTATAAGAGTATGATTTTTGGCCGCTCGATTGATGAGCGTTGCTTTTCCGATTCCGCTTACATCTGACGAAATTGAGGCCTTGGTAGTGCGAAACATGTTTTTGTTAAAAGTATTGTGGCTGATGTTGCTATTTGCCGTGGTTTTTGTGGGCAGTCGCTCGTTTGCTCAAACGCCCAGCAGCTTTGCTCAGATATCAAGGCTATTTGCGTCGGAACCAACGGGTCACCTGATCATTGTCGGTGGAGGAGATACGCCAATATCCGTTCAGGAGAGGTTTGTCTCACTTGCTGGCGGATCTGAAAAGGCAAAGATCGCCGTGTTCCCTATGGCAACACTCAAATCGGATGAGGAAGCCAGGGAGGTTGTCGATGACCTGAAAAAGTTTGGTGCTGAAAGCCAGATCGTTAATATCGGTAAAAACGATGTGAACAGTGAATCAACGGTAGAGCATCTCTTGGGATTTACCGGTTATTGGTTTACCGGCGGAGATCAGTCCCGCCTCGCTGATTTACTACTTGGGACGAAAGCACTCGAAAGTATTGAGCGCCGCTATCGCGAGGGTGCTGTGATCGGTGGCACCTCGGCTGGCGCGTCGGTGATGTCTAGCGTTATGTTGACCGGGAAATTGCGCAAGCCCAGAAATTCTGAAGAAGAGGAATTGGTCAATATCGCCAGGGGGATGCAAGAGGTGGTCAAAGGATTCAGCATATTCAAGGGAGCCATTGTCGATCAGCATTTCATGAATCGAGCAAGATATAACCGCCTGATAAGCACGGTTCTGGATCACCCGGAGCTGGTTGGCGTGGGTATTGACGAAGAAACTGCATTGCTTGTGCACGCCAACGGATTATGGGAAGTGCTGGGTAACAATTACGTCAAGATATTCGATGCCCGCAAATCACGCATCATTGACGATGTTGGTTCCATGGCAAAAGCAAGTGACATAAGGATGCATGTTCTTCCAAAAGGAAGTACGTTTGACCTCAAAAAGAGAAAGGTCACCTTCAA
>JAQTZQ010000240.1 GCA_028687645.1 Rhodocyclaceae bacterium
GACAGCCAGCCGTCGCAACCGGTTCGGGGGGGCGTTGTTGCAGGCGTTCGGCAGCGCGGGCGTTAACCCAGTTTTTCCAGGCGATCATGCAGCCAAGCAGGATGAAAGCACCGGGCGGCAACATGGCAAGCAGGAAGCCGGGGTAGCTTTCGGGCAGCACCTGAATGGGCTGCAGGCCGGGGAAAACCATGTCGATCCCGCCGAGGAGGGTGCCGCTACCGATAAATTCACGCATTGCACCGAGCAGCGCCAGAGTCCACAGCATGCCGACGCCCATAAAAACCCCGTCGAAGGTGGCTTGTAGCGGTGGATTCTTGGCAGCAAAGGCTTCAACGCGAGCGAGCACGATGCAATTGGTGACGATCAACGGAATGAAGATGCCGAGCACCAGGTACAACTCGTGCAAATTGGCATTAAAAAGCAGGTCGACCACAGTCACCAGTGCGGCGATGATGAGGATAAATACCGGGATACGGATTTCGTGCGGGATCAGGTTGCGCAGCAAAGCGACACCCAGGTTGGCAACCGCCATGACCAAAATGGTGGCCAGCGAGAGCATGATGCCGTTGACGGCATTGGTCGTTACCGCCAGCAAGGGGCAGAGGCCAAGCAGTTGGATGATGGATGAGTTTTGTTTCCAGATGCCGTTGCCAGCGATGGCTTTGATTTCTTCACGAGTGATCATGGCTTGGCTCCCGTTGGGGCAAATAACAGGTCACGGTTGGCAGTGCCCCAGTGCACGGCCTTGAGCACCGCTTTGGAGACCGCGCGAGGGGTTACAGTGGCGCCGGCGTGAAAATCGAGGCGCCCGCCATCTTTTTTTACTTTCCAGTCTTTGTCGGTGACCTCGGCCAGTGACATGCCGATGAACTGGGTGATCCACGGGCGCACCTTGTTTTTGTCTTTTTTCGGCTCGATGTAGTCACCCAGCCCCGGTGTTTCCTTGTGCGTGATGACCCGCACGCCGGCCACCTGGCCGCTGCTGCGCAGGGCGATGAGCAGCTTTATTTTTCCGGCGTAACCATCCGGTGCGACGGCTTCAAAAACCACCGCCACCGGCTCGCCGTTCTTGCGGGCACGATAAACAATGGATGCTTCAGCCAGGCCGAGTTCTTTGGTGGCGGGCAGGGGCAATGTGTCTTCCAGCAATTGATTGTCGTATTCGCTGCCGGGCAGGACTTCGCTGACCAGTTTCATTTTTTCTGCGGCGGTTGAGGCTTCGATCGCCGGTTTGGTCCACAGGTAGGCGGCGGATAGCAGACCTGTGAAAAATGCGACGAAGACAAGAAGAATGGCCGCCGTGCGAATTGCCATGCTGGGCGCAGAGATGGAGGCTCTGGCGCTCATGCTTTTTTGTCTTTCATGCCGAAAATCTTCGGTTGGGAGAGTAAATCGATGACCGGGGCACTGAGATTCATGAGCAGAATGGCGAAGGCGACACCGTCCGGGTAACCACCAAAAACCCGGATGATATAGGCAAGGAGACCGGCGCCAGCACCAAAAATCAGTTTACCGCGCGGCGTCGTGCAGCCGGAAACCGGGTCGGTGGCGATAAAGAAAGCCCCGATTGTTGTGCCTCCGGAAAGTAGATGGAAGAGCGGATCGGCAAACTGCATCGGGTTGTAGAGCCAGAGCGCGCCGGAGATCAGGCTGATGGCACCGATAAAGGCCGTTGGTACATGCCAGGTAATAATTTTGCGCTGCAACATCCAGAGGCCACCCAGCAAGTAGCCGGCGGCAACCCATTCCCAGCCACGTCCGGCAAAATTGCCGAAAATGTCCTGATTGGCCAGCAGGTGGCCAACGTCGACGTTACCTTCGCCCAGTTTGAGGGCAGTTTTCAGGGCGTCCAGCGGGGTTGCGCCGGAGAGCGCATCAATACTCGGGGAAAAGCCCAGAATGATGTTGATTTGCTCGACCAGTGTCAGTTTGAGTCCGATGCTCGGCCATTGCGACATCAAGGCCGGGAAGGAAACAATACAGACGGCGAAAGCGACCATCGCCGGGTTGAACGGATTCTGCCCAAGGCCACCGTAAAGGTGCTTGGCGATGACAATGGCGAAAATGGCGCCGGTGCACACCAGCCACCAGGGCGCGAGTGGCGGGAAGGTCAGGGCAATCAGCCAGGCTGTGACGATGGCCGAGCCATCGGACAGGAACAAGGACAGTGGCTTGCCCTGAAGGCGCAACATGAGGGCTTCGGCGAGCAGGGCGGAGGCGGTGGCAATGAACAGCTGAACGATAATCGCCGGGCCGATCAACCAGATGTAGGCAAGAATGCCGGGCATCAAGGCAATACAGACCTGGATCATGACCTGGCTGACGCTGGTGTCCTTGATCAGGTGGGGGGAGGTCGTAAAACTCACGCTTGGTTCTCGTTGGCCGGTGCGGCGGCGGTGGGCTGGATGACTTCACGGCGCGCTTCGATTTCAGCGATATCGCGCTGCTGCTGGGCATTCAGGTTGTCTGTGTTTTTAATTTGGGCAGCTTCGCGCTGCGCCTTGGCGCGTTCCATGGCCGCCAGGATGGTGGCTTTTTTGGCTTCCTTTTCGGCGTCGACCGTACTGGTTTGACTGGGAGCCGGATTGGCGGGTTCGACCAGTGCTTCAGCGCCTTCTACCGGTGCCGCAGCGGCGGCTGCCGCTTCAGCGGCCTTTTTGGCGGCTTGCGCAGCGGCTGCCTTGGCTAACTTCTCGGCCTTGTCCGCCTTTTCACGTTCTTCGCGCAATTGCTTGAATTCAAAACGGTCTTTGGCGCTTTCCGCCGCATTTTTTTCACGTTCGCGAGCCCATATTTCGCTCTTGGCAAAACGGAAATATTGAACCAAAGGAATGTGCGAGGGGCAAACGTAGGAGCAGCAACCGCATTCAATGCAGTCAAAAATATGATATTCCTGCGTTTTGCCAAAATTTTTGGCGCGGGCAAACCAGTACAGCTCATAGGGCTGCAACTCGTGTGGACAAGCTCGCGCGCAGGCGCCGCAACGAATGCAGGGCATTTCGGGCGGGGCTGGCGGGAAGAAGCGCGGCGAGTGCGCGATCAGGCAATTGGTGGTTTTGATCACCGGCGCCTGACGATTGGGCACAATAAAACCCATCATCGGGCCACCCATCAGGATGCCATCGGTATCGGGGTGTGGCGCTGCCAGTTTGAGCAATTCGTCCATCGGCGTGCCAATCAGGACTTCATAGTTGCGCGGAGCGTGCACATTGCCGGTCAGGGTGACGATGCGCGAAATCAGCGGTTCGCCGTGACCAATGGCCCGCCAGGCGGCGTAGGCGGTGCCGACGTTGAAGACCTGGACGCCCATGTCTGCTGTTGAACGCATGGCGCCGGGAACTTCCTTGCCGGTCAACACGCGTATCAGCTGTTTGGCCCCGCCCGCCGGATAAAGGGCGGGTACGGCGATGACAGAAAACGGTTCTGCAAGCTGCTTGACCGCTGCCTGCATCGCGGCAATGGCTTCCGGCTTGTTGTCTTCTACGCCGATGATTACCCGCTGCGGCTTGAGCATGTCGCGGAAAATAGCGGTCCCGCGCACGATTTCCTCGGCCCGCTCGCGCATCAGCAGGTCGTCGCAAGTGATGAAAGGCTCGCACTCGGCGGCGTTGATGATCAAATCTTCCATCGCTACCGATGGCGTCAGGGTCAGTTTGCCGTGCGTCGGAAAGCCAGCGCCACCCAGACCGACGACGCCATATTGCTGCAAATAACTGCAGATATCGGCTGGCGACATGGCTGCATAGTCGGCCGGGCCGTGTGCGATCCACTCGTCTTTACCATCCGGATTGATGACCACGCAAAGTGAATCAAGACCCGACGGGTGCGGCCTGACATGCATGGCCACTTCGGCAACAGTGCCCGAAGTTGGCGCGTGGACAGCAGCAGAAATCCAGCCATCGGCCTGGCCGATCAACTGGCCCTTGAGCACCTTGTCGCCAACCTCGACCACTGGCCGAGGCGTGCCGCCGATGCTCTGGTGCAGCGGCACCACCAGTCGCGATGGCATGGGCGCAGCGAGGATCGGCTGCGTATTGGATTGAGTCTTGTTGGTTGGCGGCTTGACGCCCCCATGAAACTTGAACAGATTTTTCAACATCAGGCGCTCTCTCTCATTGCGGTTGCCTTGATCGCAATTACCGGATAGCGCCATTTCCAGTTATCAATGGTCTCCGACACCGGCACCATCTGAATGCACTCGACCGGGCAGGGCGGCAAGCAGAGTTCGCAACCGGTACATTGCTGGGCGACGATGGTGTGCATCTGCTTGGCCGCGCCGACGATGGCATCGACCGGGCAGGCCTGAACGCAGAGCGTACAACCGATGCAGGTGTTTTCATCAATAACCGCGACCTGCTTGGGTTTCTCTTCGGCATCCAGCGGTTTGACCTCGCGCCCAAGCAAATCTGCCAGACGCTGCACGCCCTCACTGCCACCGGGTGGGCAGAGATTGATCTCGGCTTCTCCTTTGGCAATCGCCTCGGCGTAGGGCTTGCAACCCGGATAGCCGCACTGACCACATTGCGTTTGCGGCAAAATGGCTTCAATCTTTTCGATCAGCGGATCGCCTTCGACCTTGAATTTGATCGCGGCAAAACCTAGCGCAGCGCCCAGAAGGAGGGCGCCCAGGGCCATGATGGCGATAGCGAGGGCGATTTCCATTACTGGTATTTGTCCAGACCGGCAAAGCCCATAAAGGCGAGTGCCATCAAGCCGGCGGTGATCATGGCGATGGCAGCGCCCTGAAAGTGGCGGGGTACGCTGGCACCTTCGATGCGCTCGCGCATCCCGGCAAAAAGGACGAGCACCAGCGAAAAACCGACCGCACTGCCAGCACCAAAAAGCAGCGACTCGACAAAGTTATGGTTGTTGGAAATATTGAGCAGCGGCACACCGAGAACCGCACAATTGGTCGTAATTAGCGGCAAATAAATGCCCAGAGTTTGTTGAAGTGCCGGCGAGG
>JAQTZQ010000061.1 GCA_028687645.1 Rhodocyclaceae bacterium
TCTATGAAGCGCGCCTGGCGATGGGCGAATTTCTTGCCGAGAAGGTGAAAAAACATATTCCGGTCGACGAAATCGATGTGGTGATTCCGATTCCCGATTCCAGCCGCCCGGCGGCGATGGAATTGGCGCATGCCTTGAACATTCCTTTCCGCGAAGGTTTTGTCAAAAATCGCTACGTTGGCCGTACTTTCATTATGCCTGGCCAGGCGATGCGCAAAAAATCAGTGCGCCAGAAGCTCAATACGGTGGGCCAGGAGTTCAAGGGCAAGCGTGTCTTGCTGGTCGATGATTCCATCGTGCGTGGTACAACTAGCCGCGAAATTGTTGAAATGGCGCGTGCCGCTGGTGCGGTCAAAGTCTATTTCGCCTCGGCGGCACCGCCGGTTCGCTTTCCTAATGTTTACGGCATCGACATGCCGACGCGTGCCGAGCTAATCGCCACGGGCCGGGATGATGCAGGAATTGCGGCTGAGATCGGTGCTGATGCGCTGGTTTATCAGGATCTGGATGCCTTGAAAAAGTCGATCAGCTCAATTCGTGCCGATCTGACCGATTTTGATGCTTCCTGTTTCGATGGCAGCTATATCACTGGCGATATCGATGAGCATTATCTGGATGCAGTTGAGGGTAATCGGGGTAGCAAGCCCAAGAGCAATGATGACGACGACGATGGCAGAGCCTCGCAGCAACTGGTTCTGCAACTGGCCACCGAGGCTCAGGAGCGATGAGCAAGTTTGACCTGAAGCGCGCCGATTATCGCCCGGAAACCCTGGCGATTCGTGCCGGGCAGGAGCGTAGCCAGTTCGGCGAGCATGCCGAAGCGCTGTATCTGACCTCCAGTTTTGTTTTCAAGAGTGCGGGACAGGCGGCAAAACGCTTTTCCGGTGAGGAAGAGGGTAACGTCTATGCGCGTTTCTCGAATCCGACCGTCACTATGTTTGAAGAGCGTCTTGCCGCGTTGGAGGGCGCTGAGGATTGCGTCGCAACCGCCAGCGGCATGTCGGCGATCATGGCGGTGGTGCTCGCGCATCTCAAAAATGGCGACCATATCGTTGCCTCAAATGGCTTGTTCGGTGCGACGGTACAGTTGTTTTCCAATATTCTGGCACGCACAGGTATCACCACTAGCTTCGTGCCGCAAACCGACCCAGCTGCCTGGGCAGCGGCGATTCGTCCGGAAACCAAGCTGTTTTTCCTCGAAACGCCCTCCAATCCACTGACCGAAATTGCCGATATTTCGGCGTTGACCGCAATCGCCCACGCCAAGGGGATTTTGGTCGCGGTGGATAACTGTTTCTGCACGCCTATCCTGCAACGCCCGCTTGAATTGGGTGCTGATCTGGTGGTGCATTCGGCCACCAAGTTTCTCGATGGTCAGGGCAGGGTGCTCGGCGGTGCTGTTTGCGGGCCGAAGAAACTGACTGAGGAGGTATTCAAGTACCTGCGTACAGCGGGGCCGACACTCTCTGCCTTCAATGCCTGGGTGCTGTTGAAAGGTCTCGAAACGCTCAAGCTGCGGGTTGAAGCGCAATCGGCCAATGCCGCGCAACTGGCCGCCTGGCTGGAAGCGCATCCCAAAGTGGCGCGTGTCTTTTATCCCGGCTTGCCGTCACATCCTCAATACGAACTAGCCCAACGCCAACAAAAAAGCGGCGGCGCGATTGTCGCTTTTGAGGTCAAGGGCGACCGCGAACAGGCCTGGCAGGTGGTGGATAACTGCCAACTTTTGTCTATTACCGCCAATCTTGGCGATACCAAAACCACCATCACCCATCCCGCTTCTACCACGCATGGCCGCATTACCCCGGAAGCCCGGGCTGCGGCTGGCATCAGTGAAGGGCTGCTGCGCATTGCAGTTGGCCTCGAAGCGGTGGTGGATCTTCAAGCCGACCTCGAACGCGGTCTGGCTCTCATCTGATTTACAAGCGGCACCCGGCCATAGCGCCGGGCCAACCGCACGGAGTTCCCATGCAATTTACCGAACTCGGCCTTCAGGCCGATATCCTGCGCGCTGTTAGCGAGCAGGGCTACACCACGCCGACCCCAATTCAACAGAAGGCAATTCCTGCCGTGATGACTGGTTGCGACCTGATGGCTTCCGCGCAAACCGGCACTGGCAAGACCGCCGGCTTCACTCTGCCCATCCTGCACCGCCTGGCGAGTGCACCGCATAGCCATTTAGCGCGGGTGACGCGCAAGCCTCGTGTTTTGGTCCTGGTGCCGACTCGCGAGTTGGCCATCCAGGTGGATGAAAGTGTGCGCACCTACGGCAAGCATTTGCCAATTGCTTCGCTGGCCGTTTTCGGCGGAGTCGGCATCAATCCGCAGATCGCCAACCTGCGCCGTGGTGTTGATATCGTCGTTGCTACACCGGGTCGTTTGCTTGATCACCTCCAGCAACGCACGGTCGACCTCTCGGCCATCGAAATTTTCGTTCTTGATGAAGCCGACCGCATGCTCGACATGGGCTTCATTCGCGACATTCGCAAAGTGATCGCCCTGTTGCCGAAGCAGCGCCAGAATCTGATGTTCTCGGCCACCTTCTCGCCGGATATCCGCGAACTGGCCAGCGGCCTGTTGCACAACCCTGTTTCCGTCGATGTGGCGGCACGCAATACCGCAGCGGAAACGGTGACCCAGCGCGTGATTGAAACCAATCGCGAGCAGAAAAAAGATCTGCTTTGCCACCTGTTCGCCACCCGCGGCTGGCATCAAGTCCTGGTCTTTGCCCGCACCAAGCATGGTGCTGATGCCTTGTCGAAAACGCTGGAAAAGTCCGGGATCAAGTCAGCCGCGATCCACGGCAACAAATCACAGGGCGCTCGGACGCGTGCACTGAGTGATTTCAAAGAGGGCAAACTGGTGGCGCTGGTCGCGACAGATATTGCGGCACGCGGCATCGATATCGACTCGCTGCCCTATGTCATCAACTATGAGTTGCCGAATGTTCCGGAAGACTACGTGCACCGTATTGGCCGCACTGGTCGCGCCGGCATGGAGGGCGAGGCGATTTCGCTGGTTTCCCATGACGAGCGCCCTTTCCTGAAGGATATCGAAAAGCTGATCAAGCGGTCGCTGGAGCGCGAAGTGATAGCAGGCTACGAGCCGTCAGCCACGGCAGCACCGCGTCCGGTGCAGCCGCCGCGTGGGCCGCGTAAAGCACAGCCACAAGCTAAGCCAAAAGGTCAAAATCAGGGCCAAAAACGCAGTGGACCGCCACAACATCGTAGCGGCAGCCGCCACAACTAAAACTTAGGCGGCTTCGCGGATCAGCGCCAGGATTTCTTCGCCATAGTGCTCGATCTTGGCGCTGCCCATACCCGTAATGCTGGCCAACAGGCCGTGACTGACCGGGCGAACTTCGGCCAGTTCGCGCAAGGTTTTGTCGTGCAGGATGACGTAGGCTGGCACCGCCTGTTCCTTGGCTGTATCGCTGCGCCAGCGGCGTAGGAGCTGGAACAGTTCGTTGTCTTCGGTCGATAGATCGCTATAAATGACGCTGGTTTTGGCTTGCGCTGCCTTGCGCCGCACCGGGCGGCGCAATTCAACCCGCTGCTCGCCCTTGAGCACTTTGCGTGCCGCGTCAGTCAGTTGCAAGGCGCCATGTTCGGCCATGTCGACATGAACCAGCCCGGCTGCTGCCAGTTGGCGGAACACACTTTTCCAGGCATGTTCATCAAGATCGTTGCCGACACCAAAGGTGGGCAGTTTGTCGTGCTGCCATTGTTGAATTTTGTCGGTTAGCTTGCCGCGCAGAACATCGGTCAGATGCGAGACACCGAAGCGCATGCCAGTACGGAAGATGGCGGAGAGTGCTTTTTGCGCCGCCAGCGTGCCATCCCAAAGTTCGGGCGGATCGATGCAGACATCGCAGTTACCACACGGCGTGTGGGTTTCACCGAAATAATCGAGCAACACTTGGCGCCGGCAGCGCGGCGCTTCGCAATAGGAAAGTAGTGCGGTCAACCGCTGCGATTCGAGAATTTTTTGCCCTTCATCGGCACCCGATTCGGCGATGCGTGAATGTTGCAGGGCGACATCCTGCATGCCGTAGCTCATCCAGGCTTCAGCCGGTTCGCCATCCCGGCCTGCTCTGCCGGTTTCTTGATAATAGGCCTCGATGCTCTTGGGCAGGTCGAGATGGGCGACAAAGCGCACATCTGGCTTGTCGATGCCCATGCCGAAAGCGATGGTGGCGCACATGATCAAGCCTTCTTCGCGCAGGAAACGGCGCTGATTGGCGGCACGCGTCGGGGCAGGCAGGCCGGCGTGGTAAGGCAGGGCCGGGTAATTTTGCGCTGAGAGCCATTCCGCAGTTTCTTCAACCTTCTTGCGCGACAGGCAATAAACGATGCCGGCCTGGCCGCGCCGGTTGGCCAGAAAGCCTAGTAATTGCTTCCTGGCGTTATCCTTTTCGACAACCGTGTAGCGGATGTTCGGGCGGTCGAAACTGGAGAGGAAAACTCGTGCCTCATTGAGTCCCAGGCGAGCTAGGATTTCATTGCGTGTCGCGGTGTCGGCCGTGGCGGTCAGGGCGATACGCGGCACATTTGGGTAACGCTCGTGCAGGGCACTGAGTTGCAGGTATTCCGGGCGGAAATCGTGGCCCCACTGCGAGACGCAATGCGCTTCGTCAATCGCGAACAAGGACAGTTTGTTGGCTTCGTAAAGCGCATCGAGCATCGACAGTGTGCGGTCGAGCAACAGTCGTTCGGGGGCGATATAAACCAGATCGAGGTTGCCGCTGAATATCTTTTGTTCAATGGCCTGGGCTTCGCGCCAGTCGAGTGTCGAATTGAGGCAGGCAGCGTGAACGCCAAGTTGGGTCAGCGCATCGACCTGATCCTGCATCAGTGCGATTAACGGTGAAACAACCACCGCGCAACCGGGACGGAGCAGGGCAGGGATCTGGAAGCAGAGACTTTTGCCGCCGCCGGTGGGCATCAAAACGAGGGCATCACCACCATTTTGAATGTGCTGGATGATTTCAGCCTGGGCGCCACGAAAGGCCGGGTAACCAAAGACGTCGCGCAGGACGTCGAGTGCATTTGTTACGGTCGACACCGAATTAAGGCCGGTTTTCTTGGGTAATCGCTTGGCGACTTAGCGCCTCGCCATCCCAAACCAGGCATTCGCCACGATCCTCATGCCAATCGGCCAGCACCCAACGTTCAACGTGGATGCCATCGACGATGTGATCGTGCCTGGCGGGTTGATGCGTGTGGCCGTGAATGAAGGTGGCGTAGCCGTGTTCGCGCAGAAAATCATCGGTCGCGGCAGCTTGCAGGTCGGTATAGGGGTTGTCCTTGTCGCGCTGACTGGATTCGCTAACTTCTCGCATATGAGCGGCGATGGCGCGGCGCTCGGTCAGCGGTTTGGCGAGCATGGCCGCCTGCCATTCGGGATTGCGGACCTGAGCACGGAATGCCATGTAGGCTGCATCGTCCAGACAAAGTGCATCGCCGTGCGATAAAACAAATTGCCATTCGGCGGTAGATAAAAGGTGGGGATCATTCAGCAAGCGTGCGCCACTGGCGTGCGCGAAATCGCTACCTAGCAGAAAGTCGCGATTCCCGTGCATGATGCTGATTGCCAAGCCTGCGTCGCTGGCTTGGCGCAGTCCGGCAATAATCTCGGCATGAAAGGGATCATCCATGTCGTCATCGCCAATCCAGGTCTCGAACAGGTCGCCAAGAATGTACAGCGCTTCTGCCTGACGAGCGCGCTCGGCCAGAAACTGGAGAAACAAACGAGTCGCCCCGGGTGACCGGGGCGACAGGTGCAGATCAGAGATGAAGAAGATCATGGAGGGCGGTGATAGGTTATTGGGAATAGGTCATTGGTAAAAACCGGGGTTCCTAATCCCCAATCACCAATTCCCTCTCACGCCTCATCAGACCACTTCTGCCTTCTCGATAATCACATCTTCTGCCGGCACATCCTGATGGAAACCCTTGTTACCGGTCTTGACCGCGCGGATCTTGTCGACCACATCCAGGCCTTCAACCACTTCGCCAAACACGCAGTAGCCCCAGCCTTGGCCAGAGGGTGAGGTGTGATCGAGGAAGTCGTTATCAACGGTGTTGATGAAAAACTGGGCGGTGGCCGAGTGCGGGTCGTTGGTGCGCGCCATGGCGACGGTGCCGCGCTTGTTCTTCAGGCCATTGGTCGCTTCGTTTTCAACCGGTGCCTGACAAGCCTTTTGATTCATGCCCGGCTCCATGCCGCCGCCCTGAATCATGAAATTCTTGATCACGCGGTGGAAGATGGTGTTGTCGTAGTGGCCGGCTTCAACATAGGCGAGGAAGTTGGCAACCGTCTTCGGTGCTTTTTCAGCATTCAGTTCAAGACCGATAACGCCGTGGTTGGTGGTGAGTTTGATCATGGAAAGTCCTTATTTTTCAGAAATAATTTTGACGCTTTTAATCGTGACCGGCGTCGTCGGTACGTTTTCATAATTGCCGGCGTTGCCGGTTGGCACCTTGGCGATAGCGTCGATCACCTCCATGCCCTGACTGACTTTGCCAAAAACCGTATAACCCCAGCTGCGAGCATCCGTCGTGCCGGTGTGATTGAGAAAATCATTATTTTTCAAATTGACAAAAAACTGAACGCGCGCCGAATGCGGGTCCTGGGTGCGCGCCATGGCAACGGTACCGCGATCATTCCTGACGCCATTGGCGGCTTCGTTTTTCAGGGCTGGCGTCAGTTCCTTTTTCTTGGTCATTGCGGCGTTGAAACCGCCACCCTGAATCATGAAACCATCGATGACGCGATGGAAAATAGTGGCCTCATAAAAACCATGCTTGGCGTTATAGAGGAACATCTCTACGGTTTCAGGGGCCTTGTCAGGGAAAAGTTCGAGGGTGAATTTACCCATATTAGTGGTCATTTCCACCGTTGGAACGGCCCAAACAGAGAGTGAAGCGAGCAGACCAGCGGCCAGTGCAGAGGTTTTTTTAAACATCAGGCAGTTCCTTCGTAAATAATTTTCCATTGACCGCTTTCGCGCAGCCAGTATTGGCGTTTCTTCATTTGGTTATTCAGATTGTTGCTGCGGTAATCCTGGTCAAAGGTGACCACGACGACCTCTTCTTTGCTCGGATTGCGGAAGACGGAAAGCTTGTCCGTCTTCACCTTGATCCATTCCTTGCTAAGGTTGACCTGTCTTTTCGTGCTCGCAAACTGCTCAAAATTTTGCTGGGCAGATTTAAAACGTTTTGAGTAATGTTTCAGGTAGCGCTCGGTGTCACGGCTCTCCCAGTCTGTACGCCAAGCCTCGAAGGCCTTGTTCAGCTCATTGCGTTCCTTGGCCCAGTCATCCAGCGACAACCATTCCACCGAATTGCTGATAATTACCGGCGTCAGCCCAACCTGAAGGCTTTTGGCGACGACATCAAGATCCTGATTGGCCAGCACTACGCAACCATCGGAGGCACGCGGCGGGCGGGAGAAAGTATTGGAAGGCGTACCGTGCAGCCAAATGCCACTGCCGTTTCGGCCTTGGCGCTTGTCCCATTCATTCGGGTAGTTAAGCGGGAAAGCTCCGGTGCCGTAGAGATCAGCCAGTTTTTGGCGCGGCAGATTGGCGGTCACATGATAAACCCCAGTTGGGGTCTTTTTGTCGCCCTCAACCAGCTTGTCAGCCCCCAGTTTTCCCTGGGTGACGTAATAATCGGCGACAAAACGCGGTCGACCACCATTATTGACCTCGTTTTCATAGACATACAGTCGTGAACGCTTGGTGTCTACGACGATGGCGTAGCGTTGATCTGGCTGCATTCGGAGCAGGTAGCGCGGCACAAATTTTGTTTCCGGCTTCTCGCGATAGCCTTTGAGGCGGGCAATTGCCTCGGCACGCAAATCATCAACTTTCTCTGCGGGCGCGCCGCTTGAAGCGCCAAAGGCGTTGATCGGTCGTGCCTTGGCCAGCAGCAAATCACCCTTGATCAGGTGGCCGAGACGAAAATTGGGGTATTGGCGCAGTAGCTCGTCTGTCAACTGCATGGCCGTATTGAGACGTTTGCTCTCGATTTCGGCAAAAATTCTGGCCAGTTGCGGTTCCGGATTTTTGTCAGAAACGCCTGCCAATATCTGCTTTGGCAGCGAATTAGTCGCGGCAAGCCCAAGGCCAGACGTGCTAGCAAGGGCCAGGCAGATAATTGCTAACTTTGAAGCTGCAATCAACGTGTATTTTCTTCCTGAATCAGCCAGCGATTGCCAGTACGAACCAGAATGAGGGTCTTGTTGGTCGACGTGCTCAAACCCGGTGCCTGGTAATGTTGCCTGAATTTGGCGGTGGCGCGGTTGCCATCAATGCGGATATTGGGTTCGTCGTAAGTCACGGAAATCGTTCCCCGCTTCCCGGCGATACGATCCGAGCGCTCTTTCTCCCAAGCCTTGCGCGACTGGCCTTTCGGCGTCTGGAAATCCGCTGCATATTGGGCCAGATAAGCTTTTATATCCTTGCGTGACCAGGCGCCAGCCCAGTTGGCAATGGCTTTTGAAACCTCATCTGCTGTTGCCGCAACCGGGGTCGAGCTAGATGTTTGCGCAACTGCTGGCGTTTCAGGTGCTTTCGATGTTGCGGCTGCTGCGCCGGGTGTGCTGGCGACAACACTGGTATTGGGGGGGGCTGTTGGCGCAGCGACCGGCTTTGAGGCGACGGGCGTGGTGGCGGTATCCGGCGGTGCTACTGGCTTGATATTGCCTTTGCCTGAGGTCGTGATCAAGTCGCGAATCAGTGCCATTTTGTTTTGTGTGGTGGCGTTGGCTGAGTCCAGCTGTAGCGCTTTGTCGTAGGCCTGGCTGGCCAGCTTGGCGTAGACATCACCGAGGTTTTCGTAAGCAATGGCATAGGAAGGATGAGTCCTGATGGCCATTTCAAGCGAGGTGCGTGCTTTGTCGTATTGCTTTTGCTGGGCGTAAAGCACGGCCAGGTTGTTATAGGGCTCGGGAAGTTCCGGATAATCTTCGGTGAGTTGCGTGAATGTCGCGATCGCCTCAGTCGGCTTGTTCATCTCGGTATAAATCAAACCTTTGAGGAAGCGTCCTTGCGCATCCTTGGGTTTGCTGGTGAGGTAGGCATCCACTTTTTCAAGTGCTTGCGGGTATTGGCCCTTTTTGATCAGGCGCTGAACTTCCGGCAGGTTGTCGGCAAACGCCGGGGTTGCAACGCCAATCGCCAGGCCGATGGCGACTGCACGCCAGGTCTTGAATGGCGCAAAGCGCTGCGGGAGCGGGGAGTTCGGGATCATGGCTATGTTATACTTTGCCGAGTTATATAGACCTCGATTCTATCAAGAAGCGGGGGCTTTCCAAAGCACCGGGCGCAATGCCGCCCCATGATTTCCTGCCACCATGCTCAAAATTTACAATTCCCTGAAGCGGGAAAAACAGCCGTTTACGCCCATCGAAGCCAACAAGGTGCGCATGTATGTCTGCGGGATGACCGTCTATGACTACTGCCACCTCGGCCATGCCCGGGTGATGGTGGTTTTTGATATGGTTTATCGCTGGCTTAAAGCCTCCGGTTATGACGTCACTTATGTCCGTAACATTACGGATATTGACGACAAAATTATCAAGCGGGCAGCTGAAAACAACGAAACCATTTTGCAGTTGACCAACCGCTTCATCGCCGCCATGCACGAGGATGCCGATGCACTCGGTGTATTGCGTCCTGATCATGAGCCGCGCGCAACCGATTTTGTACCCGAGATGCTCGATCTGATCGGCCAACTACAGCTACGCGGCCTGGCCTATCAGGCAGTTGATGGCGATGTGAATTACGCCGTGCGCAAATTTGAGGGTTACGGCAAGCTGTCCGGTAAATCACTGGACGATTTGCGCGCCGGTGAGCGTGTTGAGGTAGATTCCGCCAAGCAGGATCCGCTCGATTTTGTGCTTTGGAAGCACGCCAAACCGGGTGAGCCGGCGTGGCAGTCGCCGTGGGGCGAGGGGCGCCCGGGTTGGCATATCGAGTGTTCGGCAATGAGTTCGCAATTGCTCGGCAAGCACTTCGATATTCACGGTGGCGGGCAGGATTTGCAGTTCCCGCATCATGAGAATGAAATTGCCCAGTCAGAAGGTGCGCATCAGTGCACTTTTGTGAATTACTGGATGCACAATGGGTTTGTCAGGGTCGACAACGAAAAGATGTCGAAATCCCTGGGTAATTTTTTCACCATCCGGGAAGTGCTCAAGCAATTTGATGCTGAGGTGATTCGCTTCTTCATCCTGCGCGCGCATTACCGCAGCGCCTTGAATTATTCCGACGCCCATCTTGATGATGCCAAGCGCAGTCTGGATAGTCTGTATTTCGCGCTGCGCGATGTGCCGCCAGTTTTGGCGCCGATTGATTGGGCGAATGACTATGCAGCTCGCTTTGCCGCTGCATTGGATGAAGATTTTGACTCGCACGGGGCAATTGCAGTGTTGTTCGAGTTGGCGGGCGAAGTCAATCGCCAGCGTGATGCCAATTTGTCCGGCCTGCTGAAAGCCCTGGGGGGCTTGATTGGTTTGCTGGAGCGTGATCCGCAGGTTTATTTGCGCGGTTCGGCGGAAGTTGGAGGGCTGGACGATGCGGCGATTGAGCAAGCGATTGCTGATCGTGCGGCTGCCAAAAAGGCAAAGAATTTTGCCGAGGCTGACCGGATTCGCGACGAGCTGAAGTCCAGCGGAATCATCCTTGATGATAGTCCGCAAGGCACCAGTTGGCGACGAGCCTGATTTGAGTTGACGTAAAAACGGCCTGAAATATCAGGCCGTTTTTACGGTTGACCGTAATAATCTCGATTCGGGCCTTACTCAGTCCTCAAAAAACTCCTTGACCTTGTCCATCCACGATTTTGCGCGTGGATTGTGCTTGGCACCCGTATCGCGACTGGACTCCTCAAGTTCCTTGAGCAATTCTTTCTGGCGATCGGTCAGGTTGACCGGTGTTTCAACAACCACATGGCACATCAGGTCACCATGGGTGTGACTGCGCACCCCTTTGATACCCTTGCCGCGCAAACGGAAGACACGGCCCGACTGGGTTTCTGATGGAATCTTGATGGATGCGGCACCATCCAGCGTCGGAATTTCAATCTCGCCACCCAGTGCTGCGGTGGTGAAAGAAATCGGCATCTCGCAATGCAGATCGTTGTGGTCACGAGTGAAAACGGTGTGCGTCTTGAGGTGAATCTGGACGTAAAGATCACCCGGCGGGCCACCATTGACGCCATGTTCGCCTTCACCGGCTAAACGTATACGATCGCCTTCATCAACACCGGCCGGAATTTTGACCGCCAAGGTCTTGTGCTGCTTGATCCGTCCGGCACCGCCACAGCTCTTGCAGGGGTCGGGAATGTAACGGCCGGTGCCGTGACATTTCGGACACGTCTGCTGGATGGAGAAAAAGCCTTGTTGCAGACGAACCTGGCCCGATCCGTTGCAAGTCGGGCAAGTTTTGGCCTGCGTGCCAGCCTTGGCACCACTGCCGCTACACGGCTCGCAGACTTCCATGGTCGGGATGCGAATCTTCGTTTCCGTCCCGTGCGCCGCTTGCTCCAGTGTGATTTCCAGGTTGTAGCGCAGATCGGCACCGCGGTAGATGTTGGAACGACCACCGCCGCCACCGCCTGCGCGCCCGCCAAAAATTTCGTCGAAAATACCGCCAAAGGCATCGGCAAACCCACCCCCGCCGCCGCCACCGAAGCCGCCACCCATACCTGATTGTGGGTCGACGCCGGCATGGCCGTACTGGTCGTAGGCCGCACGTTTCTGTCCATCGGACAAAATTTCGTAGGCCTCTTTGGCTTCCTTGAACTTTTCCTCGGCGCCCGGATTATCCGGATTGCGGTCGGGATGGTGCTTCATGGCCAGCTTGCGGTAGGCCTTTTTGATCTCGTCTTCACTGGCGTCGCGATTGACGCCAAGAATTTCGTAAAAATCGCGTTTTGACATGTTTCTTACCCGTCAAGTGACAAAGGCACCGGGCACCGCCGGAAGGTTTCCGGAGCGCTCGGTGCCGTACGGCATGGTCAGATTACTTCTTGTCCTTGACCTCGGTGAACTCGGCGTCAACCACATCGCCTTCGTCCTTCTTGGCCTGCTGCTGACCTCCTGCTGCTTCGTGCTCGGCAGCACCGGCGGCACCTTCAGCCTGTTGCTGGGCATACATCTTTTCACCCAGTTTCTGGGCGGCCTGGCTCAGGGCTTCGGTTTTGGCGACGATGGTGTCTTTGTCGCCGTCGCGTAGTACGTCCTCGACGCCCTTGATCGCAGCTTCGATGCTTTCCTTTTCGGCGGCATCAAGCTTGTCACCGTACTCGGTCAGCGACTTCTTGACCATGTGCACCATGCCATCAGCCGAGTTGCGGGCATCAGCCAATTCATGCACTTTTTTGTCATCTTCGGCGTGCAATTCGGCATCCTTGACCATCGCCTGAATTTCGGCCTCGCTCAAGCCGGAATTGGCCTTGATGGTGATCTTGTTTTCCTTGCCGGTGGCCTTGTCCTTGGCCGTGACGTGCATGATGCCGTTAGCGTCGATGTCGAAAATGACTTCGATCTGCGGCGTGCCACGCGGTGCCGGCGGGATACCTTCGAGGTTGAACTGGCCGAGGCTCTTGTTGCCGGCAGCCACTTCACGCTCGCCCTGGAGGACGTGGATGGTCACGGCGGACTGGCTGTCGTCAGCGGTTGAGAAGACTTGCGAAGCCTTGGTCGGGATCGTCGTGTTCTTCTGGATCAGCTTGGTCATGATGCCGCCCAGGGTTTCAATACCGAGGGAGAGCGGGGTGACGTCGAGGAGCAGCACGTCCTTGACTTCGCCTTGCAGCACGCCGCCCTGAATCGCCGCACCGACAGCAACCGCTTCGTCTGGGTTGACGTCCTTGCGTGGTTCCTTGCCAAAGATTTCCTTAACCTTTTCTTGCACCTTGGGCATGCGCGATTGGCCGCCGACCAGAATCACGTCGTCAATGTCACCAATCTTGCAGCCGGCGTCCTTGAGCGCCATGACGCAAGGCGCAACGGTGCGCTCGACCAGTTCATCGACCAGTGATTCAAATTTGGCACGGGTGATTTTGAGTGCCAGGTGCTTCGGACCAGAGGCGTCAGCGGTGATATAGGGCAGATTGATTTCAGTTTGCTGGCTGGAAGACAACTCGATCTTGGCCTTTTCAGCGGCTTCCTTCAGGCGCTGCAGTGCGAGCACGTCCTGCTTCAAATTGACGCCGGACTCTTTCTTGAATTCGTCGATGATGTAATCGATCAAACGCTGGTCGAAGTCTTCGCCGCCCAGGAAAGTATCGCCGTTGGTGGCAAGCACTTCAAATTGCTTCTCGCCATCGACATCAGCGATTTCGATAATCGAAATGTCAAAGGTGCCGCCGCCCAAGTCATAGACGGCAATTTTGCGGTCTTTGCCAGCCGCTTTGTCCATGCCGAAAGCGAGGGCTGCGGCGGTCGGCTCGTTAATGATGCGCTTAACCTCCAAGCCAGCGATGCGGCCGGCGTCCTTGGTGGCCTGGCGCTGGCTGTCGTTGAAATACGCTGGCACGGTGATGACGGCTTCGGTGACTTCTTCACCAAGGTAGTCCTCGGCGGTCTTCTTCATTTTGCGCAGGACTTCAGCAGACACCTGCGGCGGGGCGATTTTCTTGTCGCGCACCGAAACCCATGCGTCGCCGTTATCGGCTTTGACAATCTTGTAAGGCATCAAGGCGATGTCTTTTTGTACTTCCTTCTCCTCAAAGCGACGACCGATCAAGCGCTTGACCGCGTACAGCGTGTTCATCGGGTTGGTCACGGCCTGGCGCTTGGCTGGGGCGCCGGAGAGAATTTCGCCATCTTCGGCATAACCAATGACGGAGGGGGTGGTGCGCGCACCTTCGGAGTTCTCGATAACCTTTGGCTGGCCGCCCTCCATGATGGCGACGCAAGAGTTTGTGGTGCCGAGGTCAATACCAATAATTTTGCCCATGATGTTTTCCTTAATGTGAATGACTGATGTTCGTGAAATGGGGGCTTTACGCCCGATTTCAAGCGCTTGTTGCGGTCAACCGCAAAATAGCGCCGATTTTTCTATTTGCCCTTGGCGACCATGACCAAAGCCGGACGCAGCGTGCGCTCAGCGATCAGGTAACCCTTTTGCAGTACGGTGACTACCGTATTGGCCTCTAGCTCGGAATCCACCATGCCAATCGCCTGGTGCTTGTGCGGATCAAACTTCTCGCCAACCGGATTGACTTCAAGCAGGGCATTTTTTTCAAAAGCCGAAACCAGTTGCTTGAGTGTCAGCTCAACGCCGGATTTGAAACTGTCGACAGTTTGCTCAGGAACAGCGAGAGCCGCTTCAAGGCTGTCCTTGACGGCCAGCAATTCACCGGCAAATTTCTCGACAGCAAATTTGTGTGCCTTGGAAATATCTTCCTGGGCACGGCGGCGGATGTTCTCGCCCTCGGCTTTGGCACGCAGCCAGGCATCGTAATGCTCGGCGGCCTTGAGTTCGAGTTGGCGGAATTGCTCTTCGATGCTTGGCAGGGTGTCGGTGTGTACCTCGGTGGCGGGGTTGACAATGGTTTCAGCGAAGGATTCGTCGCCCAACTGGGCTTCCGGGATTTGTTCAGGGTTGGACATAAGTAGTTCTCCAAAAAAGCAAATTAACAGTTTGGGGTGGGCTTCCCGGATTTCAAGGGGCAATGTAATAATCTTTGAACAAAGCGCGCAGCCTGCTGCCGGCGGGCGTGCTACGATTCAAAAACAGAGTTTGGAAGCATGGGTTTTGGCATGGAATCGATTGGCCGTTATCGGATCATCAAGGTGCTGGGCAAGGGCGCGACCGCGACGGTCTATCTTTGTCACGACCCGGAAAACGATCGTGAAGTAGCCGTCAAGCTCATTGATTTTGGCATTGACGGCAGTGCCATGTCGCGTCGTATGCGCAAGTTGTTCCAAAACGAGGGCATGGTTTCACAGCGCATGAATCATCCGAATATTGTCCGGGTGTTTGATGCTGTCGTGGAGGAGGGGCGTGCTTACCTGGCGATGGAGTATATCAAGGGTTTTTCGCTAGAAGATTGCATACGCGTCGACAAGCTGATGCCGATGCACCGGGTGATTGGCATCATTTTCAAATGTTGCATGGCGCTCGATAGCGCCTACCGGCAGGGCATCATCCATCGCGATATCAAGCCGGCCAACATCATGGTGACCGAGGACGATGAGCCGAAGATTGCTGATTTTGGCTTGGCTCTCAATCTGAGTAAAAACATGGATCGCGACTCGACCTTCATTATGGGGGTGGGGTCGCCGGCTTACATGTCGCCCGAGCAGATCAAGGGTTATCAACTCAATCAGAAGACTGATCTGTATTCATTGGGGGTCGTGCTGTTCCAGTTATTGACCGGGCGTTTGCCGTTTCGGGCAGCAAATCAGGCGACCCTGATTTACCGCATCATCAATACTGATGCGCCCAAAATTACTGCCTTGAATCCCAATCTGCCCGATGCGCTAGACCCGATTATCCGCAAGGCGCTAGAGAAGGATCTCTACAGCCGCTACAAGAATGGTGCGGAGTTTGCCAAGGATTTGTCGACCGTTCGCTTCCAGATTCTGGATGAAGACGATACTGAGCTTGATAACAAGCACTTTGAAATTTTGCGCAAGATGGATTTTTTTACCGAATTCGAGAATATCGAACTATGGGAAGTCCTGCGCGTCGCCGTCTGGCGCGATATCGCGCCCAAAGTCGCGATTATTCGTGAAGGTGAGCGCAACAAGATGTTCGGACTCATCGTTTCCGGCTACGCTGAAGTTTCAATCGAATCCAAGGTGCTTTGCCGCCTGGGACCGGGCGAGGTGGTTGGCGAGGTGGCCTATTTGCATCCCACCAGTAATGTGCGCCATGCTTCCGTGGTAACGCTGGAGCCTGTGCTGTTTGTCGAAATTAACGCTTCGGCCTTGTCATTGTCGTCGGAAGAGCTGATGGAGCGCATGCGCAATACCCTGCTCGGTCGCATGATCAAGCGGCTGCGCGAGGTTAATCGGATTGCTGCCGCCCAAGGTTTGCCGGCAGTCGAGCCCGGTACCGGATCTTTAAGTGGCACTGGTCGTTCTCAACCGGGCGGCTTGGATCTCGAACTGTCACCCATGTAAAAATCGCCTCAGAGTGAGGCGATTTTGAGGTTGTTTTGGCAGTTGACCGTTACACCTTGAAGCGACCGACGATGGCGGCCAAACCTTCCGCCAGGCGCTTCAGATCATGCGCTGCGCCAGCTGTCTGTTCTACGGTGCCAGTATTTTCGCGTGCCATACCGGCAATGGATTCGATACTGGCCTCAACATCGCTGGAGAAGCGACGCTGCTGGTCGGTCGCTTCGGCGATGGTGTCCAGCCCATGACCCACTTCAGTCACCGAGCCATTGGTTGCCTGTAGCACGCTGGAAACCTGAGCAACGGCTGACTGACTGCTGGCCAGGTGCTCCAGACCTTCATCAATGGTTTTGCGGACAGAGACCGACTGAGCGCTGAGGGTGGCGGTAATCGCATCAATTTCGCTGGCGGAGCGTGAAGACTTTTCAGCCAGCTTACGAACCTCATCGGCTACGACCGCAAAACCACGGCCTTGCTCGCCAGCGCGCGCGGCCTCAATAGCGGCATTGAGCGCCAGCAAATTGGTCTGCTCAGCAATATCTTTGACTTCACGCGTCATGCTGGTGATGGCTTCGGTATTGCGCACAAACTCATTGACCGATTCGGCCATCCCTTTCACGGCACTCTCGACCACGTTCATTTCGCCGAGCAGGACGTTGAGGTTGCGGGTGCCTTCATTGGCTCGCGCCAGACTTTCCTGCGACTGGTGTTGAACATGCCCGGCGCTCTGGGCGATGGAGGAAATGCTGGAAACTAGTTGTTCCACCGCCGCCGCCGCTTGGTTGGACTTTTCGTTCTGCAAATAAGAGCTTTGCGCCACGCGGTCAGTGCTGTCCGAAAGCGCGACGACGCGGGAAGAAACCTGGCTGGCGGAATCGCGCACCTGGCGCACCAGTTGGTTAAAATTCTCCATCATTTCGTTAAACACGGCGGCTGACTGACCGACTTCATCTTTCCCCTTGACCGGCAGGCGGCGGGTCAGGTCGCCCTCGCCACTGGCGATATCGCGCAAGCCTTTACGCAGTTCTTCAAGCGGCGCGGTGACGAAGTGGTGGGTGAGCAGATAAATGATGACCAGCAGCGCACCAACGGCGGCCAGCGCAACACCGGCAATCTTCAGGCGGAAGGCGGACACTTCAGCTTCAACGGAGTCCAGCGAGACCTTCATGCTGACGACGCCGAGTACAGTGCCTTCGGGTACCTGGTGGCACAGAATGCAATCCTTGCCGAGATAGTTTTTGGAGGCAAGGGTCGGATTAATAACGCGCAAATAGGAGCTGCCGTTGAGATTTTCAGCTACAACATATGGCTTGCCGCTGCTCATCACCTGTTGTTCAAGGGCATCGAGTGGGCGTGTAGTCTTGGTGTCCGGGCCGTAGAGCTTGGTCACTGCCTCGCTACGCGCCACATGCAAATCCTTGATGATGGCGAGTTGCTTGATCTGATCAAGAAACACTTCGCGCTGCCCGACCGTGCCGGTGATCATCATGCCGGTCAGGCCGGCCATGGTCATTTCGTGAATGCTTTGTGCAAAGTCCTGAGCTTGACGAACTGCCGTATCTCGATTGGCTTGAGTCGTCCAGAAAATCATGCCGGTCCAGATAACGGCCATGGTCAACCAAATAGCAGCAGTCAGGCGAACCCAAATCTTCATATCAGCAAGGCGCGGCATTTTTTCCCCTCTTTTAGCCGCCGTCTTTATCAGACGGTTAAATCAACATGCTGAATTGTGCCAGCCTCGCCATCATGTTGCAAAAAGATTCCAGAGCTGCGAACCTGTGCCATTAGGTCGTTGGCATCATTTTTTATGGAAAATGGAGTGCTGATATGACTCAGGGCTATGGCACCAACGCCGGCGCTGGCGAGCGATTGCAGTTTGCCCTCGGCGCCTTGCCAGACCTGCAATTGGTTGTAGGCGCTGTCGTTTTCGTCAATCCAGCCATTATTGTCGTCATCCAGCGCACTGAGTTCGGCAAAACCGTTGCCGCTGCTGGGGCCAAACATCTCGCGTCCATTGTTGATTTTGCCATCACTGTTGCGATCAAAAACCAGAAAACCACTGCCGCCGGTCAGGCCATTGATCAGTTCACTTTGGCCGTCGGCGTTGAGATCAAAACTGAAGCGCTGATTCGTAAGCTGAGCGGCTGTGCCGCCAAAATTCAGGATGAGCGGGTCCACTTGTTTCGCGGCATCACCCAGGCGCAGGCTGACACTACTTTCTTCATGATAGCTTCGCGTCATGCTCAAAGAAATATTGAAGCTGATTTCCTGGCCATCTGCCGTTTTCACCATGCCACTGGCCGCAAAACTGGTTTGCTCAGTCTCGGTATAACTTTCGCTGTAGTCATATTCGATACCAAAGCCGGATGATTGCTGGGCAGCGCTGCTACTGGCAGTAGTGGTTTGTGTCTGTTCAAAGGCGCTTGAAAGCTCGCTGACTTCAGTGACACGGATTTTTTCACCGGTCATGAATTCCAGCATTTGACGAATTAATCTCAGTCCAGGATCGCGGTCAACCGCATCTTCGAGGTCTTTTTTTATGTCATCAGCCGATTGTGCTGCCATACCGGCATCGGAAATATTAACCACAGCGGGCGCTGGGCGCTGGTTGAAAGCAGCAAAATCAGGCCGCTGTTGGCCGACCCACATGCGCAGAGATTCTTTGGTTTCGCGTTGCTGAGACGCAGCGTGTGACGAAGCCATTTGCAAATTGGCGCTGGCGATTTTCATGGGGGGCCTCACGGAGATATTGGGCAATGACTTCTTAACGGCTCCCCGAAAAAGAAGTTAAGCCGATATGCTACAAATGACTCTGCACCCAGCGTTTGAGATTGCCGAGATCCATCGCACCACTTTGCCGGGCGATCTCGCGACCGCCTTTGAAGATTGCGAGGGTTGGAATGCTGCGGATGTTGAAGCGTCCGGCCAGTTGTTGCTCGGCTTCGGTGTTGAGTTTGGCGAATCGCGCCAAGGGCTCCGTTTCAAGCGCAACCTGCGCATAGTTGGGCGCCATCGAACGGCATGGTCCACACCATGGCGCCCAAAAGTCGATGACGACCGGCAAATCATTGCGGCTGATCTGGCGATCAAAATTGGCGCTGTTCAACTCAAGTACCTGGCCGGCAAATAGCGGCGCTTTGCATTGACCGCAGATGGGGCTTTCGCTCAGTCGCTCTTTCGCCAGGCGATTTACCGCAGAGCAATGCGGGCAAACAACGTGAATGGCGTTAGTCATGGGAACTCCTCATATCAGATACCACTGATATGAGGATGCCGCTTAAAACTTCAAGAGTGGGCGCCCAAATGAATTGCATGGCGGGCGGCGGCTTCGAGTGCATGCGGATCTTCAGCCACCTTGGTTCGCCAGCCGCCCAAGTGGCTTTCGACCAGGTCAGTCAGCGCCTTGATCCAGGCCTCGTCTTCGTTGAGGGCGGGAATGTAGTGATAAGCCTTGCCGCCAGCGGCGATAAAGTCTTCCTTGCCTTCCATGGCAATTTCTTCCAGGGTTTCCAGGCAATCCGCCGTAAAGCCGGGGCAGATGATGTCGATGCGCTCGGTGCCATCCTGACCCAGTTGCTTCAGGGTGGGCGCGGTGTAAGGCTGGAGCCATTCGGCTTTGCCAAAACGTGACTGGAAGCAGACGCGATATTGCTCTGGAGCGAGTTGCAGGCGTTCGGCCAACAAGCGGCCAGTTTTTTGACATTCACAAAAATACGGATCGCCGAGATCAAGGCTACGTTTGGGCAGGCCGTGGAAGCTGATGACTAGTTTGTCTTTGTCACCAAGCAATCCATTGGTTTGCCAATGCTTGCGCACTGATTTCTCAAGGGCTGCGATGTAGCCAGGAGCGTCATGAAAATTGCGGATGAAGCGCATTTCCGGCTGGTTACGAGTCTTCAGTAGCCAGGCTGCGGCTTCGTCGACCACCGTGGCAGTCGTGCTGGATGAATATTGCGGGTACATCGGCACGACCAGAATGCGCGTTGCTCCGCCAGCTTTCAGTTTGGCTAGCACGTCAGGAATCGATGGTGCGCCGTAGCGCATCGCCATCGTCACTGTCGTGTGATGACCGCGTTCGCCCAAGTGCCCGGCGAGCATTTTGGTCTGGCGTTCGGTATGTACGCGCAACGGGGAGCCTTCGGGCATCCAGACGGAGGCGTACTTGGCGGCTGATTTTTTGGGGCGAACATTGAGAATGATGCCGTTCAGGATCAGCCACCAGATCGGCTTGGGGATTTCAACGACGCGCGGGTCAGAGAGGAATTGCTTCAGATAACGTTTGAGTGCGGGCGCCGTCGGTGCGTCAGGCGTACCCAGATTGACCAGAACGACAGCCGTTGTGGTGCGTGTGCCGTGGCGGTGCGGCGGCTCGGGGAGCAAATTTGACATTAGGAATTCTGCTGAGAAAGGGCGCTGGAAAGCAGTTTGGCGGTGATGTCGACGATCGGAATCACGCGTTCGTAAGCCATGCGGGTTGGGCCGATAACGCCGACCGAGCCGAGCACCTGGCCATTAACGACGTAAGGGGCTGCAACGACGCTACATTCGTCCAGCGTCGCAATGCCGGATTCGCCGCCAATGAAAATTTTGACACCCGCAGCACGATTAGAGACGTCGAGCAGGCGAATCAGGCTGGAGCGTTGTTCGAAAAGGTCAAACAATTCACGCAGGCGCTTCATGTTGGAGGAGAGTTCTTCGACATCCAGCAGATTTCGCTCGCCGGAAATGACATAGGGGGCGGAGCTTTCGGACAGTGCGGCATCGCCAGCCTCAAGCGCTTGAGTCATCAGCGGCTTGATATCGTCGCGCAATTGCTGGATCTCGACCGAGAGGCGCTGGCGGATTTGCTCGAAATCCATGCCGGCGAAGTTCTGGTTCAAATAGTTGGCGGCGCTGACCAGTTCTGCGGAGGAATAGGACTTTTCCGTCGTCAGCACGCGGTTTTGAACATCGCCATCGGTAGTCACGATGATGAGTAGGATGCGTTTTTCGGAAAGTGTCAGGAATTCAATCTGGCGGATACGGCTCGGGGCGCGGCGCGGCGCGATGACGACACCGGCAAAGTGTGTCAGACCGGACAGCAGATGCGAGGCGCTGGCGATGATCTGATTGGCCGGGCGACCTTGCAGGGCTTCTTCCATTTCGCCGAGTTGTCGGGCTTCGAGCGGTTGCACGGTGAGCAGGCTGTCGACAAACAAACGATAGCCACGGGAGGTTGGCACGCGTCCGGCAGAGGTGTGCGGACTGGCGACAAAACCGGCATCTTCGAGATCAGCCATCACATTGCGAATGGTTGCTGGCGACAAATCAAGGCCGGAAAATTTCGAAAGCGCACGCGAGCCGACCGGCTGGCCGTCAGCAATGTAGTGTTCGACTAGCGATTTGAGCAGGGAGCGGGAGCGGTCATCAAGCATGGCTGGCCATTGTACAAAAAACCAGAGGCGGCGCTACTGGCCATTT
>JAQTZQ010000241.1 GCA_028687645.1 Rhodocyclaceae bacterium
CGTATTTCCGCATCGGATTGCTCTCCGCCGGCTGCCTCGGCAGCCTGTGGCTGGCATTCCAGCTTTCGTTACGGTCAACCGGGAAAATCAGCCAAAAATTGACCGCCGGCTTGCTCATGCTGCTACCAGTCGGGCTGATGGCCAGCATCTGGACGCTGGTTTTCTTTGTTTGGTAAGAGCCTTGCGTCGTACAGAATAGCGCTTGCATCAGCCGACGCGTAATTCCTGTCGTATGGTCTGGCGCACCACTTCGACCAAGGTCACGCCTTGTGCCGCATCACGCAACGCCTGGTTAATCAGTGTTTGGTAGTTGCCGCCGGTCATTTCAGCACGAGCCTTGAAAACAGCCAGTACATCGTTATCCAGCCGCATGGTCACCCGCGACTTCCCGCCATGCTCGGCTTGCAATCGGGCAAGCGCAGGGATGGCGGCTACGGGTTTTGCATCGCTGAAATCCATATTGGTATAGCGATCAAACAGTGGGTCAGAATTGTTGCTCATAGCGCCTCCGTTGTATCTGGTTGGCCTTCCAGGCCGAAATAATGCGAACACGCTCACCGCGTAGCGTCCACACCGTGACTAAAATCCGTGCTTTACCGCCCATCCCCAGAGAAATAAAGCGTTGCTCGCCTTCAGCATCTGCGTCCTCCCGTGTCAAGTGCATAAGGGTCGAGGAGAACTGATTTCGCCTCCTCAAAGGTAACGCCTTCGTGATTCAGCGGGTTTGCTGCTGCCTTGTCAGGGTCGAATTCAATTTCCATTGATCAAGTGTATGCACAAATGTCGGCGACATCAATTGGTGCAATGACACATTCGAGCCCACCATCGTTACAGATGCCTACAGTAAAAGCACACGGACCACCCGTACAATCGGACTATCCCAACTCGACCACGACCAACCATGACCCCGGAAAACGCCATCCTCACCATCAGCCTTTACGCCGCCTTTGCCGACGGTAGCAATGACGACCGTGAGCGCGAACACATTCGCAATTTTGCCGAGTCGATGGGTGCCGAAGCACCCGAATTGCCTCGCCTCTACCAGGACGTGCTATTCAAGCGCGTGACACTGGACGCCGCGACGCAAGCACTGGAGGAACTAGGCCAACGCCAGTTCGCCTACGAGATGGCCGTCTGCGTCTGCGATGCGGATGGGGTGCAAACGGCCAGCGAACAGGCTTTTCTTGCAAACCTGAAAACCCGGCTCGCTCTTGATGGCGAGGCAGAATCCACGGCATTCGCCGCCTCAGCCGACACGCTGGCCGCAACCGCCGCTGCCGCAGCTCCCATTGCAGGACCCGCACCAGCCGCCCCGCAAGCGGCGGTCAACGAGGCCGAACTCGACAAATCCATCCTCAACTATGCCATCCTCAACGGCGCGCTTGAACTGCTGCCTCAATCCTGGGCCTCGGTGGCGATCATCCCCCTGCAGGTAAAAATGGTTTATCGCATCGGCACCGCCCACGGCGTTGAGCTTGATCAGGGGCATATCCGCGAATTTCTCGCCACCGTCGGCGTCGGCCTGACCTCGCAATACCTTGAGCAGTTCGGCCGCAAGCTACTTGGTGGCCTGTTCGGCAAAATGGCCGGCAGAACTGCGGGCAAAATCGGCGGCGCCGCCACCGGCATGGCCTTCTCCTTTGCCAGCACTTACGCCCTCGGGCAGGTGGCCAAGCGCTATTACGCGGGCGGTCGGCAGATGAGTACGCAATTGCTGCAGGAGAGTTTTCAAGGCCTGCTCGGCCCGGCGAAGCAGATGCAGGCGCAATATTTACCGCAAATCCAGCAGCGCGCGCAAACCCTGGATGCTACCCAGATCATGAATTTGGTTCGCGGCGGCGGAATCTAAACGTAAGTAGCAGCCAACGCGTAATGCTTGGCGAATGCCTTGTAGTGTTACGGTCAACGGTCGAAATCGACCTAAAATTTTTGACGACTTGGCGCGCTCAACCCGGCCAGCCTTTAGTGGCTGGCCGCACGATCCAGTCGAACCGTCAGGGTAAACGTGCTACCGACGTCCGGTTCGCTCATGACCCAGATATCGCCGCCCATCATCTGCGCCAGGCGCTTGCTGATCACCAGCCCGAGGCCGGTTCCACCATAACGGCGGGTCGACGAGCCATCGCCCTGCTCAAAGGGGTAGAAGAGGCGAACCATGTCTTTTCTGGCAATGCCGATGCCCGTATCTTGCACATCAAAGCAAAGTTGCACACTATTTGGAGCGTGCTCGGTGAACTGGGTGCGCAAGCTGATCGTCCCCTGTTCGGTAAATTTCACCGCGTTATCAAGCAAATTATGCAGTATTTGCTCAAAACGCAGCGCATCCCCCTGCAGTACCAAGGCTTCAGCCTCAGCGCATTCCGCAATTTCAAGCTGCAAGCCTTTTTCGGCAATTCGGTGGCGTAGCGGGTGAATGACCCGCTCAAGACTATCGCCCAGCTTGAAAGGCTTGGAATCCAGCGTCAGGCGCTCGGATTCAAGATTGGAGATATCGAGAATGTCATTGATCACCGCCAGCAAATGATGCGAAGCCTGGTCGATCACGGATAGCCGACGAGTAAGAGAAGGATCGGTGGCACACGCCTGAGCGAGAGAAGTCATCCCCATAATGGCGTTCATCGGCGTGCGCAGCTCATGGCTCACGGTAGCCAGGAAAATGCTCTTGGCACGATTGGCGGATTCAGCTGCCTCCTTGGCAATCGAGAGGGCCGCGGTTCGTTGTTGCACCTCGGCCTCCAAACGACCGCGATGGGCATCCAGCGCATCGTTGGCGATTTTCAAGGCGTGCGTTCGCTCGGCAACCAATGCTTCCAGTTCTCGATTGCGCTCCGCCAGACACTGTATCGGATAAACCTCACCACTGCCGGCGATCCCGAATGGAATCGAGATGCCGCTGTGGGCAATCATCCAGGCCTCGCTTTCGCGACGGAAGATCAACACCAGTCTGGCCATTTCACGCGCCAGAATGGCGTCTGGAAGCGGCAAATGAATATGGAAGAAAGCAGTCACCGCGACCACATCGGTGCTCAGATCCTGCAAGGCGAGGTCTACCATTTCAATGCCAATGCGCGCTGGAACCTGGGCAAAATCGAGCCGGGTAATTTCTATCCATTCATCGGTATCGGTGACGAGTTGATCGCTACTTCCCGCGTAACCACTGAAATTTCGGCTGAAGCGGGTCATCAGACGCTCATCGCGCGATGCGTACATTTCGATATATTCGTCAAACAACGAACGAATGAGGCGCTGGCGTTCGGTTTGCATCAGCGGCTCCCCATGAAAAATGGTGATTCGATAAACAGAGAATTGAGCCAGCTCGGCATTTTCAACTGCCAATGGCTGATTTCATGCTACCAGCTTTTTCTGCCCTTGCTCAGGCGCAGATGCATAGCGTTTCCAGCCCCAGCGTTCGCGCAGCATGTAGACGATGATTGCCGCCAGTCCAACATACAAAGCAATAACGGCAAAGGGCAACAACCATCCCAAGGATGGAATGAAGAGCCCCATGGCCGTGAGAATCACGCCCGGCATGTAAAACCGCGCCCAGAGCCAATTGTTTGCTATGGCGGGGTGTCGGCGTTCGACGATGATGCCGTTACAAAACGGGCAACCATGATGTATTTTCAACACAGGCTGGGGGCCTTGGGGGATTTTTAGCAGGCGTCGAAAGCGCAGCGAGAGATGGCAATGTGGGCAACGAAAATCCATCAATGGATCAAATTCTGACAGCATGCGCCCCCCCATTTTGATCAAGCTCATTCCGCCCGGTCCGGCTAGGCAAAAAATCAGGTCAGTGACCCGCAAGCCTTTAGTAAAACCGCCCAGCACTCAAGGCCAGCACTAGCAACATCAGTATAAACGACACACTCTTCCAGAAAATGACCGGATTGCGCTCGATCAAGGGAGGTTTGGTTTTGTGGAGGAATTCCTGATTCGGATGATGCAAGTCGTAGACGAATTCGGAGACCACTTCGTAGCGCTCGAACGGGTTGGGTTCGACGGCTTTGCGGATGGCGTCGTCGATCCAGGCGGGGATTTCGCGTTCTTCGTTGAGAACCGTTTGATAGGCGAGCTTTTTCTGCGCCGCCTTGGTCCGTGATTTGGCCACTTCGACGCCATAGGGCAACTTGCCGGAGAGCATCTGGTAGGCGATGACACCAAGCGAGAAGATGTCGGAGCGTGACGAGCCGATTTCGCCGAGGAAGTATTCCGGTGCGGCGTAGGCGGCTGAGCCGAGCAGGTTGATCTGTTCGATGGGCGTGGCAATTTCCATGACGCCAGCGACCCGCGTCGCGCCGAAGTCGATGATCTTCACCGTGCCGGTGCTGTCGATCATAATGTTGTCCGGCTTCAGATCCTGATAGACCATTTCGAGGCGGTGGAAGGCTTGGAGGCCTTTGGCGATCTGTTCGATGAGGCCGCGCACGGTGGGCAGGTCGGGCTTGGGGTTGTCGATCATCCATTGGGCCAGGGTCTGGCCTTCGATGTATTCGGTGACGACGTAAATGAAGTGGCGCTTGCGCGTTTGCGAGCATGGCTTGAGGACGTGTGGGCTGTTGATGCGCCGGGCAATCCACTCTTCCATCAGGAAGCGTTCGAGATAGGCCGGATTGGCTTGCAAGTCGACCGAGGGCGTTTTGATGACGACGTTTTCGCCGCTTTCACTGTCGACTGCCAGGAAGATGTGGCTGCGCGCGCTACCCTTGATTTCGCGGACGATCTTGTAGCCGTCAAAATCCATCCGTGCATCGAGTTGCGGCGGGAAAGGCAGTTCGGAGAGCTGACGGAACATTTCGTTGGATTCGGGCGTTGGCAGTTCGTCGATACGGATGATCTGGATCGTCAGGTTGTCGCCGCTACCGCGCTGCAAGGCTTCTTCGACAACGGCTTTGGCCGCCAGATCGAGATTGCCGGCACAGCCTTCGATAGCCGCTGCGACGCAAGC
>JAQTZQ010000242.1 GCA_028687645.1 Rhodocyclaceae bacterium
TAGCGCACGTCATCAAGTAAATTCTTCAATTCGACACCGACCTTGAGCCAATGGACACCGATGTTTTTGTCTAACTTGCGGAAGTTGCCCGCCCATTGCCAGGTTTCGCCGAACATCTGCTTGTGCAACTGGCGAACGAAGGTTTCATTGAGAATTTCCTTGCGTTGCTTGCGTGCCCAAGCTTCACCTTGCACGATGTTCAGTTGCTCCCACTCGTTCAACTCACCCTGCGTGGTGATGTGGCCGGGAATCAGGCTGGCGAGCTCGTCGGCATCAAGCGGGGTGGCACCCGGTGTAATCGATATTGAATGCCATTATTTTTCCCGCCAGAGCGCACGACGAGGCCCCTTGAGCAGGCTCTCGGCTATTTCACGGGTTTGTGCTTCAACGGTTTCCCGCGAGGTCGATTGTGCTTCCAATGCCATGGTGTGGCTGATTGAAGCCATGCGGCTCCGCGCCAGTTCGTTGGCGCGCGCTTCCAGGGATTCAGACAGTGACTGCCTGGGTACCAGGGCGTATTGGAGTTCGCAGCCCATCGCTTCAGCGGCACGGCGCAGCGTGGCCAAGCTGATAGTGTCGCCTGCCTCGGAGGCCTCCAGGCGGGTGACGGTCGAGGTGGTAACGCCCAGACGTTCGGCGATATGCGTTGCCGTCATACCGAGGCTTTCTCTGATTGCTTTGACCCAACCCGAGGGCGGGCGCGGCGGCAGATCGGCACTGCGCCAGCGGTTCAAAGTAACATCGAGTTGACGACGCTTTAGTTCGGAGAAATTCGATTTCATTTTATTGCACCATGCTGCAATATCGTGTTTATATATTTTGCATTGTAGAGCAATAAATATATATTGCAATTTGCATCATAGTGCAATATTAAAGTCGAACTGGCCCGTCGGCCTGCTTGGCCAACACCGCCTTGCGCACCTCTTCGACCCAGGCTTCCAGATCGCTTTCCGTGTGGAGGTTTTGAAAAACCTGTTACACATCTGCCATTTTAGAATCTCGACATTCCCACCCGCTGACGAGAGCACTTCATTTTTTCAGCCGGAATTTAAAACCTACGTTTTGCTATTCGTCAGTGATTCAGAAACTCCAAGCAGTAACCGCCAAATGGCGATGGCAGGCGCAAAATAGGCTTTTGGTGTCTCTTTGGCGCCCTTGATAAATCCTTCAATGAAATCGTTCATATTTCGCCCTCTGATCGATGCTAAACGACTAGCAGTCTAACAGTCGAAAAGCGTATTTCCAACGCACCTTTCAAAGCGCTGCCGCGTTTGCTTTGCTGACATTAGCGGACGGCAGAACTCACTGACGCTTCGGTCAAGTGCGCTGTAGAAAAAACGCTTAGGTAAATCATCGCTATTGGCAAAATGGACTTTTCAATGAATTAGCCGGCGTATCTGCTCAAAGAGAGCCGTGCGTAGGTATCTAAGGGGAATTTATGCGAATTATGGGTGCTGTATTTCTTGGCTTGATTGGCTCGTTTGCGCTCCTATTGCTGAACCTTACCCTAGAAAGTCGGGGTGTTGGTTCGGAGGTTGCTTTGGCTCAATCGGCTTGCGCCACCGCGGTCGGTTTTGGACTGGCTGTGGTGCAGCAGCCAGATAACACCTGTCGGGCGAAAGCCTTCTATAAATTGAGGGGTTCAAATCGCGCAGTCTTACAGCAGAAGGTGATTGTCGAAATTCCCCTTACACAAATTATTGCTGTCCGTGACACAGATTATGACGCGCCGATGTCGGAAGAACAGCGGCAAGCCCTGATTATTGCCTACAGCGTCATCGCCGCCTGCTTTTTGGGTTTGTTGGGGATCGGCGTTTCTCTTTCACGAGGCGTACGATCTTGAATCAGATCATGGTTGGGTTAGCAGCAGGTGTGCTCTGCGTGTTTGTGGTCGACCTGCTGGCATTTGCACTGATTCGCCGGCCAGCAGCGTCGAGACCCTGTTGCAAGTGTCGCTATCGATCAGAAGGCCCAGTCGGATTGCCCGTGTGCACGATGGCGAGTCGTCAACAGAAAAATTGGGATCCGATGACAGGTCTTGATGTAATTTGGGTTCGCCCGGTTGCCGGCGCATCTGAGCGTCGGGGTGGGGTCGTGAATGCTTTGGCTGTTGCCTTGGTGCTGCAGCGACGACCGGCTTGCTCACGGTATGGGTTTAACTTCACCAAAAATGAGGCTATAGACACATAGCATGTTGAACCCATCGATTCCCAAAGCGGAGCGTAATACTGACAAGTAGGACGATTGAAATTTCACTATACTGTTCATATGAACAGTCATCGACGCATTGCTCATCTCGACATGGACGCATTTTTTGCTTCTGTCGAATTACTGCGCTATCCGGAATTGCGCGGACAAGCGGTGGTGGTAGGTGGCCGCAATGTGCATCAGCCGGTCGAGCAAGGCGACGGCAGCAAGCGATTTAGCCATTTGCGTGACTATGTCGGCCGCGGCGTAATGACCACTTCGACCTATGAAGCACGGGCATTGGGCGTTTTTTCTGGAATGGGCTTGATGAAGTCGGCGATACTGGCACCCGATGCCATTCTGCTGCCTGCAAACTTTGAGGCATATCGTGAGTGTTCGCGTCGCTTCAAGGCAGCAGTCGCTACGATTGCGCCACTGATTGAGGATAGGGGAATCGATGAGATCTATATCGACCTCAGCGACATTCCGGAAGAAACATATGCGCTGGCAAAGCGCATCAAGCAGGCAGTCGTGGACGCCACAGGGCTGACCTGCTCGATCGGCATTTCCCCGAACAAATTGCTCTCGAAAATTTGCTCTGATCTGGATAAGCCCAATGGGATCACCATTCTGGGAATGGATGAAGTTGCTTCACGCATCTGGCCACTGCCTGCAAAGAAGATTAATGGCATTGGCCCGAAGGCAAGCGAGCGACTCGCTCAGCATGGAATCAATTCCATTGGTGAATTGGCGGCGACACCCCTGGCATTTCTCGTCAGCAAGTTTGGACGCACCACCGGCGTCTGGTTAAACCGGGTGGCTCATGGCGTAGATGAGCGGCCAGTGGTGACTGAATCCGAGCCAAAATCGATCAGTCGGGAAAGCACCTTTGAGCGCGATCTGCATGCCAAACTGGACAAGGCCGAGCTTTCCGCGATTTTTACCTCGCTTTGTCTGCGCGTTGCCGAGGATTTGAAGCGAAAGGGCTATACCAGCAAGACGATCGGTATCAAGCTGCGTTATTCAGACTTTCATGCGGTGACTCGGGATGTGACGTTACCCACAGGCATTGCTGACGGCATGGCGATTCGTAAGGCGGCGGGAGAATGCCTAAAGCGAGTTCCCTTGAATCAGCGTATCCGGCTATTGGGAGTTCGGGCTGGCGGATTGTTGCCCATCAATGAGATTGAAAGCGGTTGCGTGACGGCTCAAGCCGCCCTGCCCTTTTGAGTGGATGGATGATCGACGATAATTGGTGGCTTTTAACCACGGAGAGAACAACACCATGAACAAATCCGAATTGATTGATGCCTTAGCTGCCAAGTGCGATTTGTCTAAAGCATCTGCCGGTCGCGCAATAGACGGCCTGACTGAAGTTATTACTGAAGCGCTGGCCAAAGGCGAAACGGTTAGCCTGATTGGCTTTGGCACTTTTTTGGTGGGCGAGCGGGCGGCGCGTACGGGTCGCAACCCTAAAACCGGCGCTGAGCTGAAAATTGCTGCGTCCAAGGTGCCAAAATTTTCAGTGGGCGCCAAGTTGAAGGCGGCGGTCAACAGTCAATAGAACTCGATCAGGACTTTGCCACGCGGCGGGGTCTCGCCATGTGATCAGCACGTTTTATTCAGTTGGCGATGGATCAGGCGATTTCCACGCTAATGGCGCGAATGCTCAAGGTAAAGGGACCCGCCTGTTGATCGGCAATCATTAATCCTATCTGTTGCACGCGGCCGCTATCAAGCGGTGGGACACCAGATACCAGTCGTCCTCGCCAGTTCGGCAGAAAATTGGCGAGGGGAAGACGACAGGTTGTCCATATCCCATCAGGAGGATCGAATCGCTGTTGATAATTGACGTTGTCAAAACTGTTGTCAGTACGCAGATTGAGTTTGTATCGCTTCCCATCACCGCAAACTTCAAGCAGATAGGCGACGACGTTCTCTCGTCCAAAATCGCCATGCTGACAGCGCACTGAGGCGAAACCGCCATTATTCTCAAACGAAACATAACCCGCGAATATCGCGAAGCCCGCTGAGTCATACTGCAGTTGGCTTCGGGAAATACCGCCCATGACGCCATCGTTGATCGGCCGCCAAAACGATGCCGAATTCTGCTTCGAAAAATCAACAATCATCACTTACCTTCGAGTTCGCGCTCACTCATTGTAAATCTTGATGACGCTTTTTTCCTGAGCGAGTCCTGCGACTACTCGGCATTTCCGACACGTTTGAGGGCTATATGCACTGAGGTTGGAACAAGGTCCGGAATTGACGGGTTCGTGAACAATGGAGCGGGTCGGAAATCCATCAACGGCTCTTTTAACGCTATATCCGAGTCTTGTACCAACCGACCAAGTCAAGTGTTGCAATGGAAAAGACCTACAAATATTTGATTTGTGAAGAGCGAAGTGTGGTGATCTTCCGCGACGGCCAGCTCACGGTGGCGCGGATGGCGCCCAAAAAGACCATCCACCAGCGGCCATTCTGGGTTTGGACGGCGCTTGCCAAAGCAACGCCACAACGCCGATCAGCGTTGGAAAATCCTCAGGCGGCGTTGACCCGTCAGACAACTGACGATTAACAAGCGATATTTTCGCTAAACCGATGTTGCCTGCTATCGGCTCGGTCGGCGTCTAAAGGTGTTAGCCACGACCGTGCGTCAGTGCTGCATTTTGTTTGGCGATGCCTACCATTCGTTCATCGCGCCTGAACCGCCGGCAAGCAATCCTATTCCGTCGTATAACGGGGCGAC
>JAQTZQ010000243.1 GCA_028687645.1 Rhodocyclaceae bacterium
GAAAGGCTGCGAGATCCTCGGGGTCGATCAAACCTTAAACCAGTTGATCCAGATAGCGCTCGGCGTCAAGTGCCGCCATGCAGCCCGTGCCGGCAGAGGTGCAGGCCTGACGATAAATGTTGTCCTGCACATCGCCGGCGGCAAAAATACCCTTGATGCTGGTTTGCGTGGCGTTGCCGTGGCGACCCATTTCGGTGACCAGGTAACCGCCCTCCATTTCAAGCTGGCCGGCAAAAATGTCGGTATTGGGCTTGTGGCCGATGGCGATGAAGACGCCAAAGACATCGACATCCTGGGTCGCGCCAGTTTGCAAATTCTTGACGCGCAGGCCGGTCACGCCGGAATCGTCGCCCAGCACTTCATCCAGCGCGGTGTTGTAGAGAATGGTGATCTTGCCGGCTTTTTCTTTCTCAAACAGGTGATCCTGCATGATTTTCTCAGCGCGGAACTTCTCACGGCGATGGATCAGCGTCACATGGCTGGCGATATTGGCCAGGTAGAGCGCTTCTTCGACGGCGGTATTGCCACCACCAACTACGGCAACGGATTTGTTGCGGTAAAAAAATCCGTCACAGGTGGCGCAAGCCGAGACGCCCTTGCCCATGAAGGCTTCTTCGGAAGGCAGGCCAAGGTATTGCGCCGAAGCGCCGGTGGCGATGATCAGCGCGTCGCAGGTGTAAGTGCCGGTGTCGCCGATCAGGGTGAAAGGGCGCTGGGTCAGTTGGGTGGTGTGGATCTGGTCGAAAATGATTTCGGTTTCAAAGCGTCGGGCGTGCGCTTCAAAACGTGCCATCAGGTCGGGGCCCTGAACGCCATCGACGTCTGCCGGCCAGTTATCGACTTCCGTTGTGGTCATCAACTGACCCCCTTGGGCCAGACCAGTAATCAGCAAAGGTTTGAGATTGGCGCGGGCAGCATAAACTGCGGCTGTGTAGCCGGCGGGGCCGGAACCAAGAATGATGAGGCGACTGTGGCGAACGGGCTGCGACATGACGATCCTTTGAATGATAGGTCTGAAAATTATAGCGCCGCCCGACCTCAACTTTTTGCCCGGTGCCCTTATCATTCTGCGAAAGCAGTTTATAATTAACGTGTAACTATATGACTGGAAACTGATTTATGTCTGCCAAAAATTTCGGTCTTAGCCTGGTTGTTTTGCGCAACGTGCCGCTTTTCTCCGGCCTGAGCGAAGTCGAACTCGATAAACTCTCCAAGGTTGCCGGCCGCAAGCAGGTGGTACGCGGGGCTTTTATCGTGCGCGCCGGGGATAGCACCGATTCGCTCTACATCCTGCTCAGTGGACGTGCCAAAGTGACGAATTTTGATGAGGAAGGGCGCGAGATTATCCTTGCCTGGCTAGGCCCCGGCGAGTTTTTCGGCGAAATGGGGCTGGTCGATGGCAGTCCGCGCTCGGCAAGCGTTATGGCGGTAGAGCCCTGCGAACTGCTCAATATCAGTAGCGATGCCTTTACTCGCTGCATGCAGGACAACTTTGAGGTGGCGCAAAAGCTGATGCAGATTCTCGTGCGGCGTTTGCGCGAAGCTGATCGCAAAATCGAAAGTCTGGCATTGCTCGATGTCTATGGTCGTGTGGCGCGCCTGCTCCTTGACCTTTCGGTGGATGAAGATGGCAAAAAAGTGGTCAAGAAAAAAATGTCAAAACAGGATATGGCGCGCATGATCGGCGCCTCGCGCGAGATGGTCAGCAAGGTCATGCGTGATTTGGAACTCAGTGGTTACATCGTCTGTGAAGGCGATACCGTGACGATCATCGGAGATTGATTTGGGTGCGAGAGTAATGGCCCGCAACGCCAGCCCGCTACCCGACAAAATCGGTGGCTTGTTGCAGGAGTCGCGCTGGTTGGCGCTGGGTGTCGTCGGGTTCTTTCTGGCGATGGCTTTGTGGGGCTTCAATAAGGAAGATCCCGGTTGGTCGCACGCCGTTGCCGGCGCTGGCTTGCACAATCCGGCCGGACGCGCTGGCGCATGGCTGGCTGATTTGTTGTTATACGTTTTTGGCTTGTCTGCCTGGTGGTGGATTGTGCTACTAGGCATGTTTGTCTGGTGGGGATTCCGTCGTTTGAATGAAGCCGGGGATTTCGTCCGTCGCCCGTTGGGGCTGGCTTTGGGCGGTTTTGCCTTTTTGCTGCTGGCCAGCACCGCGCTTGAGGCACTGCGTTTTCACAGCTTGAAAGCGACTCTGCCGCTGAGTCCGGGCGGGCTGATCGGTATTGAATTGAGCAAGGTGCTTGAACACCAGTTGGGCTATACCGGTGCTACGCTCTTGTTGTTGGCAGCGATAGCCGGTGGTTGGAGCCTGTTTTCCGGTATGTCCTGGCTCTGGGCCTTCGAAAAATTGGGGCTGATTCTGGAAAATCTCGTCGGCTTCTTTTACGGCCGGGTCGATGCCTGGCGTGACCGGCAGATCGGTAAGGAGGTGGCCCAGCAGCGCGAAGTGGTGGTCGAGGAAGAAAAGCGTCGGGTCGAACTGCATGCGCCGATCATTATCGAAACACCGGCGCCCGAAGTGCCGGTTTCCAAAAAAGCTGAAGCACGGCTGGAGCGTGAAAAGCAGGTCGCCTTGTTTCCCGAGGTGATTCTCGGTGGCAAATTGCCGCCACTGCATTTGCTTGACCCGGCGCCACCAGCGACTGAAACGGTGAGCGCCGAGACGCTGGAATATACCTCGCGTCTGATCGAGCGTAAGCTGGCTGATTTTGGCGTCCAGGTCAAAGTCCTGGCGGCGATGCCTGGGCCGGTAATTACTCGTTACGAAATTGAACCGGCAGTGGGTGTCAAAGGGGCTCAGATTGTCAATTTGGCGCGTGATTTGGCGCGCGCGCTGGCGATGATTTCGATTCGCGTCGTAGAAACGGTGCCGGGCAAATCCTGCATGGCGCTCGAACTGCCTAATCCCAAGCGGCAAACCGTCAAGTTGTCCGAGATTATTTCCAGCAAGCCCTATAACGACATGAGCAGCCCGCTGACTGTATGTTTGGGCAAGGACATCAGCGGTCAGCCGGTGGTCGCTGATCTGGCCAAAACGCCGCATTTGCTGGTTGCCGGCACGACGGGTTCAGGCAAGTCGGTGGGCGTCAATGCGATGATTTTGTCCATGCTGTATAAAGCTGAGCCCGATCAGGTACGTCTGATCATGGTCGACCCGAAAATGTTGGAGCTTTCCATTTACGAGGGTATTCCTCATCTGCTGGCGCCGGTCGTCACTGATATGAAACAGGCGGCCAATGCGCTGCATTGGTGCGTATCGGAAATGGAAAAGCGCTACAAGCTGATGTCGGCGATGGGCGTGCGCAATGTCGCCAGCCTGAATAATAAAATCCGGGATGCCGAGAAGCGCGGTGAGCATATTCCCAACCCGTTAAGCTTGACGCCAGAGACCCCTGAGCCCTTGAAAAACATGCCATTTATCGTCGTTATCATTGATGAATTGGCAGACTTGATGCTTGTGGTCGGTAAAAAAGTTGAGGAACAAATTGCCCGTCTTGCTCAAAAAGCGCGGGCCTCGGGGATTCATCTGGTGTTGGCTACCCAGCGCCCAAGCGTCGATGTGATTACGGGTCTGATCAAGGCCAACATTCCGACGCGTCTCTCCTTCCAGGTCTCCAGCAAGATCGATTCGCGCACCATTCTTGACCAGATGGGTGCCGAGGCTTTGCTTGGCATGGGTGACATGCTTTACCTTGCCCCTGGTACTGGTTACCCGACGCGCGTGCATGGCGCTTTTGTCTCTGATGACGAAGTGCATCGCGTTGTTGAGCATTTAAAGTCATTTGGTGCCCCGGAATATGTCGAAGATATTTTGAGCGGTGCTGGCGGCGATGACGAGGAGGGCAGCGAAGGCGGCGAGGGTGGTAACGATGCCGAGAGCGACCCGCTTTACGATCAGGCAGTCGATGTGGTGCTCAAGAACAAACGGGCATCGATTTCCCTCGTGCAGCGCCATTTGCGCATCGGTTACAACCGCTCGGCCCGGTTGATTGAAGCCATGGAGAAAGCCGGCTTGGTGACTTCAATGGATGGTCGTGGTGGCCGTGAGGTGGTTTCACGCAAGGAAGCGGAATGAAATTTGGCCTAAAAACGCTGTTGACCGCAACAACCCTGCTTTTATCGCCCTTGGTGGCACAGGCGGGCGCGATTGACCAGCTACATCGCTTTCTCGATAGCACGCGCACGCTCAAGGCAGAGTTTGCGCAGATCGTTATTGCCAAAAATGGGCGCAAGCCGCAGCAGTCCTCCGGCATTGTTTCCATTTCGCGCCCCGGCAAATTGCGTTGGGAAATCCTTAAACCCTATCCGCAACTCATTATTGGCGACGGTGAAAAGATCTGGATCTACGATCAGGAATTGCAGCAGGTGACCGTGCGCAAAGCCGGCCAGGCGATCAGCGGATCACCAGCCGCGTTATTGGCCGGTAACAATGATCTGGAAAAAAATTTCGATCTCAAAGAGGCGGGTAACGCTGATGGGATGGCTTGGGTCGAGGCTACGCCCAAGAGTAACGAAAGCGGCTTCGAGCGCGTCCGCCTCGGGTTTGTCGGTGCCGATTTGAAAGCCATGGCGCTAGATGACAGCTTTGGGCAAACCACACAAGTCAGTTTTTCAAAAATTGAGCGCAACCCGGTATTGCCCGCCCTGCATTTCAAATTTACCCCGCCAGCCGGAGTTGATGTGGTGGGTGAGTAGGGCGGCTGGTTCAACCAGGAAACGTCCGATACAGCGCCAATAGCGCGATGATGACCGAAATCGCCGTGATCACACCCAGACGCAACACCCGGCCACGAAAAATTTCTATGCTGCGGATCAACTGAGTATTTTGCTCAGCCAGGGCCTTGATCAACTCCGAAGAAGAAAGCATCGCCTTGTTCAAGGCAGCAACATCCGCT
>JAQTZQ010000244.1 GCA_028687645.1 Rhodocyclaceae bacterium
TTGCGTCACATGAAAATTTCTCAGCTACTTCTCACCATTCGCGCTCGCCACAAAGAACTCAAGCGGACTCAAGCATGGGTCCAATCCTGCTCAGTGGCTCAGGATGGCGCTGGACGGCTTAACCACATGATTTGCGAAAAGAGCCTTGATTAATGCCAATATTCCAGTTTTCACCCCATGTCCGTCAGCAAAAAGCCAAGGAAAACGAAGGTCGAAACTCTACAAAGGCGACGAGATAGGGAATTTTCAGTCTCAAGGAACCCCCTGCCAAAGCATGTCAAAACCCAACTCGAAAGTCCTGGTGCTCATCTCGGCAAGTGCATCAAATTTGTCCTTGAAGAGTTTGTCTGCATGTGACTTTTCGTGCTGACTGAACGATTTCCAATAAGTGACAATAGCAATGTCGTAATCGGCTTCCTTGACTGAATTTAAAGAGCCCTCATTGCTAATAAAGCCGGAAAACGAAAAGACTTGGCCAGCAATAAAGCCGCCGGTCTCGTTGCCATAGTTTTCCTTCACAACATTGCACATTTCGCCAAGTGCAACTTCGACGTCATCCACGGTGATGCCTTGTTTTAGCTTGACGCCGTTAAACAACATCTTGCTACCGAACGGGATAGTGATAGGGCTGAACATCAGATTCTCCAGTGTCGCTTCTGCTCTCGAAAAGAGAGTAACCACCTCCTCTGACGACTTTCGGCTGAAATGGTTCGATGAGCGCGAGTTGCCCTAGGCATACGCGGCGGCTTAACCTTGAGGACAGTGGTTTATTTGGCGATATCATTACTGATAACGAATCGCAAGCAACTACGTTTTGTTCATTCCTAAGCCGGGCGAGCCGAAACCAAACAGGGTTACGATTAACGCCTGACAGATGAAGGGGGGATTGGCCATGGGAACGACGACACTGGAAGATCGCTACGAGGCGAACCTGCATGGTGTCTTGTCCTGTTTTGATCGAATGATCATCGTTGGTACGTTGCCGGGGGCTTGTTACGCGGCGGGGATGACGAGCTACCTGTACGCGCACGGTATTCGCGTTTTTGACTATGCGCGATTTGCCGAGCCGCTGCGAGAGCGGATTCGGGAGCGGGCACAGGAAGTTTGTGCCGCAGCGGGGATTGAAATCGAACAGGTGAGCAATAGCCACGTCCGCAAGGAAGACTTGGTGGCGAGAGTACTTGCTGCGTATGGCGACGCACCAGGGCTGGTGCATGTATCCGTCTCTTCAAATGGCCGCTCGCCAAAGCCACGATGAAAGCCAACCGTGCCGAGGCGATCTGTGACCTGCCGCCCGCGATCGCCACTGGCAAGCGCAGCTGGCTGGTGCTCTATGACGCGCCGGGCACTGATCGGCGGGACGGCGAGCGCACGGTCTTCGGCGATCTGCTGCGTCATGACTGATGCTTTCCGGTCTAAATCAATAGGGGCTGACCGTGGGCCGTGCCCCGCCGTGTCGGTGCCGCGCATCGATCCTGCATCGCCCCTGCAGTTCGTGATCAACACATCCGCCGGGGCTTTCGACCTTGACGCAAAGCGTGCCGTGATCCAATCGGCTCTTAACGCGCAGGGTAGAAAGGGCGAACTGTTGATTTGCCAGCCTGCTGATCTGGCGCGGGTAGCTGCCGAGGCCGCAGCGAAAGCGATTGCGCGCAGTACGGCGGTGATTGCCGTAGGCGGCGATGGCAGTCTCAACACGGTAGCCCAAGCCGCGCACGCTGCCGGTTGCGCGATGGGGGTCATCCCCTACGGCACCTTCAATTACTTTGCCAGAACGCATGACATACCCACCGAGCCAGCCGCAGCGGCGCGGCAATTACTGAATGCAAGCCCGATGCCGGTTCAGGTGGGAGCGATCAACGACCGGATCTTCTTGGTCAACGCCAGCCTCGGCGTCTACCCAGAACTCTTGCAAGACCGCGAGGCCTACAAAGCCCGCTTTGGCCGCAGCCGCTGGGTGGCGTTCGTTGCCGCCTGTGCGACGCTGTTACGCGCACAGCGCCAGTTACGCCTGCACATCGAGATGGTGTCGGTGGTTCGCGACGTGCAGACCCTGACGCTGTTCGTGGGCAACAACCGGCTGCAATTGCAACAGTTCGGGGCCGAGCCGGAAGACACCCTACCCGGCACTCCCGGCCACGGCAGCCTAGCTGCGCTGATGCTACGGCCCATTGGCACACTGTCGATGCTGAGGCTGATGCTCCATGGGGCAATGGGCAGGCTGGGGGAAGCTGCCGGCGTGGAAAGCTTCGAGTTCCAGCATATGGTGGTGAAACCCACGCTGGCCCCCGGCCGCAAGAAGGTCGTGGTGGCCTTCGACGGTGAGGTAGCACGCATGCGTTCGCCCATCGACATCCGTGTGCTGGACAAGCCCTTGTACCTGCTTCAAGCCGCTGGCGCAGCAGGCACGGCTGACGCGCCCCAGGCTGCGGCATGAGTGTCCTGCTGCAGATTTCCGATACCCATTTCGGCACCGAACAGCCGCTGGTGGTCGAGGCCGTCGTCGCCCTGGCGGCAGCGCAGCGGCCGGATGTCGTGGTGCTCTCGGGGGACATCACTCAGCGCGCGCGGCCCGCGCAGTTTCGCGCGGCGAAGGCTTTTGTCGACCGCCTCGGCGCACCAGTTCTCGCCGTGCCGGGCAACCACGACATTGCGTTGTTCGACCTTTGGGCGCGGCTGACTCGCCCATACGCGGGCTACACCAAGGTTTTTGGGGCAACGCTCGAACCCGTTTACTCGTCGCCGGATCTACTGGTCGTTGGCGTCAACACCACGCGCGCATGGCGGCACAAGCATGGGGAGGTGTCCTCGGCACAAATCGACCGAGTGGCAACCTTGCTGACCGCTGCCAGCCCGCAGCAGCTGCGCCTGGTAGTGGTGCATCAACCAGCGGCAGTCGCTCAGGCTGAGGAGCGCTCCAATTTATTACGCGGCCACCATGCCGCCCTGCAGGCCTGGTCGGCCGCCGGGGCTGACCTCGTGTTGGGGGGGCACATTCATCTGCCCTACGCGCTGGCAGTGGATGGCTTGGCGCGACGACTGTGGGTGCTCCAAGCCGGAACTGCCGTCTCGTCGCGCACACGCCCCGGGGTCCCCAACTCGGTGAACATCCTGCGCTGGGGCGCGGCATCCGGTGCGGCTGGTGATCAGGCGCAGACCGGGTCCGAGGTGGGGAAGCACTGCGTCATCGAACAGTGGGACTTTGCGCGCTACGATCAAGTCTTCGTCCGTACGGCGATCACCCCCGTACTGCCAGAGCGCGCCTGATCGCGCGCAGCTACCACCTGCATCACCAAGGGGTGGTGCAGGTCAGGACGGGAGCGGATGGCATAGATTTCTTCCTTTACGTCATCGCAATGCCCGAGCAAACGCAATCCACGCATCAAGCCCCAAATTTTCCGGGCCCCCTGAATGTGACACCTCGCATTGTTCCGGCTAGCCGATTGCACATCAATCATTGACCGCAACTAAATTCGGTACTAAATTCAGGTCTTGAGAAATCAAGGAGGCAACATGCAATCCATCGCCAACATCAAGTCTATTTCGTACCTGAAGAGCCACGCGGCGCAGATTTCCGAAGATCTGGAGATGAACGGAAATCCGTTTGTGATCACCCAGAATGGTGAGGCCAGCATGGTAATTGAGGGAGTTAAGCAGTTTCAGGAAAAGGAAGCACTTATTGCTGCTTTGAAACTCATCGCCTTGGGTGAAAAAGACCGCATGCAAGGAAAAGGCATTTCTGCTGCTGAATCACGGGCGCAACTGTTAGCCGCTCGTCAGAACCGCAAATAATGGCAGTCATCATTCTTCCGGATGCTCAGGCAGACCTGCTTTCGCTTCAGGACTACATGCTCGACAAGTGGGGTGAAGCCGCATGGCTGAAAGCTGAAGACGAGATTTTTGAAAAGTTGGAGAAGGTTGACTCTGGCATTTTTAATGGGATGCCTGTCCAAGAGCTGGCATCAGTCGGCATTTTGGACTACCTGCATGTCTATACCTCGCACCACAAATTGGTCTACCGACAGATCCACAACGATACCTATGTGTATCTCATTGCCGGGCATAGGCAGGACTACCCAACGATTCTTGCGAAACGGTTGTTGAGTAGGTGATAAATCAGCCAATTTCATCCTGCCTGTCGCTCAAGCGGTAGCCTGTGAATTTGAACTCACAAAGAAAACTTGATGATCACCGGCATTACCTGAAGCCCAGCCTCTAGCAGCCTGTCGGACTTAGCCAGATTTATGTTATAATCATAGTTAAATCACCCCCGACAGAGCCGGGGGCCTATCACTGGGGCGCCTCAAAGGCGCTGGTAAACCTGGAGCCGCCCAAAGGCGGCTACACTCCTAATTTCATTTGGTCGTAGCGTTCATCTTCTTCCTCCTGATTACGGATGTAGGCTCTCACCATTGCCTCATCGAGCCCAACTGTCGAGACAAAATAGCCCCGCGCCCAAAACACTTCTCCCGTGAAATTCCGGGATCGCCCACCAAAGTTTCTCGCTATCGCAATTGCACTTTTACCCTTGAGGAATCCGATCACGTTCGACACTGCAAACTTTGGTGGAATGCTGATGCAGATATGCACCTGATCACCCATCAGGTGACCCTCCACAATCTGCGACTCCTTTTGCCTCGCCAATTCCCGAAATATCTCTCCCAGGTGCGGACGCAGCGCACCAAATATCCGTTTCTTCCGCTTCTTCGGTATGAACACCACGTGATACTTACAGTCCCAACGACTGTGACTCAGGCTCTGATAATCTTGCATCGTAAATCTCCTTCTCTTGGTCGAGACAGGAGACTTACAACGACCGACGCATAGGTCAAACCTGGGTGAGTCCCCCGGCAGAGCCGGGGGATTACCTCAATGATTTA
>JAQTZQ010000062.1:0-13606 GCA_028687645.1 Rhodocyclaceae bacterium
GCGTTTCGCGCCGCCCGCATCGCACGTCGATTAACGCAACAGTATGCCGCGCGGCATGCGGGGGTTAGTGTTGCCACGATTTCCCGTCTCGAACGGGGTGACCTGCTTGAACTCGGCGTGGTAAAGCTGATCAGCCTTTTCGGGCTGGTTGGGTTGGATCTGACAACGCGTCCCAAAGGGCATACCCGTACCCTCGACGATATCCAGCGGGAAAATTCGCTAGCGAAATTCCCTGGTGGTGAAAACATGAAAGTTACGGCTGCCGGGGCTGTTCTCCAGGCCCAGCAGCGCGTCCGGCGGACAAAGGCAGAATTGGCATTGAACCCTGCCGGCGAAGCGCTCAACGCGCTCCGCCTCCTGAAGAGGTAAGGCCATGGCTGGTTCCATCGCTCTGGATGTGTATGTCTCGGAAACACGCGTCGGCGTGCTGACGACCACCCCGGAAGGGCTCTATGTTTTCACCTACCTACCGGAGATTCCATCTGAAAAACTGGTGTCTCTGACCATGCCCGTTCGTGCCGAAAGTTACAAATGGGGCAGTGGCGGGCTCCATCCATTTTTCCAGATGAACCTGCCAGAAGGCAGCAAAAAGACCTTGCTGCAAGAAAAGCTCGGCTCGCTAACCGCAGTCACCGATTTCGGTCTGCTGGCGCTGACCGGTCAACGCACCATCGGGCGCGTCCGCTGCGTCCCGCAAGGCCAAAGCTTGCAGGCTGAGCAAGACGACTTGCAGGTCGCCGCCTTGCTGGCAAGTCCGAATGCCCATGCGCTGCTCATGGCGCACCTTGAAAAAGGCATTACGGAAGGCGTTTCCGGCGTGATGCCGAAGCTGCTGCGCAACGACAAGTCCACGACGGCAACCGATGAATATATTGTTAAAACAGGCAGGCCGGATCTCCCCGGGCTCGCCATCAACGAATACCTGTGTCTGCGCGCGGCCGAGCGCTGCGGCCTCCACGTCCCTGAAATCCAGTTGTCGGCGGATGGGAACGTCCTGGCCGTTCGGCGCTTCGATCGTCTGGCCGATGGCGGGGCACTTGCCGTGGAGGATTTCTGCTCATTGCAGGGGCTCGGCGCGGAATCCAAATACGCCGGTTCGCTCGAGAATATTGCCGCCCGGCTGAAGGACTATCTCCCACCCGAACAGTTCCACGATAACGCGATCCGTCTGTTCAAGCTGCTCTTGCTCAACTATGCGATCCACAACGCCGATGCTCACTTGAAGAATTTTGCATTGATCTATACCGCACCCGACAACGTAGCGCTGGCGCCGGTCTATGACATTCTGACGGTCACCGCCTACGGCGAATACGACAAAAACATCCCCGGACTGACCTTGGAAGGCAAGAAAGTCTGGGCCTGCGGAAAAAGCCTGCACAAATTTGCGACCCAACGCTTGAATCTTTCAGCGCCAATTCGCGCTGAAGCCTTGGCCAGCGTAACCCGTGCTCTCCAGGCCACCTTCCCTGAAATCCAGGTCTTCGCTGAGGAATACCCGCACTTCCGGGAAACTGCCAAACGCATGGTGGACGAATGGGAGAAGGGGATCGCTGGCATCCAGTCAACCGCCTCAGCACGCGTACCGCCGCCAGGAGAAGCTCGTACCCTCTTGGGCATGTCCGACCCCGATCCGGTAGGCAAATCTCCCAACGCCCATGTCAATCCGGATGGCGCGTTTTCACATAAAGCCCGCTAATCCGAGAAAATCCGCCCTTTTTCCCCGTCGACCGTAACAACTTGGAAATCGCGGCCTCTTATCTGGACAGTCTCCCCCGCACCGGTTAGCATCGCCGCCCCGCCAGCCAAGCCACCCAATGCCCAACACCTCTCACGCCCGCGCCTGCGGTATCGATTTCGGCACGTCCAATTCCACCGTCGGCTGGCTGCGGCCGGGGCAAGCAACGCTGCTGGCGCTGGAGGATGGTAAGCCGACCTTGCCTTCGGTCGTCTTCTTTAACGCTGAAGAAAACTCGGTCAGTTTTGGCCGTGCCGGGCTGCGCGAATATCTCGACGGCTACGAAGGCCGGCTGATGCGTTCGCTCAAGAGCCTGCTCGGCAGCAGCCTGATTGATGGGCGCACCGAGGTTCAGGGCAGCGTCGTTGTTTTTCGTGATCTGCTCACCCGGTTCATCGCCACCATCAAATCACGCGCCGAAGCGCAAGGTGGGCGCGCTTTTGAGCAGGCGGTTTTGGGTCGTCCGGTGTTTTTTGTCGATAACAATGCGGCGGCTGATCGCGTTGCCGAGGAAACACTGGGCGATATTGCCCGTGCCGTTGGCCTCAAGGAGGTCAGCTTTCAGTACGAGCCGATTGCTGCCGCCTTTCAATACGAAACCAGTCTGGCCCACGAAGAGGTGGTGCTGGTCGCCGACATCGGCGGCGGCACTTCCGATTTCTCCATCGTTCGCCTCTCGCCGGCACGGGCCAAAGTCACCGAGCGCTGGAGCGATGTGCTGGCCAATGGCGGCGTGCATATTGGTGGCACCGATTTTGACAAACAACTGAGCCTGGCAACTGCCATGCCCTTGCTCGGTTTTCGCAGCCGGCTGACCAGCGGGCGTGATGTGCCCAACGGGATCTACTACGATCTTGCCACCTGGCACACCATCAATTCGGCTTACTCGCGCCAGGTCTGGACCGATCAACAGCGCCTCGCCGTGGACGCGATGGAACCGGAATGCTTCACGCGCCTTCTCGCCTTGATCCGTGAGCGTGCCGGCCACTGGCTGGCGCATCAGGTGGAACAGGCGAAAATTGCGCTCTCCAACCACGACAGCGCCAACCTGCCGCTGGATCGCTTTGCGCCGGGCGAGCAAAAAACGCTGACGCGCATCGAGTTGGAGCTGGCCAGCGAAATGCTGGTCAAAAAGGTGGAGATCGCCGTCAGCCAGATCCTGCGCGATGCGGGTCTGCCAGCGGGTGGGATTGATACCGTTTTCTTTACCGGCGGCTCCAGCGGTATCCCGCTCCTGCGTCGGCGCATTGCCGCCTTGCTGCCGCAGGCACGGGTCGTCGAAGGGGATCTTTTCGGCAGCATCGGGGCTGGTTTGGCGGTCGATGCGGCACGCCGCTACGGCTAGCTGGCGGGAACAATCGGCGAAGCAGAACCTATTTTTCCAGCTTGCAAATAGCCGGCAGAAAAACCTCGGTCACGCACAACACCTGCCGCCCCAGGCGGTGCTCGGAGCGCCGCGCCCATAACTGGCGCTGACCAGCAGACCAGGGCGCCGCCAGACGATAGAGCGGATGGCGCGCGTCCAGCCTGATGAACTCAAGCCCACCGCGTTTGAAACCGGGATAGCTGAATAACAGCGAACCCAGCGAGCGACTGCCCAAACCGGCCAGCCAGCGGTTCAAACGACCTTGGGTTACGGTCAACAGCACAGAATGGGCAAAAATTACGGGCAGGCCATCGCACTCCAGCACCACCTCACGTCCGCGAATCAGGCTTCGCCCCGCCGCCACATCGCCCATTCGTTTCATCAATCCAGCGCGCAGCAAGCGCACGCGAAACTGGTCGCAGCATAGTTGGCAACGCGCGGTCAGAGAGCTCGGCTCGCGTAACCATGAGGCCAGCACTTTGTCTCCCCCCCCCATGATCAGCTTGCGGCGCCAACGATCACGCCTCATCACTGCGGACGCGGCGCCTTATCGATACCGTTCAGCTTGATCCCAGGCTTGATGCCGCGTTGCGCAAACCAGCCACGATTCATCTCCAGCGCATAACGCGCCGGCACCTTGGCACAATGACTATCTTCCGTTTGCGGCTGCATATCCTCAATATTGACAATCCGCCCCTCTTCATCAAGAAACGCCACCGACAGCGGGATGAAGGTATTACGCATCCACATGCAATGCGTATTATTTTGCGTGAAGACAAAAAGCATGCCGCGCTGCATCGGCATCGCCTTGCGGTTCATCAGGCCCACCATACGATGCTGATTATCCGCAGCGACCTCCGCTTCAATACGATGAAAACCAGCGGTCAACTCGATCACCGGCATCTCAGCACTGGCGACAGGCAGCACAGCCAGTATCGCCAGCAAAAATACGGCAACGAACACCCTCTGGGCGATGAAATTCATGAACAGCCTCCCTCGCACAACTTTTCAAAAACGCCAATCCCACCATCAATTTGCCGCCACTGCCCGAGGCCAAGTTCGATCACATTTTGCGCCCCAATCGCGGCACGAACCAAGCGCAGCGTAGGATAACCGATCGCCGCCGTCATGCGCCTGACCTGACGATTTTTACCTTCGCGAATGCGAATTTCGAGCCACGACGTCGGAATCGCCGCCCGAAAACGAATCGGCGGATCGCGCGGCCACAAACCTGCCGGCTCGTCGATCAACGCAACCTTGGCCGGCTGTGCCGTAAAGTCAGACAGTTTGATCCCTGCCCGCAGTAAGCTCAGCGCAGCCTCATCCGGCACGCCCTCAACCTGCGCCCAATAAGTTTTTTCCAGCTTATGCTGGGGATCAGCAATCTGAGCCTGAAGCCTGCCATCGTCGGTCAAAATCAGCAAACCCTCACTATCCGCATCCAGCCGGCCAGCCACATAAACCCCCTTAACCGGAATAAACGCATCCAGCGCCCGCCACCTACCCTCCGGCGTAAACTGGCTGAGAACACCGTAAGGCTTGTTGAAGAAAATGATTTTTGACACAGGAAACAACTTCAGCGCTTCGACAAAAGTACCATTTTCGCTGAGCATCCAGATCCCGTCCATTTGTTCATACCGCCAACGGTTGTCGAAACTCGGGCCTGCGGATTTGGACCCAAACTGGACAGCCCAAAGTCATAAGGTATCACGCGGGATAACAGTGGCACCCTGGGGAAGCGCTGATCAATTCAGCTTTTCCGTAAGCTGGCGCGGAATTTTTTCGCTTTATTCCCTCAGCTTCGGGCGGGGCGCTGCTGTTTCATCTGATCAGCCAGCGCTATGAGTCAAAGCAGACTGACAATCTGGAAAACTTTGGACGCTGATTGAAAGAGAGTGTGGCGCCGCTACTAGACGCCCCCTCTCGCACAGCTATCTCATTGTCGGTCTGGGGCAAAGTAAAGCAGGCAACGACCATTCTGCAAGCAACACCTAGCCCAGGCTGCTGAAGACAGGTCCTGATCTAAAGAATTAGCTCTGAAATGGCTAAATTCGCGCTAAAAATGTCGATTTGACGCAACAAAATCGAAATACTCGGCACCCGCTTCCAGATGCGATGAACTGATCACCGCTTTCATAGGTCAGTTTTTGGTCAGCGCCCATAGCAGCAGACACGAAAAAAGGAGGGCCAAGGCCGCCTTTTTTAAACCGGCATATTAAATCAAGCCGAAAAAGAGGATCCGCACCCACAAGTCGACTGTGCATTTGGATTACGAATTACGAATTGAGACCCCTCAAGACCCTCTGTGTAATCAATTTCTGCACCAACCAGATATTGGTAACTCATGGGATCAATCAAAAGCATCACACCGTCTTTCTCAAGGGTCGTATCGTCTTCGGCGACATCTTCGTCAAAAGTAAACCCATACTGAAACCCGGAACATCCACCTCCAGTTACAAACACTCTTAACTTGAGGCCGGGATTCCCCTCTTCCTCTATCAACTCCTTAACCTTTCCTGCGGCGCTATCCGTGAAAATCAAAGGAAAAGCCATTTCGGAAACAGCATTCATCGCGCAACTCCTAGCATGATCATAAAAAAATATTTGAGCCTAAACGGCTACGACTGGCTTTGTTAGTTTGATGCCGCAAGTTTTAGTTCAACTGATTTGTTAGCCCGGTGCGTAAGACGGCCTTCAATCACGGCACCTTGGTGCATTTCGATCAACGCGTAATCAACATCTCCGACAACACGAGCCTTTGGCTGCACCTCAAGGGACTCACTGACCGTCACAGCGCCAAAAATCGCTCCGTTTAGCACCAAGTGACTAACCATCACATCCCCATCAATGCGCGCATGTTCGCTGATCACAAGTATAGACGACACATCACCTGAAGCCTCAACATTGCCCTTGACCTCGCCATCAATTCGCAACCCACCGGCAAAAAAAATATTTCCCTCAACCCGAGTACCGACACCAATCAAGCTATCGATTTGACCAGAATGCTTATTTATCTCTTTCTTGCCAAACACTGAACCCTCCTACAACTTTGCAAACCCCTCAGCTTTCAGTTTATCACCCTGAAACACTTTTACTTCAACCTGGGTAACAGAAGCACCAGGCGGGAGATCAAGCACTCCCTCCTTGCGAAAAAAATATCGAATTTCAACGGCATATCTTTGATCGGGGTTGGAGGTATCCGGAAAAACTAGCAGATTCCGCTTCTCACCCAGCGTGTACGAAATATGCAGTTGCATTTCCCCTTTAAACATCGGAGTATTTTTTACTGGATGAAAAGCCAAGAGTAGTCCGTAGCGGTATCGATTTCCACTCTCCTTCAACCAGCGGAAATTTTCAACTCTAACAATCGCCTCATCACCAAGAAGAGGAATTAGACGCTCAAAAAGCAGCAAATCCTCCATCAGTGCGGCGTTTTGGGCCTCCAACTCACGAACTCGAAGTAATAATTGCTGCCGTGTTGAATGCTCAAGCAGCGCTAGGCTATGCTCCGTTCCTACCGTAGACCTTAACTCCACACGCTCATCGTCCAACGCCCTCACTTTCAAGCGCAGCAACTCAAGTTCATCGGAAGCAGCCGCGACCGTCCTGTACTGTATGAGCAACCACAGGAAAGAAAATAGCAAAGCAAGCAAAAGCAATGCTGCCAAGATGTGCCAGTGACGAGGCAAACGAGCGCGAACAACGACGCTTGGCGCCGCGATCCCAAAGCTGTGGCGAATTTTTCTGAATTTCATCCGCATCAAAGGGGGCACAAAATGAGCGAGAGCCAAGAAGGGAAATACAGCCGCATGAAAACCACTTCATAGGAGGCATCATACGCCCGATATATGATTGGCATTAGGGGCAGCCACTGCAGATATATTATCGGCATTACGGCGTACGACTCGAGAAACGGAAATCATGAGAGATAACGCAGGCGGAGGTGATTGAAGCAAGAAACAACTGCCCCTCAATTAGCAGAGCGCCAACCATCGCAACAAGCAGGAACCACGTCGGAATCGAATGTAGCGCGGCTGGCAGTGCCACGCTTTTCAAAAGCAAGGTAGCAAAAAGGCCACCCTTGGGCGGCCTTTTCAAAAAAATTAGCGCTTTGAGAACTGCTTACGACGACGCGCTTTATGGAAGCCGACTTTCTTACGTTCAACCTCACGGGCATCACGAGTAACAAAGCCCGCCTTCGATAACGCAGGCTTGAGCTCTGCATCATACTCGATCAAGGCACGGGTGATGCCATGACGGACAGCGCCAGCCTGCCCTGACTCACCACCGCCTATCACATTAACCTTGATATCAAACGTATTCAACTGCTCAATAAGCGCCAACGGCTGGCGAACAATCATGCGCCCCGTTTCGCGAGAGAAGAATTGATCAACTGGTTTGCCATTGACAACAATAGCACCCGACCCACGTTTCATGAAAACCCGAGCAATAGCGCTTTTGCGACGACCCGTACCGTAAAAATATGCTTCAGCCATTTCGACCCCTTAGATTTCCAGAGCCTTAGGCTGCTGGGCGGTGTGAGGATGTTGATCGCCTGCGTAGCATTTCAACTTCTTAAGCATGGCGTAGCCCAAAGGGCCTTTGGGCAGCATGCCTTTGACGGCAGTTTCCAAGGCACGCCCCGGGAAACGCTGCTGCATCTTTTTGAAATTTGTTTCGTAGATACCACCAGGATACCCAGAGTGACGGAAGTATTTCTTGTCCTCCGCCTTGTTACCCGTGACTGCAATCCTATCCACGTTGGTGACAACAATAAAATCACCAGTGTCGATATGGGGGGTGTAGATAGCTTTGTGTTTGCCACGCAGACGGCGGGCAATTTCGGTGGCGAGACGACCGAGGATCTTGTCTGTGGCGTCTACCACAAACCACTCGCGCTTAACCTCATGTGGCTTGGCGGAAAACGTTTTCATTTGTATGTGCCGTCCTGAAAAAATGGGCGCGGATTGGAGAAAGCCGAGAATTCTAGCCTGCACCACGATGCTTTGTCAAACAGAATCAACCACACCGGAGATATCTTAAAAAAAACGCGGCTCTAGGAGCCGCGCTAAATCCACACCAAAGGAGGAGGGTGGAGGAGACAAACCTAGATCACCGACTCAAACTTATTTCCGTGATCTGAACTGCCTCCAGTATTCACGAAAAAAGCCGCAAACTCAATCGCTTTGGTGCATTGCACAAATTTTTTTACTATCAATCGATAAACAATGTTTATGAATTTTAACAATATGTATAAATTGGATTAATTTTTTTATTTTAAAAAAATAATGAAATAACAAAATTTCATGTAGCACACTTCACTAGGATAAAAATCTCATTATGGTGCACTGCACAATTGGCGGAAGGCAAAAGACCAAGTCTCTCGGATAGAATTTGAGCTCACAAAGGAGAGCTCAAAATGGAATGCACAGTGAGATGGATGGGTGGCGACGCAGGAATGGCTTTTGTCGCAGAAAGCGGAAGTGGTCACGCTGTAGTTATGGATGGCGCAACCGATGCAGGCGGCCGCAACTTAGGATTGCGCCCCATGGAAATGATTTTGGCTGGCACAGGCGGATGCACAGCTTTTGACGTGGTTCTCATCCTGAGAAAAGGACGTCACACCGTCAATGGCTGCGAGGTTACTCTGAAGGCAAGCCGCGCAGACAGCGATCCAAAGGTGTTCACCCACATTCATTTTCACTACAAGGTGAAGGGCAAGCAACTCAAACCCGAAGCCGTAGCCCGTGCAATTGAGTTGTCAAAAGACAAATACTGCTCTGCATCAATCATGATCGCCAAGACCGCTGAGATCACTCACGACTTCGAAATCATCGATGAATAATGGTGCCCGGCAATAACCTTAGAGGCGGTACGTTGTTTCAGTCATCATTTTCGCTGCAACCTTCATGACCAACCTCACCGCAACCGGTAATTCTGCAGCGCCAAGGCTAAACGCAGTCTCTGCGTGCTCGATTTCGTCGGCACGCATCTGCTCAACGATTTGCCTAGAACGCGTATCCTGCGGCGGCAATGAATCTAAATGACTATCTAAATGCGCCTCAACTTGGCGTTCAGTTTCAGCCAGAAAGCCAAGATTCCACTTATCACCCAGCAGACCGGCGGCCAGTCCCAAAGATAGTGATCCAAGGTAAAGCAAGGGATTTAATAGGCTTTTACGCCCTCCTAATTCGACAATACGCCGCTCTGTCCAAGCCAGATGATCCGTTTCCTCCTGGGCCGCTCCGCGTAACGCTTCTCGCACGCGGGGGTCTCGCGAGCTAAGTGACTGACCTTGGTATAGCGCTTGAGCACAAATTTCTCCGCAGTGATTCACGCGCATCAAACCACAAGCATGTGATTTCTCAGCCGCGCTCATCTCGGCCTCCGACAAATCAGCACCGGGCAAAGGCCTGTTGCTACGCGCTGTGGCGAAAACCGTGCGCAAAGCCAGGTCAAACTCGAGAATCAAGCGATCAGCGCCGTGCATCATTACCAACGATTGTGCGGATGAACGCCAGCGCGCAGCGCATTCTTGGCTTCATCCGCATTTCTTACAATGACGCCGCCAGGGCAGAAATACTCCAGAAATAACGCCGCGTGCTGTCGATTAGCCGCCATATCGCGAATTTCAACCCATTGGTCATTACGCGACTTCGACCACGTACCATCACGTCGTCCCAGCGCATAAATACGCCGCTCCTTGGTCTGGCAACGAATTCCCTCATAACTAACATTGCGTGCACCACCAGCCGTTTCTACGAGCAAAATGTAGCGCACCACGCCATCTTCTCCCACCGTAAGACTGGCGGCATCGACGGCAAATTTATTATCGTTGGCTGCGCTTACAAAAAAAGGCAGCAAAGCCTCGCTGCGCGGCGCAGGCGGAAATTGAAATTGCATTTCTTGCCAAGCTTTCTGCTCATAGTCCTCTTCAAAGCCGGCGCTGACTGGCTGGCTTAGCAGTGCAAACAATGCGATTGACCCGAGGTGTTTGCGAAAACTCACTGGATTGAAATCCATTTTTCATTCCTCACTGGTCGTTGCTGGCTGCCCTGCATCACCAGAAACAGCGCGCAATTTTTCCCGTCGCTCAATATTCAGGAAACGTACCAACTCGTTCAGCGCCTGCTCGTACACCGTGCGCTTGAACTCGATGACAGCATCTAGCGGAACCCAGTACTCATTCCAGCGCCAAGCGTCAAACTCGGGCTTATTGGTCGCGCGCAGGGAAACATCGCTGTCGCGACCGACCAAGCGCAGCAAAAACCAGATTTGCTTTTGTCCTTTGTAAGATCCGCGCCATTCGCGCTTGATCCAGTGTGTCGGCACTTCATAACGCAACCACCCCTTGGTTCGCCCCAGGATGCGCACATGCTCGGGATGTAGCCCGACTTCTTCATGGAGCTCCCGGAACATCGCCTGCTCCGGCGTTTCGCCGCGCTTGATGCCACCTTGCGGAAACTGCCACGAATGCTCACGTATGCGCTTGCCCCAGAAAACCTCGTTGTTGGCGTTACAAAGAATGATGCCGACGTTCGGGCGATAGCCTTCACGGTCGAGCATAGATATCCTGCAAAATTATTGGTTACCCCAATTCTTTCACAAAGGGCGGTCGCATGCAAAGGACGGCCTGCGTGTAAAATCCAGTTTTCGCAACGAATTCAAGAGCATCCCATGCGCACATCGCAATTCTTTTTTTGCACCCAGAAGGAAGCCCCCGCCGACGCCGAAGTCATCAGCCAGAAAATGATGCTGCGCGCCGGTTATATCAAACGCACCGCCGCCGGTATTTACACCTGGATGCCGCTCGGCCTGCGAGTTTTGCGCAAGGTTGAAAATATCGTTCGCGAAGAGATGAACAATGCTGGCGCGCTTGAGTTGCTGATGCCTGCCGTCCAGCCCGCCGAGCTGTGGCAGGAGTCTGGCCGCTGGGAAGAATACGGCCCGGAACTGCTGCGTTTCAAGGATCGCCACCAACGCGAATTCGTCATTGGCCCAACCCATGAGGAAGTGATTACTGACGTCGTGCGCCGTGACGTGAAGAGTTATCGCCAGTTACCGATTCATCTTTACCAGATTCAGACCAAATTCCGTGACGAAATTCGCCCACGTTTCGGTGTCATGCGTGGACGCGAATTTTTGATGAAGGACGGCTATTCGTTTCACACCTCGTTTGACGATTTGGTGCGCGAGTACGGCAACATGTACACGACCTACACCAAAATTTTTACGCGCCTTGGCCTGAAATTTCGCGCCGTGGCGGCCGACACCGGCTCGATTGGTGGCACCGGGTCGCACGAATTCCATGTTCTGGCTGACTCAGGGGAAGACGACATTGCTTTCTGTCCCGACTCGGACTATGCCGCCAACGTAGAACTGGCAGAAGCATTAGCACCAAGCACGCCGCGCGCCGCGCCGAACAAGGCAATGGAGAAAATTGCCACGCCGGGCAAAATGGCGTGCACCGATGTCGCCGAGTTTCTTGGCCTGCCGCTGGAAAAAATCGTTAAAGCGATCGCGGTAATCAGCGAAAAGGAAAAGGGTCCGCAAACCTTTGCCCTGCTTTTATTGCGCGGCGATCACGTCCTGAACGAAATCAAGGCAAACAAAATCGAGGCCATTTCGCCCTTCCGTTTCGCCACCGAAGCCGAGGTTGAGGAATATCTGGGCTGCAAACCGGGTTACATCGGACCTGTTACGGTCAACGCTGAAAAAGTGGCAATTTTTGCAGATCGTTCTGTGGCCAACATGAGCGATTTTGTCTGTGGTGCCAACGAAGCCGGATTTCACTTCAGCGGCGTGAATTTTGGCCGCGACCTGCCCGAACCTAGCATTGCCGACCTGCGCAATGCCGTCGTTGGCGACCCCTCACCGGACGGCAAAGGGTGGCTGGATATCTGTCGCGGCATTGAAGTCGGCCATATCTTCCAACTGCGCCAGAAATACGCAGCCGCGCTGAATTGCAGTTATCTCGATGAAAACGGCAAGAGCCAAATCATGGAAATGGGCTGCTATGGGATCGGGGTCTCGCGCATTGTCGGCGCGGCGATTGAGCAAGGCAATGACGAAAAGGGCATTTTTCTCCCGCCGGCAATCGCTCCATTTGAAGTTTGCATCGTGCCGATGGGTTATCACAAGAGCGAACTCGTCAAATCTGCGGCAGACGCACTTTATGCCCTGCTCAAAGCCGAGGGCATCGACGTTGTACTGGATGACCGCAACGAACGCCCTGGCGTCATGTTTGCCGACATGGAACTGATCGGCATTCCGCACCGTATCGTCATCGGCGAACGCGGACTCAAGGAAGGGCAACTGGAATACAAAGGGCGCCTGGAAACAGAGGCCAGCATGCTTGCCCAGGCAGATGTTGTGGCGATCATCAAAGAAAAGTTGTGCGCTGGATAATTTGTTGGCTGGCTTGTTTTTGTGCATCGGCGGCATTCGCCGGTGCACAGAAAAATGAACCCTTATCCGCCAGCGTTCAAGGCGCGCTGCACAAGGCGGTATCGGACTCAAAGCCGCCCACCAGTTCATTTCGCCAGCCCATGGAAGCGGTTGAATGGTTGAGCGAGATGTCGCGCCGGCTGGAAAAACGCATTCCCAGTCAGGAATACCGCTTGGATTTACTGCGCAGCGTGCACTATGAGGCAACCCGCGCCGGACTTGATCCGCAGTTGGTGCTTGGCCTGATTCAAGTTGAATCCGGATTCCGCAAATACGCTGTCTCTTCGGCAGGCGCTCGCGGCTACATGCAGGTGATGCCTTTTTGGCTCAGATTACTCGGTCGACCGGAAGATAGCCTGTTCGATCTACGCACCAACCTGCGCTATGGCTGCACGATCCTGCGCCACTATCTGGATATTGAAAAGGGCGACCTCTACCGTGCTCTTGGTCGCTACAACGGCAGCCTGGGCAAGCCCGAATATCCCAACATGGTTCGCGCTGCCTGGCATGGCCAGTGGAGTTTCGAAAAATCCCCCAACCTGGCGCGGGCAGCGCCTTAATTAGCGACCCATGCCGGGCATCATGCCCTTCATGCCGCGCATCAACTTGCCGATGCCGCCTTTGGTCAGTTGCTTCATCATTTTTTGCGATTGTTCAAACTGGTTCAGCAGGCGATTAACTTCCTGCACCTGAACCCCGGCACCCGCCGCAATACGGCGCTTGCGGCTGGCCTTGATGATTTCAGGCTTGGCGCGCTCGGTAGGCGTCATTGAATTGATGATACCTTCGACGCGCCCGACCAATTTATTTTCAGCACCCGCCGGCAACTGCCCAGCCATTTGCGAAATCTGTGCCGGCATCTTGTCCATCAGTGCCGACAAACCACCCATGCTGCGCATCTGACCAATTTGTTCCTTGAAGTCATTCAGATCGAAACCTTTGCCCGACTTGAGCTTCTTGGCAAAAGCGACAGCCTTTTCTTCATCCATCCCCTTTTTGGCATCTTCGATCAGGGACAGCACATCGCCCATGCCGAGAATTCGCGAGGCCATCCGCTC
>JAQTZQ010000062.1:13706-20909 GCA_028687645.1 Rhodocyclaceae bacterium
GCAGCGATGAAATCCTTGACCACCGGCAGCGCCACATCGGCCTCCAGCAAGGCCATGCGCACTTCGCGCAGCGCATCGGAAATATTGGACTCGGTCAGGCGAGCTTCGCCCTTCAGCGTCTTCATGACGCGGGCAAGGCGATTAGTCAGGTTATCAAGCATGGCAAATGGGCTTCTAGTAGAATTCAGGAATGTTCGACATTGTAATTCAGCTTCTGCCCCACATCCTCGCGGCCCTGCTTTATGCGGGTCTCGGCTTCCATTTCTGGAACAGCCGCTGGCGCGAAAGCGAGCATCAGTGTGTAGCATGTCCGATGCTTGGCTGGGAGCGTGCTGCTATCGCGGCAACCTTGATCATTCATGCAGCAGGGCTCTACACCTCTTTATTTACAGCGGCAGGGATGCGTTTTTCCTTCAGCTTTGCCTTATCGCTGATGATGTGGCTGGCGGTTCTGATTTATTGGCTAGAAAGTTTCATGGCGCGTATGGAAGGAATGCAACCCATGGTGCTGCCAATTGCAGCATTTTGTACCCTGTTGCCGGTTTTTTTCCCCCATGTTCATCTGATTGCCAACGCCAAAGCGACTGGCTTCAAGCTTCATTTCCTCACGGCCATGGCCGCCTATAGCCTGCTGACCCTCTCCGCCTTGCATGCCATTTTTATGGGATTCACCGAAAATGCGCTGCACAAGCGCTCGCTAAAGCGCGCCCTGAACAGCTTGCCCCCCCTCCTGACCATGGAGTCCCTACTCTTTCGCATGCTGCTGCTAGGCTTTATTTTGCTCACCCTGACAGTGGGTAGCGGAGTCTTGTTCTCGGAAGAACTATTCGGCAGAGCAATGACAATCGACCACAAAACCTTGTTTGCCTTTGCTTCCTGGGGCATTTTCGCCACATTGCTGGTCGGACGTCACGCCTGGGGCTGGCGAGGCAAGCGCGCATTGCGCTGGACACTGGCTGGATTTGCCCTGCTTATTTTTGCCTATGTAGGTAGCCGTTTTGTTGCGGAAGTCGTTTTGGGACGTATTTAAACTGTGGAAGATTTTCCGCTTTCGGCACTGTCAGTTGCGCTGATTGTTCTCCTGGCACTCTCTGGTTTTTTCTCGCTCAGCGAGACCGCCATGATGGCCACGAACCGCTTCCGTCTGCGCCATCTCGCCCAAACCGGTCATCGCGGGGCACAAAAGGCACAGGCACTGCTAGATAGCACAGACAAAATGCTGGGCGTCATCCTGCTCGGCAACAACCTCGTCAACTCCGCAGCAGCCACCTTGGTCAGCATCATCGCCATTGAGCTGTTTGGCGAAGAAAAATGGGCACTGGCGATTGGCACGGTGGCCGTTACGTTCGCTATTCTGGTTTTTGCGGAGATTACCCCAAAAATTATCGGTGCTGCGCATGCCGACCGGCTATCACTGCTCCTTGGCTACATCCTGACACCGCTACTGCGAATTTTTTACCCAATCGTCTGGTTCATCAACCTTTTTGCCGGTGTATTGCTAGGCATCCTGCGTCTAACTCCAAATCCGGATGGCCAAGACAATAAAATTTCTCCAGAAGAACTACGAAGTCTCGTGCTGGAATCTGCTCACCTGATTCCACAAAAGCATCGTGCGATTCTCGGAACCCTATTCGATCTCAACAACATTACGGTCGAAGATTTAATGACTCCGCGCGGCAGTATCGAAATACTCGATATCGACTGCCCATGGGAGGATGTGCTTACCCAACTAAGCACCAGCCACCATAGCCGCGCCCCAGTTTGCCGAGGTTCACTTGATCACTTGCTAGGTGTACTGCAGGCACGCCGCCTCATTGGGCCGCTAAACGACGAAGATTTCGATGAATCCGGACTCCTCAGCCACCTTCAGCCCCCCTATTACATCCCTGCCGGTACTCCCGTATTTTCACAACTAACGTTCTTTCAGGAAAACCACCAGAGAATCGGCTTTGTCGTTGATGAATACGGCGAAATCCTGGGGTTACTGACACTGGAAGACATTATTGAAGAATTGGTTGGTGACTTCACAACATCGCTACCTGGACTGGGAAACTCCCTCACCTGGAATGCGGATGGTAGCGCTATCGTAGAGGGCGCCCGACAACTACGCGACATCAACCGAATGCTTGACCTGGACTTCCCACTTGACGGCCCAAAAACATTGAATGGGCTTATCCTGGAGGTTTTTCAAGATATTCCTGAGTCCGGTGTCAGCGTCAAACTGACCGGAATCCCGGTTGAAATTGTTCACACCCAGGATCGCAGCGTGGTCACCGCACGGATCTTCCGCCCAGAAGCAGGCTGATGTCTTTACAAACCCAGTCCCACGTAGCATCATGGGCTGATTCCACGACATCCGATTAGTATCAATGGCAGCCACTCCTCAAGCAGGTTCTCTCAGCGGTCTCGCCCGAGCACTGGTTCAGGCCGGTCGCCTCAAAGAAATGGAAGCCGAGCAGTTGCTGCTTCAGGCCGGGCAAGCCAAAATTTCACTGATTGAACAGATCGTGATCAGCAACAAAGCCTCAGCCTTGGAGATGGCACGATTTGTTGCCGAAACCTTTGGCTACCCTTTGCTCGACCTTTCCGCGTTTGACGAGCAACACATTCCGAGCAATGCCATTGATCTTAAACTCATCGCTACACACAAGGTAATTCCGCTCAACAAACGCGGCAACCGTCTTTCCGTCGCCATTGCAGACCCCACCAATTTGCGTGCGCTGGACGAAATTCGCTTCCAGACCGGACTCGCAGTTGATCCGATCGTTGTTGAACACAACAAACTCTTACCTTTGGTCGCCAAGCACTCTGAATCAGCTGCAGATGCGCTTAAAAATCTCGGTGGCGACGACATTAACCTTGATTTTCTCGACGAAGAAACCGCTGCCAAAGTCGATGATGCGGCCGGGCAGGAGGTTGATGACGCACCTGTCGTCAAATTCATTCAGAAAATACTCTTGGACGCAATTAATGACGGCGCATCCGACATCCATTTTGAGCCTTACGAAAAATACTATCGCATCCGTTTTCGCGTAGATGGCATTCTGCGTGAAGTTGCAACCCCGCCGTTGGCCATCAAAGAAAAAATTGCATCACGCATCAAAGTTATTTCACGCCTCAACATCGCAGAAAAGCGGATTCCCCAAGATGGAAGGATGCGCTTGGTATTATCAAAAACCCGGGCGATTGACTTCCGAGTCAGCACCCTGCCGACACTTCAGGGCGAAAAAATCGTTCTGCGCATTCTTGATCCGACCTCCGCGACCCTGGGTATCGAAGCCCTGGGTTACGAGCCGGCACAAAAGGCTGCACTGCTTGATGCGGTCAACCGCCCTTATGGCATGGTTTTGGTCACCGGCCCCACCGGCTCCGGAAAAACCGTCTCACTGTACACTTGCCTCAATATTCTGAATAAAGACGGCGTCAACATTTCTACTGCTGAAGATCCGGCTGAAATCAACTTGCCAGGCGTCAACCAGGTTAATGTCGATGACCGCGCGGGACTGACCTTCCCGGTAGCACTCAAAGCATTCCTGCGCCAAGACCCTGACGTTATCATGGTGGGCGAGATTCGCGACCTGGAAACCGCTGAAATAGCGATCAAGGCAGCTCAAACTGGCCACATGGTGCTGTCGACCCTTCACACCAATGACGCACCGCAAACGCTCACCCGGCTGATGAACATGGGTGTGCCGACTTTCAACATTGCCTCAAGTATTTTACTGATTACCGCCCAGCGCCTCGCACGGCGCCTTTGTAATTGCAAGCAACCCATGGCGGTCCCGCACGAAGCGCTGCTAGAAGCAGGATTCAAGGAAGAAGAGATTGATGGCACCTGGATACTTTATGGCCCCGGAAGCTGTGAGCGCTGCAAGGGAAGTGGCTATAAAGGCCGAGTCGGCATCTATCAAGTCATGCCAGTGACCGAAGCCATGCAGCGCCTGATCATGAGTGGTGCCAACGCCATGGATCTCGCCGTACAAGCAAAAAAAGAAGGTGTTAAGGATCTTCGCGAATCCGGTCTGCTGAAAGTCAAACAAGGTGTTACCTCGCTTGACGAGGTATTGAGCACCACAAACTTGTAAAAGGGACAGAATGGCAACTTCGACAAAAGCTAAGCCGTCGAACACAAAGGAAAGCTCATTCCTCTGGGAGGGCAAGAATAAAGACGGAAAGGCCGTGCACGGAGAAATGCGTGCGGCCAGCGTAGCGGTTGTTCAATCCTCCCTGAGGCGCCAGGGCGTCTTCGGCGCCAAAGTGACGAAGCAGCGCTTCAAATCGGGCGGGAAAATTGCTGACAAGGATATTTCGCTATTTACTCGTCAGTTGGCCACCATGATGAAATCTGGTGTTCCCCTATTGCAAGCTTTTGACATTGTTGGTCGAGGACACTCCAACCCAGCTGTCGGCAAATTGCTGCTGGATATCAAATCCGATGTTGAAACGGGAAGTTCCTTGTCCCAGGCATTTCGCAAATACCCACTGCACTTCGACAACCTATACTGCAACCTCGTTGCAGCAGGAGAACAAGCCGGTATTTTAGACACATTGCTGGATCGCCTCGCCACCTACCAAGAAAAAATTCTGGCTATTAAAAGCAAAATCAAATCAGCCCTGTTTTATCCAATATCCATCATTGTCGTATCGTTTGTCATCACGGCGATCATCATGATTTTCGTCATCCCTGCCTTCAAGGACGTTTTTCGCAGCTTTGGTGCCGACCTACCAGCGCCAACACTCATTGTTATCGCCATTTCAGACTTCTTTATTGCTTACTGGTGGGCTATTTTCGGCGGCATTGGAGGAGGGATTTACTTCTTCCTATATTCGTACAAGCGATCGGAGACCATGCAATATGCCTTTGATCGCTATTCATTAAAAATTCCCGTATTCGGCGAGATCATTCGAAAATCTGTCATCGCTCGCTGGACGCGAACCTTGGCAACAATGTTCAGTGCCGGCGTCCCTCTCGTCGAATCACTTGAATCGGTAGGTGGCGCGGCTGGGAATAACGTATATAAGTTGGCTACCCGAGATATTCAAAGTGAGGTCTCTACCGGTACAAACCTGACCCAAGCCATGGAAAACTGCAATCTATTTCCTAATATGGTGACTCAGATGGTGGCGATCGGCGAGGAGTCCGGCGCGCTGGATGCCATGCTATCCAAGGTCGCCGACTTCTTTGAGGCAGAAGTTGATGACGCTGTCGAAGCCATGTCCAGCCTCATGGAGCCAATGATCATGGTGGTCCTGGGGACATTGATTGGTGGCATGGTCATCGCCATGTACCTGCCTATCTTCAAGCTGGGCGCAGTCGTCGGCTAATGATTGACCTGATAGCTTTTAACTGGCCAGTATTTGCTGGCCTGTTGGGTTTGTGCATCGGCAGCTTCCTCAATGTTGTCATTCACCGCCTCCCCAAAATAATGGAGCGAGAGTGGCAGGGGCAATGCGCCGAACTGCGGGGAGAAACACCCGAGGAAGCTCCGACCTTCGATCTTTCACGTCCGCGCTCTCATTGCCCAGCCTGCGGCCACCAAATCCGAGCCAGAGAAAACATTCCGGTAATCAGCTACCTGTTTTTACGTGGACGTTGCGCCGGGTGCGGCAGCAGTATTTCACCGCGCTATCCGCTGATTGAATTGGTAACCGGGTTGTTTTCAGCTTTCGCCGCCTGGTATTTTGGATTTACCTGGCCCGCATTTGGCGCATTAATACTGATCTGGTCGCTCATTGCCTTGGCCGCAATCGACTTCGACACTCAGCTACTGCCTGATTCAATCACCCTACCGCTACTATGGATAGGCCTCGCCTTCAATATCAGCCACGTCTTTACTGATCTTTCATCAGCGGTCCTTGGGGTTATGCTTGGCTATCTCGCCTTATGGAGTGTTTTTTGGGCCTTCAAACTTGCCACCGGAAAAGAGGGCATGGGCTACGGCGACTTCAAGCTGCTGGCAGCACTCGGCGCATGGCTCGGTTGGCAGATGCTGCCAGTGATTATCCTTCTATCGTCAATCGTCGGCGCCGCAGTGGGTATTGCACTGATTGTGTTTGCCCGTCACGGTCGGAACATTCCCATTCCTTTCGGCCCCTACCTGGCCGCCGCAGGGCTCATCGCGCTCTTTTGGGGACGGGAACTGACGCAGACCTATCTCGGTCTGCTGGCTTGAAAAATCCTCCGGCGCACCAATATAGCTGAAGCCCCCTATCAGTTATAATTCAAGGTTTTGGAGGACTCTGATGCCGATTTACGAATATCGCTGTAACGCTTGCGGTTCCCAGAAAGAACATCTGCAAAAGATGAGCGACCCACAGCTCACAACCTGCCCCGCCTGCGGTCATGAAAGCTACAGCAAACTGCTCTCTGCTGCCGGTTTTCAACTCAAGGGCAGCGGCTGGTACGCCACCGATTTCAAGGGCGGCAGCACAGCAACGCCTAAAGCAGACACCACGCCACCTTGCCAAGGTGGCTCAGGAGCATGTACGCCGTGCGCGGCCAGCTAATCAAACGCTATTTCATCACCGGGCTCCTGATTTGGGTGCCCTTGGCGATCACTTTCTGGGTGTTGTCGCTGATCGTTGGCGCCCTGGATCAATCGCTGCACTTACTTCCCGAATCGATCCATCCGCAACGCCTGTTTGGATTTTCCATTCCCGGCGCCGGTGCAGTTTTGACCCTGGCGATGATCCTCCTCACCGGCTTGCTGGCGGCCAACTTTATTGGCCAGAAGCTGGTCAGCTGGTGGGAAAAATTGCTAGCGCGAATCCCTGTCGTCAATTCGGTTTATAACAGCGTCAAACAAGTCTCGGATACCATTTTCTCTCCCAACGGCAACGCCTTCCGCAAAGCTGTGCTGGTCAATTACCCGCACCAGGAGAGCTGGACGATTGCCTTCCTGACCGGGCAGCCCGGTGGTGACGTGGTCAATCACCTAAAAGGGGAATTCGTCAGCGTTTATGTGCCGACCACCCCCAACCCGACGTCAGGCTTTTTCCTGATGATGCCGGCGAACAAAGTGCTCGAACTCGACATGACGGTCGACGAAGCCCTCAAATACATCATTTCCATGGGTGTCGTGGCACCTCCGCCACACACTCGCGTTATCACCAACACCTGAAACATACGGAAAGCTTCATGCGTACTCATTATTGCGGACAACTCAACGCCACTCTCGACGGCCAGACCGTTACCCTTTGCGG
>JAQTZQ010000063.1:0-6649 GCA_028687645.1 Rhodocyclaceae bacterium
CCCGGAATGCTTGCCGTCGGTTTGTCGGCAAATCGCGTGGCCAGTTTCACCAACCGGTGGGTCAGTCGCTCATCACCCAAGGTTGCTCCAGCAAATTCTTCCATCGCCCACGCCTCCATGATTGTCTCCCTTAGAAAAAACAATCAGAAAGCAAAGGGTGGACCACCTTGCTGCGGTCAACCGGGGAAATCGAGGGAAAATTCACGACAGTTCGTTATTCAATTTGAGTTGTGTGGAACGGCATGGGCTTGGCCGGACGACAAACTTGGTTCACATGAAAGCATATTACTTTGAGTATCAGCGAGATGAGCCGCCACGGAACCGTAAGCGGCGCCTACTGTTCGGATCGGCGAATGCAACCGATGCTGGCTTTTCAGGCAAGCGCAACGCTGAGCTGATTGCCGACGTAAATTTAGCAATCGGAGAAGATTCTGAACTAGCAAAGTATTTTGAATCTATCTTGACGGCCTTTGATTCTGAATCACCTGTTATAAAAATCGAGAAGGCTGAGGTTCTTCTAAGCAAGCAACCAACTTTGTTGTTGCCTACATTCAAGTGTGTGGCAATAGGTGAATTGCCTAACGGTTTTGATACATGGCTTCAACGGGGTGTGCTTGTTGCACAGCACCGTAACGCCCCGCAGTTCTTGACGGTGAGTATCCCGTTGACGAAACCCTTACCGCAAGACGTTGTGGCGAGGATTTTTGCAGATCGGCAGTTCGCCGAGAAGACCAAGCGAAATATCGTACGTTTCGGATACTTAAACAACACAGATGCTGCACCTACTGATGACGAGGATGAGACTAAGCCGATGTGGAAGTCACAGTTCGCAGTGTGGACTCATCTGGGTGACTGGACTTCGGATCAATGCTATCGCGATCATGCAAATGTGATGAAATCAAAGACCTCTGATGAGCGTCGAGACAAGGTCGAGGAACTCCTTAAGAACAGTGAGAATGAGACTTGGAAGGCTGAAAAGCGATTCAATTTTTTGTCTGCACTTGGTCAGGTTTGGGAGGATCTGATATTTTCTGGAGTTGATCCCAAGGAGTATTTGGTCGCAGATGCCGGGTTTCTGAACCGTCTCTCTTACGAAGAGCGTTTTGACAAAAAGCTCGCCCAAGATATTTTGTTGGCTAATGATCCGGAGTTCCGTAGCCGGTACATTTACGGCTATGAGTTTCCGGATGTGCCGCGTTTTCGTCAGGACACGGCTGCTTGGGAGAGCTTTGTTCGCTCTTGGTGTGATTCTGTTTTGCTGGAGGCCGCTAAGAATCGGACGAACTCATTGGTGACACAGCGGATCGCGGAGGTTATTAAGAGCAACAAGATGACCCTTGAGGATCTATCGGCCAAGGAACTTGCTGATGCCGTAAGGAAATCTTGGAATAAGCCCTATGCGGACAGTGGCTACACTGCTGGCGAATGGGTTGGCATGTATTCGCATGCTGACGATTAAACTTAGTGGTTGAAATCAATGCATCTTAACAACCACCGGCAGGTCGAGCTGAATGTCCCGGTCATGACCGATTAAGTTACTTTTACTTGTTGTCATCGGAACCCACCACTGTCCCGATGCCAGCGGCAGCGATGTCGACGGTCGTACCGACAACGGTAGCGCCGACTTTGACCGTTGTAGCGACTACCGTCACTGCGGCATCGGCCACTGCGACCACGGCACATCCGCTCAGTGTTGAACAGAAGAGGATGACTGACGTGATGAACAAGAGTTTCACAGTGCTTCTATTCCAAAATGGTTGATCTGAGGCTACGCAAAAAAATCCCCGCCATGTCTGTAGCGGGGATTGAATTCTCGAACGGGGTATTTCGAGAGGAGGGGTTCATGCAATGGATGCAGCTTAGGCCCGCCTTCGATCGTCGTCTGTATCGTGATTGTCGCTGTCATGTAACAGGGTGTTGCGTTCGACAATCGCTGCGAAAACAGCCGGTAGTAACGGTCGCGAAAACCGGAAACTGCACCGGGATAAAATCGGACACACGGACTAGGTTTCCGTAATGGAAAACGCCAACCGGTGAGGTTTGGCGTTTTTACCTTGAGAATTAAGGGGAATGCTTGGTGGCCAATCGCGGAATCGAACCACGGACACGCGGATTTTCAAGACGGCCACCACCAACTTGGTACATTGTAGCACTGAACCAAAAACCCAACGCCCGTTCGGCGCCATCAGTTTTCTGAAATCATAGAATTCGCTGAGGAGGTAGCTTTTCGTCAAATCCACCCCTCCGTTTTCAGGCCGAGGACCGGAAAAATTCCGGTCCGGGAAAACCGAACGAGTAATCGCTTTGAACGACTCTCCGATTTTGAAGAGGCGGGAATCCATCGTACCTTCAGAAAAGCTGGACCGGATACAGCCCTGATTGATGGTCGAGGTAGAAGAATGCCTCCCTCCGCCGTCTATTGAATTCCGGCCGTCGATATCACATCTGAGGCAGGCACTTGCTGCTGTGCTTTCAGAACGCCATCTGCGATCAGTTTCTTGATCAATTGCTCCTGCATTCCAAAGGAACGGACAAAGCCCTCCAGTGGCATGACGAGCGTTTGTGTTGCTTTGAGCCTGACTTCCTGTTTGCCTTCTGAATTGCTCACAGGCACCGCAGTACCAAGCTCCAATCGAATCAGTTGTCCAGTCATGCTGAGATTAATAATGGTGTCGGCGAAAGTGGTTTGCATGGTCAATGTCTTTATGTGTAAATCAGGCTGCAATCAAGAAGTCTGTCGAGGTCAGGGCTGTGTGGGTTGATACACCGATCAGAGCAATCTGGACTGCAGCGGTTGAAGTCAGTCCATCCGCGTCATAGTAAAGCTGGCCAGAGGTGCTGTTGTAGATAATCCGGTCGGTCGCTGCATGAACGGCAGTTGCGCCGGCGGCCGCATAGAACGTAGCAGCGTTAAGCGCAGCCCCTGTAGTCGTACCGACGACACCAAGGGCGGTGAAGATGTCGTCATCCAGAACGAGCTTGTCGGAGGCGTGCACAAAGTCGGTGAGGGTGTCGATATTCGTACTGCCGAGGGTGGTGTTAAACAGAAAGTGGTCGATACCCGTGCCGCCGGTCAGACTGTCGTTACCAAGCCCGCCAGACAAACTGTCGTTACCTAGATCGCCATTCAGCAAATTGGCTGCGGCATTACCCGTGAGGACGTTAGCCGCCGTGTTACCGGTCAGGTTGAGCTTGCTGCTGCCGGTGGCGCTGATGTCGAGGTTCTCGATGTTGGCCAGGCTACCGCTCAAGCTGCGGGTCACTGCCGTTGTGTTGGTGGAGGCACCGGTCAGTTTCAGGGTATCGATCTCGGTCACGAGCGTACTGGTTTCAGAAATGCTGTCTTCTAGACCACCGGCGGCGGTGAGGGCAACGACATACGTGTCGTTGCCCAACTTGCCGGTCAGGGTGTCTACACCAGCGCCGCCGGTGAGGATGTTGGCACCACTATTTCCGGTGAGGATGTCCGCATAGTTGGAGCCGGTGACGTTCTCTATCCCCTTGATCAGGTCAGCACCGGAGATGCCGCTTGCGGTGGCTTGTGACGAGGCATTCAGCACGCCGAGATCAAGCGTGATCCCGGTGGTGCCGGTAGTGCTGGCATAGACATAGGAGAGGGTGTCGACGCCAGTGCCACCGTCAATACTGTTGATCCCGCTACCGGCGTAGATCGTGTTGTTGAGGGTGTTGCCGGTGAGGTTGGCGGTGCCGGTGTTCGTGATGCGACCGTTCTCGACATTGCTGGCCAAGGTATAAGTTGAGAGGGTGCTGTAGACGGTATCGGTTCCTGCGTTGGTCGCTTCGGTGATGAGGTCGCTGGTGTGGTTGATGTAGTAGAGATCGTTACCGGCGAGACCGACCAGGGCGTTGCCCGCATAGCTTCCCATCAGGGTGTCGTTACCCGCTGTACCGGTCACCATGCCGTTCAGGACCGCGAGGGTGCTGGCGCTGGTCTTGCTCTCTAGGGTGCCTTTGGCATCGGTGTAGGTGGCAGTGACGCTTAGGGTCTTGCCAAGCTGGGCGGAAGTCAGTGTGTAGGTAGAGGCGGTTGCGCCGGTGATGGCAACGCCATTGGCCAGCCATTTATAGCTGATTGCCCCAAGACCATCGACGTCGGCCAGGGTATTGGCTGCTGCTGTCAGGATTTGCCCCTGGACCGGTGTGCCGCTGATCGTGACGCTGCCGGTCGGCAGGTCATTGACGGCGCTGACGTTGAGCGTGGCGGTGTAGGCCGAGATGGAGGTTGCGGTACCGTCGGAAACCTTGAAGCCGAAGGTGGTGTAGGCAGTGCCGTTGGCGTTGGCCGCCGGGGTGTAGATCAGTTTGCCGGCGGTGATGTCGGCGGCACTGACGACCTGATTGAGGATGACATCGACGCCGTTGAGCTTGAGGGCACCCTTGGTTTCCAGGGTGGTGATGGTGAGCTTCTGGAGCGTGTTGCCGGTGTCGACGTCGGCGAAGCCGAAGTCAGTCAGGGCGAGTACCCGAGCGGTATCTTCGATGACGGTCAGGCTGCGGTTGCCGGCAGTCGGGGCGTCGTTGACGGCGCTGACGTTGAGCGTTGCGGTGTAGGCCGAGGCAGAGGTTGCCGTGCCGTCGGAAACCTTGAAGCCGAACGTAGTATAGGCAGTGCCGTTGGCGTTGGCCGCCGGGGTGTAGATCAGTTTGCCGGCGCTGATATCGGCGGCGGTGATGACCTGATTGAGGATGACATCGACGCCGTTGAGCTTGAGGGCACCCTTGGTTTCCAGGGTGGTGATGGTGAGCTTCTGGAGCGTGTTGCCGGTGTCGACGTCGGCGAAGCCGAAGTCAGTCAGGGCGAGTACCCGAGCGGTATCTTCGATGACGGTCAGGCTGCGGTTGCTGGCGGTTGGGGCGTCATTCACATTGATGACACTGGTCGTCGCGCTGCTGGTCTTGCTTTCTGCCGTGCCAAGGAGGTCGGTGTAGCTGGCCTTGACGGTCATCGCTTTGCCGACCTGCGCCTGCATCAGGGTGAAAGTTGAGGCTGTGGCGCCCGTAATGGCCGCACCATTGGCCAGCCACTGGTAGGAGACGGTACCCATGCCGTCGATATCGGCCAGCGAGTTGGCAGCAGTCAGGACTTGGCCCTGAACGGCGGTACCGGTGATGCTGACGGTGCCCGTCGGCGCGTCATTCACATTGGTGACGTTCGAGGATGCGCTACTGGTCTTGCTCTCAGCGCTACCCAGCAAATCGGTATAGCTGGCCTTGACGGTGATCGCCTTGCCGACCTGCGCCTGCATCAGGGTAAAAGTTGAGGCTGTGGCGCCGGAGATAGCGGTGCCATTGGCTAGCCACTGGTAGGAGACGGTACCGAGACCGTCAATATCGGACAGCGAGTTGCTTGCGGTCAGGACCTGACCCTGGGTCGCAGTACCGCTGATCGTGACGGCACCCGTCGACAAATCATTGACGTTGGTGACAGATACTTTGGCCTGAACTGCCGAGGTCGAGACGGCACCGCTATTGTCCTTGGCGACGACGGTGAAGGCATTGAGGGCGCCGTTGGCATTGGCTGTCGGTGTCCAGTAAGCCAGATACGTGGCATCGATGACGTCGTTGGTGCCGGCTGCCCATGCGGTGGCCGTGGTCGACGACGTGCCAATCTTGAGTGTGCCGGTGCTGACAGCCTTGACGATGAAGGCGCTGACGCTGCCATCAATGTCGGCTTCGTTGCCTTGGCTTTGCAGGTTGGCGAAGCTGACGGTGATCTGACTGTCTTCGCTCCCACTGGTGACCGGAAGGGCGAAGGTCGACAGGGTTGGGGCATCGTTGACGGCGGTGACGTTGATCGTCGCCGTGTAGGCTGATGCCGAGCTTGCCGTGCCATCAAAGACCTTGAAGCCGAAGCTGGTGTAGGCGATGCCGTTGGCGTTCGCTGCCGGGGTGTAGATCAGTTTGCCTGCGGAAATGTCGGCTGCGCTGACGACCTGGTTGAGGATGACATCGACGCCATTCAGCTTGAGGGTACCCTTGGTTTCCAGGGTGGTGATGGTGACCGACTGCAGGGTGTTGCCGGTATCGATATCGGCGAAGCCGAAGTCGGTCAAAGCAAATACCTTGGAGGAGTCCTCACCGATGGTAATGCTCTGATTGCTAGCGGTTGGCTGATGATTCTTGATGGAGGGCGTAAAGCCCTCCACGTTGAATGTGCTCGACAAAGTATCTGGATTCACGCCAACAAGATAAGCAACACTGGTGGGGAGATAGACGTTACCTGCGGTGCCATCCTTGTCGACCAGAATGCGTGTTCCTCCGGCATATTGATCCAGCGTGACGAATCCTTGGCTGGCATCGAATGGGTTACCTGTAGTGTAGCCTACCAGTGATGTCAGCACCTTGGAGAGGTCGATCTTGTCTCCATCGGTTACCGAGAAGTCGGTAATTCGATCTTGGTTGCTGTAGGTGAGAACGAACAAATCTGAACCGGAGCCTCCGGTCAAGGTGTCCGCGCCAGCGCCTCCTTCCAGGGTATCGTTTCCGGAACCGGCGTTGATGGTGTCGTTGCCGGCACCGGTGCGGAATTCATCGTTGGTGCCAGTTACATTCTGAACAATAGTGTCATTGCCACTACCGGTGATGAGCAGCAATTGTTCCATCCCCGAAACGCTAACTTGATGCGCTG
>JAQTZQ010000063.1:6749-20833 GCA_028687645.1 Rhodocyclaceae bacterium
ATTACCTTCGGCATCTTGAGCTGAAAAAGCGATATAACTCCCGCTTGTGTTCAGACTCCAATCCAAATTAAGCGTGTCGGTTCCGGTTCCACCGTCCACCGCGTCGTGACCGGAGTGGCCTGAAATGTTTATTACATCATCACCTCCACCCATATCTGCAGTCGAGTTACCGTTGTCGTTATTGGCAAAACTTAGCGTGTCGTTGCCGGCACCGGTGCGGAATTCATCGTTGGTGCCAGTTACATTCTGAACAATAGTGTCATTGCCACTACCGGTGATGAGCAGCAATTGTTCCATCCCCGAAACGCTAACTTGATGCGCTGCCCCCAACTTGACTTCTAACTCGTTGCTGCGAGCGCTATCACCGAAATTGACCGTATTTGTCCATGTAATAGACTCGCTCCAAGACGACAAATCTGCGTAGAAAGTATCAAGTCCGCCGCTGCCGGCATACTTCGTGCCCTGCTGATAGACTAGGAGGTCAGCATTTGCTCCCCCCGTGACATTTGTCTTCTCAATATCTTTAAAGTTAACCGATGAGCGCTCTCCATGGTACTCATAGCTTGCAGTATTCATTGAATAACGATACTGCAAAGGGGATCCCTCTAATGCAGCCTTCAGGTTATCAATCGTGGTCGTCGTGGAGTCGCTACTAGGGAAATTAAAAAATGCTGTCGGATAATGGTTTCCAAAGTGCTTCCAATTACCTTCGGCATCTTGAGCTGAAAAAGCGATATAACTCCCGCTTGTGTTCAGACTCCAATCCAAATTAAGCGTGTCGGTTCCGGTTCCACCGTCCACCGCGTCGTGACCGGAGTGGCCTGAAATGCTTAAGACGTCGCTGCCGCCCCCTCCGAAGAGAGAGTCATTGCCCCCTCCACCCACAAGAACGTCATTTCCAGCCAATCCCCAAAGTTTGTCATCTCCAGTGTTGCCAAATAGATAGTCTCCACTGGGCGTTCCTAGAAACTCATCATCCTCGAGATTATTCCCTTTAATTATTATGGAGACTGAGCGACTCCAAGAGGAAATGCTCACGTGCTCAGTTGTTACTCCCGTAATCGCATCATAGATCGTATATGGATCGAAGATCGTTCCACTTAAATTGATAGTATCGAGCAGGGTTTGTCCTACATTAAGCTGCTTCAGCGCAAGGATTGTGTCATCAACTTGATATGCCCAAGTGCCATCACTACTAAAGACCAAAGAGCCATAAGTCCCTGTCGGAGTGTTTGTTGTGTACCACCCATCGCTTGGAATTATTAAGGCCTCGAAGTTTCCAGACGTTTCTAGAAGGTGGCCATTTGTATGCTGATTCTTAACCACAACACCCGATGCCGAACCTTCTGTGTCGTCAGAGTAATCATTGACTAAATTTCCATTTGCATCGAATGCCTGCAAACCGAATAGCCCCACAGATGAAGACAATGAGACCTGGTGCCAATCGCTGTCACCATAAGACAACATCGCCAAATATACAGAGGATAGTGATATGAAATAGTCTGAATATTCTCCAGCGTCATTAACTAATTGAAGTGATTCAATACGATGACTCTCGAACGACTGGGACTGCAAAATAATGCGACCTTCATCGTCATCATCAATGACTCCTTTAATATCTAGGTCAATCCAGAGGTCATCACCATCAATCTTGAAGTTCAGATCGTCAATTGTTTCCAGATCAGTCGCTGCAGCAATGTCTACAATGTATAAAACATCGGACCAGCCTTCGTAGTCTGAAATGGTGTAGGTGGGTATATTTATCGAAATCAGCGGATCGTAATCAACTCGACTTAAGTAATAGGAGTCACTACCGGCACCACCATACAAAAAGTCGTCGCCATCGCCGACAAAAATCAAATCATCACCAGCGCCACCGTAAATTGTGTCAGAACCAGTGTATCCAGAGAGGAGGTCAGTTTCTCCGCCGCCCACCATCGAGTCATTGCCTGTCCACCCCAAAACAACATCAGCACTGTCCCCTTGTGCCGTGTAGTTAACGGCTGATGTCCCTGCTTGAATAGACCATACGGCTTCGGACAAACCGTAAAATACCGTATCAGGCAAGTTGTAAATTGCAAGTGTTAGTAGTGACTGTAGGTCGTCCTCAAGCTTGGCAGCTTCGCTACCAAAACCCCGCATGTCAAAACTCAAGCCGCTACTGGTTTCCGTGAAAACCTGATCTACCAAACCATGCGAAGGCATTTCTGGCGAGTAACTCGCGACTTGCTCAAAAATTCCAGATAAAGCAACTCGAGCGAGAATCGCTGCAATATCTACCCCGTCGTGAAATGGCGATAATTCTTTCTGCGCAGTAAGGCCATCAGTAATATTGATTTTGCCGATATCGCTCGATAGCTGAGCAAGGGTTCCTTCGCCGGCATATTCTCGCTGAACTAGTAACTCAAGTAGGTTTGGCGTGTTCGAAACAGGCGTATTTAGATGGTCCGGATTGGCAAAAATCCCTGGCAACAATTCAGGGTGTGTCTGAAGTGTCGCCAAGAATTCTGGTGACATTAATAGACCGGCCAGCAATGTAATCGAATGAAGGTCGACTGCATTCGGCAAGCCCAGCGGGCCGATATTCCAACCCCAATTCAAGTCTGAGTCCAAGGTGGCGTTGGTGTCTATTTCTGTTGTGCTACCAATCTTGCCGATGCCGTTGCCAATAATTCTGAGAATATCAGCCGCCACCAGTCCAATCGCTGCGCCACTGATTGAAGTAAGGATGCTCCCAGCTAGAGCTCCAAGGAGATCACCTGCATGATCTAAAAAATAAGCGTTAAGCAGGGAGAGAACCTCTCCTTTTACGATCGTGTTGGACACGTTAATTTCACGCTCTAGGCGAGTTGCGCTGGGCTCTACTCCGTCTGAAGTGGGTTCTCCTCCCGGAACGTAACTAGTTACGGCCTCGGGAATTTCGTAGCCGTATTGGGTACAGGCGGCTTGTATATAGTCCTTGAAAGCATTGACCGTCGGGGATGAGTCCGCGCTTTTCGAAAAGAATGCCTCATCAAAAACGTTGGCTGGACGATCAAAAAATACAGCCATAAGAGATGCCAGTCCACCGCCTAGGGAATGACCGGTGAAGGTTATATTTTTGCCAGCGTAGAGCGGGTCGTTCAGGACGTGAAGATAAAGAAGTGCTGCTTGCTTAACTTGTTCAGACAACACAATCCCAGTTGCTGCGGGGATGTTTCCAGTAAACCAGTCATTGCTGTTTTCATCGGTCGTGCCAGCGAATGAGATCACAACCTCGTTGCCATTCGTATAAACCCCACCCATGAACCCAGAACCTGTTGAGTCATTCACCAGATAGTTGCTACCGGTGAGTTGTGTCCAGCCAGTGGGTAATTGCAGGGTGTTTTGATCGGAGCGAACCAGATCAGAAGTACCGTAAATATTGGCAGCTAGCAGCGCATACTCAAGTTGGGAAACACCAAGGGTTCCCGCATATTCAAGGGGGGTGATTGCCAATGTCTCAATGCTGGAAGTTTGCACCTCCAGACTCCAGTCGCCACCCGCAGTCGCTACCCCGGTCAAATCATTCGATGCCGCCACATCCGCTCCGGTAATGCCGGCCAGCGAATTAACTAACTCGAGTCCGAGGTCTCCCTGCGCCACATTGCACCCATAGAGCAAGATGTCGCCAGTCTCACTCAAGCTAGCACCGATTGCTTGCAGTTGACTCTCATAGCTGTAGAGGTTGCCGCTATTGAGGACTGTCGAACCGAGGTAAAGCGTTCCCGCACTCCCATGTGAAATAACCTGAATCGAATCCAGTGCCGAGTAATTCACCAGAATGCTGCTCATCTGAGCGACTCCATCCCCTTCTGCACTCAGAAGGTACCATTCGGTATCCGCACCAAGGCTGGCGATCAAGGTCTCGTAGCCAGCAACGCGGCTATCGATAAAGACAACATTTTTGGTGGTCATGGCTAATCCCTGGGCGCAAGTTGACATCGCCAATTGGCTGGCAGTCGGTTATTTTTCTTGATGGGAGCAGAACGCCATCCTTCAGGATGGTCTTGGTTAGCGCGCGATTATCATATTTTCCTAATGCCTGAGCAATGCTAACCAAAGTCATAGACTCTTGCTGCGCCAGTGTTTTTTCAAGGTCTGCAACCGCTCATCTAAAAAAAGAACCCGGAATGGCACAAGCCATTCCGGATATCAAATTAGAAATCACCTCGAAAACATCTCAAGCCACCGCCTCAAACTCGGGATTCGTCTCTTCCGCCTCCTTGAGCTTGGCCTTGGCTGCAGCAACAGCATCCGTCACCGCACTGCCCACAAACGAACTAGCCTCATGCAGCGTCTTGTCCGCCAGATGCGCATATCGAAGGCTCATATCCGGGGTCGAGTGCCCAAGATTTTTCTGAATCGTCATGAGACTTATTACGCCACTTGATGCCATAACCGAAGCGTTGGTATGCCTGAGGTCATGAATTCTTGTCGAAATTGGCAACTTCGCCGCCAACAACGCCCGCTTGTGCGTCTTGGTGATGTTGTGCGCCGGCTTCATTGGGTCAAGATAACCAGGGAACAACCACGGGCTTTCCGGGTGACGAGGCATGCTGCTGATCAATGCCTTGGCTTCAGCCGACAAACTGACATGGCGAGACCGCCCATTCTTGGTCATCGGCAGCAGCCAGATACCCTGATCGAGGCTGATGTCGGCATGCTTCGCGGCAAGAACTTCACCTCTACGAGCCCCCGTAAGCAAGGCAAGTTTCAGCGCGCCAACAGCCACCTTGTTTTCATCAGCATCAAGCGCCAGCATGTAGGCGCCGATCTGCTCCATGCTCAAAAACACCTGGCGGCAATTGTTCTCCCGAAATTGCTTCACACCCTGGCACGGATTGATGTCAATGACATTCCACTCCAACCCCTTGCGCATGATCGCGCTCAATAATGCCAAATGCCTATTTGCAGTCGCAGGTGATTGCTTGCTGGCGACATCCGCATGATGCTGCTCTATGTCACGCTTGCTGATCGCCACCAAACGGCTCTTACCGAATTTAGCCTTCAGATGGTTCTTGTAGCGGCTGACATCGTCCTTGTAGCTACGTTTGACGGCAACGGCATAGGGGAAATATTGGCTTTCCACAAATTCCTCAAAAGTTGGCATCGCCTTGACCCGATCGCGCGCATCTTGCGGATCACCACCACGATCAACAATGGCGCGATACTTGGCCACGGTCTGACGAGCCTCGGCTACATCGATGCCACCGAAATCGCCGATTCGAATTGCCCTTTTTTTGCCGGCCAGTGTCGTGTACCTGTACCAGAAAACCTTTCTGCTACTCAAACCTACAGATATTTTCAAACCGGCACAGCATTTGTCGGTGTACTCATCGCCTTTCGTATCCGGCGCAGCTGCAGGCAGCGCTTTGATCGCCCTGTTCGTAAAATCAAAACGGGTTGCTTGTTTCGTCATGGGGAAACCTCATCATTCGGTCCTTAAAAAACAAAACGCCGCACCGGGTGTGAACCGGATGCGGCGACAGGCCGACTCGTGCATTGCACGGTGGCTATGACTTTGTTCGGAAGATTTAAGGGGCAAAAGACGGACGCACGGATACCACTGACCAATCACGTCGAACGGGTCATTCCGTTCTTGATGTTCAGTGCAGCGGAGCCGGGGCTCCCAAATCCGTGTTCCGCTTTCGGGGGAGAAGTCGCACGCCGGCCATGGTTTCTTTAACGGCGAGAAACTGCCGTCCAGATCACCAAAGGCGGTGACGTGCTTGTGGGGTCGCCGGTCTTATACCGGTACTGGTGACACCGTTTGGGTGAAAAACAGCTTTAGCCCAGGGTGCAGAGCAGCGCGACGTGACCGAATTGCTCGCGCACCACGTCCGCCGGATTACGAGTCCCGATTTCGGTGGCGCCCATGTCGGCCAGGTGCCGACGAGCGAACGCCGGATCGGTTGTCAAAATCCACTGCGTGCCGCCATCGATTTCAACTTCCAGCGCCTGGACGCCCGTAAATATCTCCGACCAGCGAACCAGCGTCTCCAGTAGTGCTTGGTACTCGGCGTGGATCACCGGAATACCGCACGTTTCGGCAATGACGCCCGCCCGTTCCTCATAGAATTCACGGGCGCCGTCATCACACCGAGCGAGCATATTGGACACGACTTCCTCAAAAGTCGGCTTGTATGTTTGCGCGCTCACAAATCAATACTCGGATGGCATGAGCAGAGTCGTAACAGACCGATCCCACTCAGATATGACATATAGCTTATCTTTGCCGAGCCGGTAAGCCGATAGCAAGCGCTCACCCTGGATTAGCGCCGCATTGTTCGCTTCGACGTCTTCGAACGGCAGCGCGTCACCCCAATCGCCGTGAACGTGGCGATTCAGGATGGTGAATGGATCCATCTGGTGTTCTTCGAGCAGGGCCAGCGCGCCGGGCGTCGCGACCACCTGGCCGAGCGGGAACAGCGCCGGATTATCGGCACTGAAAAGGTCATTCGGTAAATTCAACATGGAAATCTCCAAAGTAAAAACGCCGCTGGATCGTCAAGATCACAGCGGCGTGGGGGATGGTGAAACGGTCGGGGTTGGTCTACAGCGATCAATCGGCTGGCGCTGGCGTCACGAGCATTTCGCACCAGTCGAGCAGGCGCGCATCGATACCGGCAGACTTCGGAATCAGTAAACTGCAACCAATCCCATCGTCATCGAAGAGCATCACTGCCTCGTAGGCCAAGCCGTGATCGGTGACGTGTTCGAAAGGCGGAACCTCCTCTTCGTCTTCGAGGTCGATCAGCAGATCGACCAGAGCGGCGATGTCAGAGAGTCGGTCTTCCTGCTCAACAAGAATGACCAGATCGGTCTGGCCTGGAACATAGGGCGTACCTGATGTGGCCCATCGTTCGAGACAGTCACCGGCAATCGCGCGCAGCGGCTCAGCGATCAGCAGTAAATCTTGGGCCTCACGCAGAATGCGCATCTGCTTCTTGCCGGCGACGTTGCTTGCGGCCCATTTTGATTTCGGCGTGAGACTCATCGGCATCGACGGCGGCGGCCAGCTCCGGCGTATCGCTACCAGCATCAATGGGAACCGATTCCGACTCTGGCTGCATGTCAGTTTCGGCTTCGTCATCAGCAGCGCTGGCCAGCGGATCAGCTGAAGCAGCCTCATGATCACGGTCAGCGCCAACCGTTTCCGTTACGGCTGCGCCGGGCTCAGCATCAACGACCTTGCGCGGTTTCCCTCGCGGTGCCGGCGGGTCGATCTGGATGGTTTCACCGGCCAGGCTCAACTGCGCCCGGGCGAAAGCCGACCAATCGCCCGTCACCAAGCTCAGGTTGGATTTCTCGCCGGCCACCAGCAGACCGAGTGAGCGCAGCACTGCCGTCAGGAAACCGCCATTGTTGGCCGATTGTCCTTTGAACAAGTCACCGCCGAACACTCGGCCGTTGAATGGCTTGCCGGCTTCCTGGGCTTCCGCCACGGCGCGGATGCGCTCAAAATCGACCGGCTCGCGGCTGAAATAGCCGCCGGAGTCATTGCTGACCAAGCGGATGAACAACTGCTGCCGATCCATCGAGGCAAGCAGTTCAAAGTGAATCAGACCTTCAGCGCGCTGACCGAGTTTCGGGCACTGCCCGGCGGACAAACGAAGATAGGACTGGCCAACCGGCTCGGCGGCTGGCGTTGCGGATTTGGTTTTGCGGGACATGGAGCACCTTTCGGATAAGTACAAACACAAAAGCCCCGATGACCAACACACGGTCATCGGGGCTCAACAGGGATCGACGCTGTAATTCGGCTAGGCTCGCCGCGTCATCGCGGACCTGATTAACTTTGCGAAATAGCCTTAGCCATCATCGCGATCAAGCAATTTCTTGACGGCAATGGTCACCAACGCGACAGCGAGTGCCTCAACAGCAGGTCCTAAAACGGCTGGCAGCATGCATTTCTCCTTTAGAGTCTGGGAGCAGAACGAGGGTTAACAAACGGAACATAGAAAATCAGATCAAGCCGCGTTCGGCAAAGGACAACGGGGCATCGCTACCGGCCACGATGAAGTGATCAAGCACTTTCACGTCGACCAGCGCCAGCGCAGCCTTCAAGGCTCGCGTCAGTTGCTCGTCGGCACAACTCGGCTCATTCACACCTGACGGATGATTGTGAGCGAACACCACCGCAGCGGCATTGCGCAGTAGCGCCAGCTTGACGACTTCACGCGGATAGACCGACGTCTGGGTCAGCGTTCCCCGGAAAAGCTCGATGCAATCCATCAAACGATTCTGGCTATCCAACAGCAAGATCACGAAAACCTCGTGGGGCAGATCGGCCAGACGCAAGCGCAAATAGTCCTTAACGGTGCCTGGCTGGGCCAGGCAGTCACCATGACGAAGAGGCTCGGCCAGCGCTCGCGCCATGAGTTCTTTGGCGGCCTCGATGACCCGCAGGGGGCCGTAACCAGCGTCGGTTTCTCGCAGATGGTTGCCGTTGGCGTGCAACGTGAATAGGTCGCTGAGTCGGCGATTGGCCAGCGTCGTGGCAGCATCGGCACCAAGCAGTAGCGCGAGCAGATCAACATCGGGCATCGCCCGAATCGGCGGTAGGTGGGACATCAGTATTCTCCTGGGCAGAAAGTAGAAACGCCGATAGCCATTCAAGGCTATCGGCGTATTCGATCCGGTCGGATCAACTGAATGATATTTATTTGACATTGGAAGATGCTTCGGCCCAGGGTGCCGTAAACGACTGTCTGTCTATCTTCTTTTTTGAGTTTGAAAAAAAGAAGAAGAATAAAAATGGAAATTGCTGCGGCGCCAGACATCCGGTAGACGCAAGCGGGCCATCTCCCTTCTACCCCAAGGGCAGCGCAGGCAGCGGAGGGCGACTATTGGCGAAATCAGGAGAGACGGCGCGTCTCTCCCATCGTAGGCATCAATCGCCTACCAGGCAGAAAAATCCAAAGGCACTCGGGTGCCTGGCTCAAGGAGCACGACCTTGGGTGAGCGGCCCGGCAAGCGCCAGACCGCGACCAAGCCGCTGGCTTCCAGACGCCGAAGCGCATCCGTCGCGGCGAAACGGGAAATATTGACCCGCGCCATCAGGCGCCGAGTCAGCGAGATGGCCGGTGTCTTGCGGATGGTGGCGGTTAACCACAGGGCGATCATCAGATTGAGTGCTTTGCCAGAAATGGCGGTCGCTGCCTCAAGCATATCGAGACGAACCAGCCGGGGCTGCTTCCAATTGATCTGGATTCGGGGGGCTGGCTTACGGGCGCTCATCGGCATGGGTCATCTCCAATCATTAACGATGGGTATGTTGATAACCGATGCCAGGGGGAGAGACGCGCCGCCTCTGCTTCAGGGGCTGGGCTGGGAAGACTGATTGAATCTCTTGCAAGCCATCACCAGCGATGGCTTGATCGAAGTCGCTGTCTGACTGCGGCCAATCGTCGCTATTTCTCTTCCCCTTTTATTTATAACTTTCTTTTTGACTCAGTCAGACAGACAGTAAAAGCCAATGTAAAAAGAAAGGGTTTTTTTAGGAGATCCCGATGCTGAGCTCAAGATTGACTCAGACACCGGCGACAAGGCGACGATCCTGAAGCCAAATCATCGGCACACTGCTTGGTCTTTTGCTCAGTGCGCCGGCCAGTGATCAATCGCCGGAATATCTCGCGCATGGTGCAGCGCTCTTGCCACCGATTCCCTGATCGTCCGGAAAGGAGAACAGGATGTACGGCGTAGACGTTGGCCAGCAACGCAGGCCGGCAGCCAGTTCATTACGTTCTCGCCCCATAAGCGGCTGGTCCAGTAGCTTGCGTGCTTCGGCATCAATCTGGTCAAGCATCGTGTCGGCCGCTGAAATGCTGCCTTCGGCAACGTAAAGCCAGGCTTCGAGTAGATCATTCTCGGCGCTAGCCGAAAAACGTAGCGTTGCCATCAGGCAGATTGCTGGGCCGCCAGTATGGTCCGGCCACGCTCCTTGATGGCCGCCATGCTGACCTCGCGGACGCGCCCGGCGTTGGTATCGGCGACACCTTGGGCGATGTCGGCCTGAAGCGCCGCCAGATTGGCCGCCTGAACGCCCTGATAGGCTTCGAACAGGCGCAGCGCTTCCCGGATCACTTCGCTAGCCGAGCTATAGAGGCCGGACTCAACATGCTGGCGAACGCGGTTTTCCAATTCGGGCGGGAGGGATACATTGAGCGACATGGCAGGCTCCAAAGGGTATGTCAGACTTTGCCATTGTAGGCCATCGCCACCAGAAATTCAGAAACGTCTGGCTTAAGGGCGCTGGTCGGCATGGGGAATCTTCAATGGGGATGGTGATAACCGATACCTGGGGGAGACGCGCTGTCTCTGGTTAGGCTCAGGGAAATCAAGCCAAACCTTGAAATCGATCATGAACCGAGCTGACGCTCAGGTAGCCATTGCAAGCAGGCAATGCGGGGTCGGTGATTTGAGCGTCTGTCTGTCTTAGTATTTTTTTAAGTTACAGAAAAAAATATACAAAGAAAAAGGAAGGAGTGAGCATTCAGCCAGACGGCAGCTTGTTCATTTTGATTTGAATGCCATCAGCAAACTGATGAGCACCACAAATGGTGAGGCGGCAATCGCAAATTCCCGCTCAAAAAGCGTTTTTCACTTTTTCTGCCCAGTTTTCTTAATCGGACGCCCAAGATGCTGCGGGGGCGCCCTCGGTGAAAACTTTTCCGGCACAAGCGAGTCCGACACAGCGCATGGCAAGGACTCGTCGTTATCCCGGTAAATTGGTCGCGCAAACTGCTTGGGTCTCTTGCGATGCGTTTCTGATGTTACTTGTCCCAACTCCCCCTGTTCTGCTTGCGTTCCCTGGGTTGCCTGACTTACCCGAAGATATGGCTCTCTCTTCAATGGAAAATTCGGTGGCATGTCCTGAACTGTATTGAGGCCCATGCGTTTTGCCACGACTTCGAGTTGCTGATAAGCATAATTGATATCATCACGAGCTCCCCTCACTGGCAGATGGATTACTCCCCCACGCGTCTGGATATCCTCATGTATGCGTTCAAGAAATCGCCTGATATCACGAGAGCTGACCAAGCTGGGTTGATGTGGCAATGAGTGAAGTAACTCCATCACGTAGCCGCCATTTTTCAGGTCATAGACCATGGCTATTACCCGCCTTTGTGAGACCGCAACCTTGGTTTTGAGATCACCACTGCCATTCCCCGCCGGCAAAGACCGCTTAAGCTGAGCCTCGACAGCCGGGGAGATATACACCACGGGGATGAATCGAAGGGACCACACGCCAGGCGTCTTAAATCGACTCCGGCCAATCATCGAGAGGCTTTGATTGCTTTTTTCGATGAGCTGATCGCGCAATTTGCCTCTTAATCGAGTATCCAATGGTGCTGCCAACACCCTTGATTCAAGGGTATCGAGATCAGCGATCTTCGAAACTGCTTCTGACGCAAGTTTGCTTTTCAGGGACTCGATACGACGGTATATCTTGGCAGGACTTCCAAGCCCACCAAAGGCTTGCTGCGCAAAGCAAGGGTGTGCCCCGATATTTTTTGCTAATTGCGCGACAGCACCAATATTGTCGAGCGTCCAAGCAAGTAGCTCCCAGATCAAGCATTCCTCAGTACCTTGCCTGCGCGGTAGCGGTAGCGGTAGCGGTAGCTGCTTACGATGCGCACGTAATTCGGCATCCTCATCTGCCCACTTGTTCATGTAAAGTCGCATTCTGACAACAGAAAGCTTTGCGTCAGGCTTTTTCAGCCTAGCTAGCTTTACTGCCAGCGAGGGCGTCCAATGTTGCACTGTTGCGGATGGAAAAAATTCATTCGGCCCGACACGTTTCATGGTCATACGCACTTGTTGCTCAAGCGATGATGAAAGAGCACGCGCGGAACCGCGCTGTCGTCCACTGAAATCAACTTGGACGCCGGCCTCCTTTGCGCTTTCCAAACGCCGTCTTACCGCGCGAACAGTATGCCGACTAGCATGAAGCGATCTCGCGATATCGGAATCGGACTTACCGTCATCGATAGCCTTCGCAATCTGCTGTCGTCGTTTCACCAGATCGGCTTCCTTCAAGCTTGGTCGAGAAATTAAATCGATTGAATTCTTCGCCATAGAAAACTGCCAGTTAAGAGAGATGAGCAGATAAGAGATTGTGAGAAAACGAAGTCTAGCAAAAACGAGGCTTTGCGATCTAATTAACCGAGAACTCTTGGGCGTTACGCAACTGGCTACAGATTTTAGTTGTCCATTTTCTATGGCACATTACGTTTTCCGGAGGAGAGGCCGAAAGATCCAAGGCCAAATTGGCACTTCTTCGGGACGGGGTTATGACTCATCCCGTTCCACACAACTCATTTGACATTGTACACTTTTTGCACATGTTCCATGCCCACGACGAAATCCCGCAAACGTTGAATGCCCAGCCAGAGGGTTTTGACGCCCGGTTCGCCGTCGCACTTTCTGCCGAGGAAGCCGCCAAGCATGGCGATTTGACGAACTACGTTGCGCATCGTCGGCACCGTTTTGGGAACCGCCTTCTTCGCCAGAATGTAAGCGCCTTTCCATTCCGCCTCGCTAAAAAGCAGGCTGGCCTCAAGATCCGGATGGGTGCGTCCCAACTTGAGCAGTCGGGCCAAGCGCCAGGAAACCACCAGATAGACGGCCAAAGCCAGTTCCAACTTGGCCATACTGCCCAATTGCAGCGCCTCAACCCGGCAACCGTTCTTCAACACATGAAAGAACGTTTCAATCTCCCAGCGGCAGCGATACCAGTCAATCAGCTCGATCGCCGCAGCAAAGCTTTCGGCTGTCCGGTTCGTCAGCAATCGCCACTCAACCGGCTTGCAATCGGCCGGTGCATTGATTTCCTTGGCGATCAGGCAGGTCACCGACAACAGGCCACCTTGACCGTCCGGCAAATTGATTGTGCGGGCAAAAACCTGTTGTTGAACCCGCCGGGCGGCTTGCCCTTGACGCGCCAGCAGCTCGAATTCGATGCTGCCCAAGGGGGCACCGGCAAGTACGCTCGCCCACAATTTGCCGCCAGCCGGCAAACAACGGTTATGTTTCGAGCGAATCAGCCAATCCGCCGGCGTACCCAATTGATGCGCGCATTGCATCAATCCAAGGAGGTCGGCCTCGCGGTCAGCAACATAAACCAAGCGGGTTTGCGGCATTTCACGCGCCGTCTCGGCAATCCGTTGATAGCCTTCAATCCAACGCTGGCTTTCAAGCAGGCCTGGCCGTACGCCATCCGTGCCCTTGGGTTCGCGTGCCCACATCCAGGCGTCGGTGACGCCGAGCGGTTCCCGATCGGGGGTGATGGCGTAGGTCGGGTGAAGATACATGCCGCGCTGGGCTTCGTAGGAGAGCGGGCCCAGTCCGATCGTTTCCTGCCCGTTGAAATCAAGCTCGGTCGTGTCTTGCAGACACAAGACCACCGGATGCTGCCGCATCCGGGCTTCGGTGCGCTCAATATGTGGCGCCAGAATGTCTTGCCAGCCCAGTTGGCGTTTCCTGTCACTCGATTGTTCGAAGAAGCGGTACACCGCTTGCGTTTCCGACCAGTCGGCACAGGCGCCCGGAATGCTTGCCGTCGGTTTGTCGGCAAATCGCGTGGCCAGTTTCACCAACCGGTGGGTCAGTCGCTCATCACCCAAGGTTGCTCCAGCAAATTCTTCCATCGCCCACGCCTCCATGATTGTCTTCCTTAGAAAAGACAATCAGAAAGCAAAGGGTGGACCACCTTGCTGCGGTCAACCGGGGAAATCGAGGGAAAATTCACGACAGTTCGTTATTCAATTTGAGTTTTGTGGAACGGTATGGTGTACGGGTAGGTCATGCATGATGCTACCAAAGCCTCAATACTAGATGACCTACAATCGCTAAAACTGGCAACCTTCCAGACTAATTTCCGGGGGAAGCTCAGATTATCAGCAATACAATTTCGCACGCTCCTGAATAAAGTCAACAAAGTAGCTTTTAAGCTACAATTGCGCATGATCTCACTTTACCGCTATCAAACTGAATCCGGTCAGGAGCCCATCACAAACTGGCTGAACCAGTTACGTGACAAACGTGCCCAAGCAAAGTTA